>JAEXPQ010000150.1 GCA_023446735.1 Verrucomicrobiota bacterium
TGGCGGGGCAGACGACGTGGGAAGCGCCGCGGCTCGGTGGCGGCGCTTCCCTCGTCGCGGGTTTAGGGTTTAGGGTTTGGGGTTCAGGGATGGAGGGGGTGGAATGCAGGGCGCTCAGCAGCGCGACGGCTTGGGCGGTCTTGCCGAGGCCCATCTCGTCGGCGAGGACGCCGCCGAGGCCGTGGCGGTGGAGGTGCCAAAGCCAGGCGACGCCGAGGTTCTGATACGGGCGGAGCGTGGCGGCGAGCGCGGCCGGGATGGGCGCGGCGGGCAGGGCGGTGAGCTGGCGGAGGGCGTCGGTCTGCGCGCGCCATTCCTCGGGGGGGCGGAAGTTGGGTGAAAGGCTCTCGAGGGTCTCCTGGAGCTCGGCGGCGCGGCTGCGGGCGATGCGGCGGCGGGCGCCGGGTAGGAAAGGCGCGTCGAGCGTGCCCGCGAGCGCCTGCTGGGCCTGGTGCAGTTTCTCGACCGCGGCGGCGGGCACGAGATAGACGGCGCCGGCGTGTTCGACATAGCCGCGGCCCTGCGCGAGTTGGGCTTTGAGCGTGTCGAGCGAGGCGCCGCCCGCCTCGATCCCGACGGAGACCTCGAATTCGTCGCCGATGGTGGTCACGCTGGTGGCGATGGAGGCGAGACGGAGCTTGGCGGTGTTGCGGCGGAAGTTGTCGGTGAACTGGGCGTTCCATCCCTGCTCCAGGCGTTCCCAGTAGGAGGCGAGGAAGGTGAGGGTCCGGTGGCGGTCGCGCAGCCACCACTTGCGGGTGCTGGCCTCGAGCTGGAAGCCGGCGGACTTCACGGCGTCGAGAATCGCCGGGTACGCGATGTTTTCGCGCGAGGGCAGCGTGATGGCGAGGAAGTGCTCGGAGCCGTCGACCACGAGGGCGGTGCCGGCGGGTACGGCGGGGCCCAGGCTCTGGCCGGGGCGCAGCGGGGGGACATTGGGGCTGCGCCAGGTGCGCTGTGCGGGCGGCAGCGAGGGGCGCGGGGCGCCCAAGGGTTTGCGGGAGCCGGCGAGCTGGGCGATGAGCGCGGCGCGGTCGGGCGCGCTCGGCGCGCTTGGCGCGGGTGTCGGGTTCCGGGTTCCGGGTTCAGGGTTGCCGGAGGCGGATGGGCCAGGGCGCGGTGCGGTTTTCCCGGTGTCCGGAGTTTGGAGTTTGGGATTTGGGCTCTGGGATTTCGTTTCCGCGGTCTCGGCCAGGAGCGCGCTCACGGTGGCGAGATCGTCGCCGCGCCACGGGATGGGCTCGAAGGGGAGGTTGACCCAGCGGAAGACGGGTTGGCCGCGTAGAAGGTGGATGAGTACGCGCAGTTCGGCGCGTTTCATCGGGAGCAGCCACGGGCCGGCGCCGGGGCAGGCGGCGGCGAGGACCGCGGGAAGATTCGAGGGCGAGCCTTCGATCTTCAGCGGGATGGCGTCGCGCGGGGCGCAGGCGGCGAGGTTGGGCGGCAGGAAGACGCGCAGCGGCCGGGTGGCGGGAGTGGGCGGCATGGCGGGGAGTTAGGCGGCGCGCTCGGCGAGCGTCTTCAGCGTGACGACTTCCTGGTGGAGGCGGCCCGCGAGCGCCTTGCGGTCCTCGCCGGCCGCGATGGCGCTCCCGAAGCGCAGGTGCGCGGTGACCGAGTCGGCGCGGATGAGGCGGAAAAGGTGTTCGAAGAATCCCATGTCGCCCCACCAGCAGACGTCCTGCGCGACATCGGCGCCGGTGCAGGTGTAGTGGATCGCCGCGGGCGTGACGGGCCAGCGGTGTTCGATCGCCGGTTCGAGGAGCGAGGAACGAAACGGGCGCACGGTGCTGCCGTCGGTGCTGGTGCCCTCGAGGAAGAGGGTGAGCACGGCGTCGTTTTCGACGATGTGGGTGAAGTCGGCGTTCTGGCGGGCGACATCGCTGCGGCGGTTGCGGTCGATGAACTGGGTGCCGGCGCCGCGGGCGAACCAGCCGACCACCGGCCAGTCGCGCACCTCGGACTTGGCGAGGAAGACCTGCGGGGTGGCGGCGGCGAGGACGAGGATGTCGAGGTAACTCACGTGGTTGCTGGCGACGACGCCGGTGCGCGGTCGCGCCGCACCCTCGACGGTGAAGCGGACGTTGAGCGTGCGCAGCATGAGGCGGCAGGTGCGGTGCAGCCAGAGCGAGCGCCGGCGGAACCCGGACCACGGGCCGGCGGTGACGAGGAAGAGCAGCGCGCTGTAGACGAAGGCGGCGCCGAGGGCCGAGAGCCGCCACGCCGCGCGCAGGCGGCGGCGCAGTGTGAACGGCGGGCGGGCGGGTGCGGTGGACGGTGGGCGGTGATCGGTCGACATGGCGCGAACGGCTCACTTGGTGGAGCCGCCGCCACGGTGCGGCAAGGCGCGAAGCGGGGAGGACGGGGCGGCTCTCGGCTTACGCCTTCAACTTCGACGACGGCGCCTCGCCGTGGCGATGAAGCTTCGCTGACGCCACACGCCGTGGCGCGGGCCTTCTTCAGACCGCGAAGCCTGGTCCGAGAGGCGATGCCGACTTCCGCTTTTCTGTCGGCGATTGCGGGATGAATCCCGCGCCACGGACCTCCGCGGCGACGGGCGGTGCCCGGGCCGCCCGTGCGTAGTGCAGCCCGAGGAACGGAGCCGCTGCGCGGGCTTCCGCCTCAGATCAGGTACTTGCGGGCGACGGCGGCGGGGACGTTCTCGAGATCCATCAGGGTGAGGAAGTCGATCGTCTTGAACTCGCGGTCGATGGCGGGTTCGCCGCAGATGCGGCAGCCGATCAGCAGGTAGGCTGCCATCAGCCGCGGCACCTTGGCGGAATGGCCGTCGGTGGCGGGCAGCGGAAAGCGGTAGTCGGGCGTGGGCTTCGTGCGAAAGGCCGCGGGGGCGAGGTATTTGCCTTCGATCTGGCGGTACATCGCGGCGCCTTCGACCGGGTCCTGCGAGGTGAGCGAGCTGCAGCCGAGCAGGTAGCGGGCGCCGCAGGAGCGCGCGTAGAGCGCGATGCCGCGCCAGAGGATGCCGACCACGGTCTGGTTGCGGTGATCGTGGTGCACGCAGGCGCGACCGAGCTCGAGAATCTGCGCGCGGAACGGTTCGAAGGGCGCGAAATCGAACTCCTGCGCGCTGTAGTAACCGAGTCCCGAAGACGCCGCCACGGGGCCGGGGAGCATGCGGTAGGTGCCGACGATCACCCCGGTGGTGTTCTCCTCGACGATGAGGTGGGCGCAGACGGCGTCGAAACGGTCCTCGTCGTGCCCGGTGAGCCAGGCCGACTCCAGTCCCTCGTTGAGCTCCTTGTTGAAGACTTCGAAGCGCAGACGCTGGGCGGAGCGCAGGTCGGCTTCGCAACTGGCCAAGCGGACGCGGTACCGGTCGGTGACGAACGGAAAACCCGAGGGTCGCGCGGTGGTCGGGTCGGTGAGAGTGGTGGGGGGCACGGTGGTGCGTGGTTTTCGAGACGAACGGGAGCGTGCCACCCGGCCACGAGTGGACAACGTTTTTAGGGCCGGTTGTGTGGCGGCCGGGTGAAACCGGGGTGTCGGCCCGATGGCGGCGTTCGCGCGGTGGCGGCAACCCGCGAGCGCGAACATCGAACAGGGGGCATTGAACTCCGAACTTCGAACCCTGAACCGTGAACTCAGAACCCTGAACCCGCGCGCAAAGCGCGCCGCGGCGCGGGTGGTTTCGTGTTCGCCTTGGCGGGGGGGCTTTGTTTCAACGCCGGCTCCATGGTTGCGCTGCGAGTCCTGTCCCGGGGTGTGGTTGCCGTCCTGTTGGCCGGCGGGTTTTCGGCCTGCTCGATCAACAAGCTGGCGGTCAACAAGCTGGGCGATGCGCTCGCGAGCGGTGGCGGCGGGACCTTCGCTACCGACGACGACCCGGAACTCGTGAAGGCGGCGGTGCCGTTCAGCCTGAAGCTCATGGAGAGCCTGCTCGCCGAGAGCCCCGAGCACCGCGGGCTCCTGCTTGCGGCGTCGAGCGGGTTCACGCAGTACGCCTTCGCTTTCGTGCACCAGGACGCCGACGAACTGGAGGCGACCGACTACGCCGCGGCGCAGGCGTTGCGGGAGCGGGCCAGGCGCCTCTACCTGCGGGCGCGCGACTACGGACTGCGCGGGCTCGAGGTGCGGCGCAAGGGCCTGCGCGCGGCGCTGGCCGCCGATCCGCGCGCGGCGGTGCGCGGTTTCGCCAAGGCCGATGTGGCGCAACTTTACTGGACGGCGGCGGCGTGGGCCTCCGTCATCGCGCTCAGCAAGGACGATCCGGCGCGCCTCGCGGAGATTCCGCAGATGGAGGCGCTGATCGACCGCGCGGCCGAGCTCGACGCCGATTGGGGCGATGGCTCGATCCATGGTTTTCTCATCACCTATGAGATGGCACGGCAAGGCGTGGCGGGCGACGCCATGGCGCGCTCGCGCGCGCATTTCGAGAAGGCGGTCGAGCTGGGACGCGGGCGCCAAGTGGGACCTTTCGTGAGTTTCGCGGAGGCGGTGTGTGTCGAGCAGCAGGACTATCCGCAATTCGCGGCGCTGCTGGAACGCGCGCTCGCGGTGGATGTCGATGCCGCTCCGGAACAGCGTCTCGCCAACCTCGTCCTGCAACGGCGGGCCCGCTGGCTTCTCGCCCGCAAGGACGACCTCTTCCTCGACACCTCCTTCGCCCAGCCCGCCCGCTGACCGCTCCGGCCGGAACGTTTTCGCCATGATCCTCTCCTCCTTCTCCCGATTCGCCCGCCGCGCGCTCGCGGCGGGTCTGGCCGCCACGCTCGCCGCCGGTGCGGTTGCCGCGCCGAAGCTCAAGCTCGGCACGCTCGCGCCAGTCGGCACCTCCTATCACAAGACACTCATGACGATGGCCGAAACCTGGCGCAAGGAGTCGGGCGGCACGGTCGATCTGAACATCTTCGCCGGCGGCAAGCTCGGCGGCGAGGCCGAGATGGTCGGGCTGATGCAGGTGAACTCGTTGCAGGCGACGATGCTCACCGCGGTGGGCCTGGCCGAGATCGAGCCGGGCGTCACCGGCCTGCAGAACATCCCGATGGGTTTCCACTCCCTCGCCGAGGTCGACTACGTGGGCGAGCGGCTGCATCCGTTGCTGCAGGAACGCATGGCGAAGAAGGGTTTCGTGGTCCTCTTCTGGGTCGACTCCGGCTGGGTGCGTTTCTTCGCGAAGGAACCGATCCTGCACCCGGAGGATCTGCGCCAGCTCAAGCTCTTCAGCTGGTCGGGTAATCCGGCGCAGGTCGAGCTGTATCAATCGGCCGGATTTGATGCGAAGGCGCTCGAGACCGCGGACATCGTGCCCGGCCTCTCGACCGGCCTGATCGACGCCGTGCCGCTGCCGCCGTTTTTCGCCATGGCCGCGCAGGTCGACACGCGTGCGCCGCACATGCTGGAGCTGAACTGGGCGCCGCTGGTCGGCGCGCTCGTCGTGCGCAAGGAGACCTGGGAGAAGATCCCGGCGGCGACGCGCGCGAAGCTGCTCGAGGCCGCCGCCAAAGCGGGCGAGGAGATCAAGGCTACCGGGCGTCGCGAGATGGCGGAGTCGGTGGTGGCGATGGAGAAACGCGGCCTCAAGGTGCAGCCGGTCGCCCCCGAGGTCGAAGCCGAGTGGCGCGCGATCTCGGAGAAAGTCTACCCGCAGATCCGTGGCAAGCTCGTGCCGGCCGACATCTTCGACGAGACGATGCGACTCCTGGCGGAGTGCCGCGCGCTGGGGAAGAGCTGAGCGTTAACGAATCATTTTCGTTCTCCAACTCCTTCTCGTTCTCTCGGGTTCAGGCTTGGATTCGGGTTTTGGGTCTCGAACTCCGGACGGAGAGAACGAGTAGGAGAATGAGAACGAGAACGATGGGGCGCGCCTGTGGCGCCGGCTGTAGCCCCGGGCCGCGGTCCTTGGCCCCAAAAGGCTCCGTCGGACTTGGCGATCACGCCGGCCATCGCGGGATGAATCCCGCGCCACGGATGCTCGCCGCGGCTTTCAACCTAAACTTCAACCCTCAACTTCAACTCCTTCCGCCAGGCCTACCAGTTGTCCGTGCGGAAGGGGGCGGCGGGGAGGCCAGCTCCGTTGTAGAGGTTGGCGTCGGGCTGCGGGTCGTTGGCGAAGGCGTAGCGCACGGCGAGCGGGGCTTTCACGCTGTCGCTGCGCACGATGATCGAGTCGCCGTCGATCTTCGCCTCGGCGGGCTGGAACACCCGGTCGGCGCCGGCGACTTGGAAGCCGAGCACGCGCGGGCCGCGGCAGACCAGGCCGATCTCGGCGTGGTCGAAACGGATGCGGATCGAGCCGTCGCCCTCGAGCGAGTGCTCGACGTAGGTGGGACCGGAGGAGTCGACGCCTTCGCCGAAAACTTGGGCGCGGGCGACGAGCGCGAGGCGGCGGCCGACTTCCTGTTTATGGGGCGGGTGGATGTTGGCGGGTTCGCCCAGATCGATTGTCACCGCCATGCCGGTCGCCGGGAGGGCGAGGGCGGCGGTCTGGGCTTCGCGCAGGCGGGCCCACCAGGTGGCGGTCGGGTTGTTGTCGGCGTAGTTGGGCAACTGGACGAAGAGAAACGGAAGCGGTGCGGCGGCGGGCGCCAGCGTGGTTGCGGCGGGAGTGTTGGCCTCCTTGCCGCGCTTCTTCTTGCGGGGCTCCTCGGCGGGAGTCGCGGGCCGGGCGGCCTGCGCCCAGGCGTCGCGCCAGCCGGAGATGAGGCCGGGGAAGAGGTCGCGGTACTCGGCTTCGCGGCCGCAGTTGGACTCGCCCTGGTACCAGAGGAAACCGCGGATCGCGTATGGGACCACGGGGGCGGTCATGCCGAACCAGCATACGGTCGGCTCCTCGGGCAGGCCGGGGCCGGCGGGGCGCCAGGGTTTGTCGGCCGGCTCGGGCTGTCCGGCGGCCTGGGCGGCCTCGGCGCGTTTCTGCCACTCGGCCATCTTTTGGCCGTGGGCGGCCTTCTTGGCCGGGTATTCGGCGACAGTCTGTGCCCAGGCCTTGGCGACGGACCCGGCATGGGGCGAGGCGGCGAGCATCGCGGGCGAGAGCCAGGACTCGATCGGGGTGCCACCCCAGGAGACGTTGAGCAGGCCGACCGGCACGCCGAGGGTGCGGTGGATTTCGCGCGCGAAGAAGAAACCGACGGCCGTGAAATGCGGCGCCGTATCGGGCGCACAGACGGTCCACTCGCCCTGGATCTCGGCCGCGGGCTGGTCGCGCGCGATCTGGGTGGCGACCTTGAAGTGGCGGATGAGCGGGAGGTTGGCGGTGGCGGCCTCGGTGGCGGCGTCGTCGGAGAGGCGGACGGGCCATTCCATGTTGGACTGGCCGGAGCAGAGCCACACGTCGCCCACGACGACATCGCGCAGGGTGATCGTGTTGGAGCCGTCGACGACGAGGTCGGCCGGGTAGGGCTGGGCGGGCAGCGGGGCGAGGTCGATCCGCCAGCGACCGTCGCGGTCGGCCTTGGTGACGAGGGTCTGGCCGCGGAAAGTGACGGTGATCCTCTCCCCGCGCTTGGCGGTGCCCCAGATCGGGATCACAGCGTCGCGCTGGAGGACGGCGTGATCGGTGAAGACGGCGGCGAGCTTCACCTCGGCGCGCAGCGCGGCGGCGAGGAGGAGGGCGGAGCCGAAGGCGACGGGAAACAGGAGACGGCGCATGAGCGGAGAGGAGAAGGAAAACGAGAACGAGAACGAGCAGGAGAACGAGAACGAAGTGGGGCCGAGCGGGAGCGGGAGCAGGAGTAGGAGCAAGAGTAGGAGACGACGGGGAGGTGGATACGTTTGCGCAGCTACGGGGACGCGGGAGGTCCCGGCGGATTGAGGAAGGCGTGGAGCTCGGCGGCGAGCTTGGGGCCGAAGCCTTCGACCTCGGCGATCTCGGCGGGTTGCGCGGCGCGCAGGCGGTCGATGGAGCCGAAATACGCGAGGAGCGTGGCGCGGCGCTTGGCGCCGAGGCCGTCGAACTCGTCGAGGACCGACTCGCGGATTTTGCGCGAGCGCAGATCGGCGTTGTAGGTGTTGGCGAAACGGTGGGCTTCGTCGCGCAGGCGCTGGAGGAGATTCAGGCCGGGGTGGTTGAGCGGGAGGTTCAGCGGCTCGCGGTCGTCGGCGAAGATGATGGTCTCGTGTTTCTTCGCGAGGCCGACGAGCGCGGGCGGCGTGAGTTCGAGCGCGAGAAAGGCCTTCAGCGCGGCGCCGATCTGGCCGCGGCCGCCGTCGATCACGATGAGGTCGGGCAGCGGCTTTTGCTCGTGCGCGAGGCGCTGGTAGCGGCGGCCCACGACCTCCTCCATTGCGCGGAAATCGTCGTTGCCGATGAAGCTGCGGATCTGGAAGCGGCGGTATTCGTTCTTGTCGGGCCGGCCGTCGCGGAAGTGCACCATCGAGGCGACGACGAACGTGCCGCTGATGTGCGAGATGTCGAAGCACTCCATGCGGGCCGGCAGCGCGCGCAGGTGGAGCGCGTCGCGCAGGGACTCGAGGGCGACGGCGTCGGTGCGCAGCACATCGGGGGCGCGCTCGAAGCGGCGGGCCTTCTGGAGCGTCTGCTCGAGGGCAAAGACGCTGTCGCGCAGCTCGGCGGCTTTCTCGTACTCCTGCGCGGCGGCCGCGCGCTGCATCTCAGCGCGGAGCTCCTCGAGCCATTCGCGGGACTTGCCGTCGAGGAAGGTGACGGCCTGCTCCACGCGGGCGCGGTACTCCTGCGCGGTGACGAGGTTGGCGTGGCCGTAGAGCTCGGCACGCACGTCATCGTAGAGCTGCCAGCGGCCGTCGGGCTGGGCTTGCGGGCGGGCGTCGCCGAGGAGGACGCCGTACTGTTTGCGCATCTGCGCGAGGGTGCGGCGCAGGAGGCTGCTGTGCGGGAAGGGGCCGAAGTAGCGGGCAGTGTCGGCCTTGCGCAGGCGGGTGAGCGCGAAGCGCGGGAGTTCGGAGGCGAGGTCGACGCGGACGAGGAGGAAGCGTTTGTCGTCGACGAAGTCGGTGTTGTACTTGGGTTTCCACTCCTTGATGAGCTTGCCCTCGAGGAGCAGGGCCTCGGGCTCGGAGCGGACCTCGATCGTGTCCAAGTCGTGGATGAGGTCGATGAGCGCACGGATCTTCGGCTGGGCGGTGGCGGCGCGGGAGCGGGTGAAGTAGGAGGAGACCCGTTTCTTCAGGCTCTTGGCCTTGCCCACGTAGATGATCTGCCCGAGGCGGTCCTTCATCAGGTAGACGCCGGGCTTGTCGGGCAGGGCGCGGACCTTGGCCTTGA
The DNA here is from genome assembly GCA_023446735.1 of Verrucomicrobiota bacterium. Lineage (GTDB taxonomy): Bacteria > Verrucomicrobiota > Verrucomicrobiia > Opitutales > Opitutaceae > CAJCBL01. Next base: position 9,206 of record JAEXPQ010000150.1, read on the forward strand.
GATCGGGAGCGGACATCGGTGACCGGTGGACGGTGGGCGGTGGACGGAAGAAGGTGGGCGGCTGGGCGGAGCGAGCCGTGCTGGAGCCGGGGACTGTGGCGGGCGGGTGGCGGGCTGTCGACGGCGAGTGTGCGGCGGGCGACCGTCGCGAAGCTGGCATTTTTCGGGGAATGCCCTACGGTCGGGGCTCCGCCTCCTATGGCCAAAAAACCAGCCCCCGTGGCGCCTTCCGCGCCGAAACGCTTTGAACTGCTCACGCTCGGCGACGAGCTCTTGCTCGGCCGCACGCCGAACGGGCACCTCACCTACATCGGCGGGCAGCTCTCCCGCCGCGGCGTGCAGCTCGCCGCCAACATCGTGCTGCCCGACGACTCCGACACGATCGCCACGCAGGTTGCCCGCAGTTGGACCCGCTCGGCGGTGGTGATCACGACCGGCGGCCTCGGACCGACGAGCGACGACCGCACCCGCGAGGCGGTGGCGGAGGTGCTCGGCCGGAAGCTCGTGTTCGATCGCGAAGTCGAGAAGGCGATCACGGCGCGCTTCGCCGCGATCGGCCGGAAGATGACGCACAACAATCTCAAACAGGCCTGGCGCCCGGACGGCGCCGAGGTGCTGCCCAACCCCTTCGGCACGGCGCCCGGCCTGTGGATCGAGCAGGACGGCAAGGTGCTCATCATGCTCCCCGGGCCGCCGAACGAGCTGGAACCGATGTGGGCCAACGAGGTACTGCCGCGGCTCGTGCGCCGCAAGCTCGTGGGCCGCGCCCAGTGCTACGTGCAGCTGCGCACGGCCGGCGTGGGCGAGTCCGCGCTGGAGACGCGCCTGCAGCCGTTGCTGGCGCAGTATCCGGGAGTCGATGTCGCTTATTGCGCCCACGCCTTCGCGGTGGACGTGCGTTTCGGCTGGAACAGCGGCCGCGCCACCGAGGCGCAGGTGCGCAAACTCGCCGCCGAGGCCGCCGCGTTGCTTGGCGACGATGTCTTCGCGGTCGGTGACGACACGCTGGCCGAGGCCGTGGCCGATCTGCTGCGCCTGGACGACAAGACGCTCGCGGTCGCCGAGTCGGGCAGCGGCGGCCAGTTGGCCAGCCTCTTCACCGACCTGCCCGGCGCGACGAAGTTCTTTCAGGGCGGCATCGTCTGCTACCGCAACGGCGGCAAGGTCATCATGCTCGATATCCCCGAGGCGTTGCTCAGCCAGCACGGCGCGATCAGTGCCGAGACCGCCGTGGCGATGGCCACGGGCGTGTGCGAGAACTTCGTGGCCGACTACGGCCTGAGCATCACCTGCTGTGCCGGCCCCGGCGCCTGCTGCGGCGACAAGGCCGCCGGCACTGTGTTCATCGGCCTGCACGCGCCGGAAGGGGTCTGGTGCAAGCATCTCGAGTATCCTGGCACGGCGGCGGCGGTGCGTGCGCGGGCGATCAACTCCGCCCTCGACTGGTTGCGCCGCGAGCTGTTGCGGGCCCATCGGGCCAAGCCCGCGGCTCCCGCCGCCGCGAAGCCGGCGAAACCCGCCAAGACCAAAAAGGCCGTCAAGCGCGCCTGATCCGGCCATCTCTCGATTTGCGACGCCCGCCCGGCTCGGCCGCGGCGGGCGTTTTGTTGCCCGGGCGGCGCCGAGCCGAGCTTGCAGTGGCGACGAGGGGGGGCAGGAGTAGGAGCAGGAGTAGGAGTGAAGGATCTGGACGCGCGGGTTGTGTTGGGGCGGGAAACTCTGCCAACCTGCGCGGGCAACCGCACCATGCCGCGCGAACTCAAGATTCTCCCGTGGGACCGGCCGCTCCTTGACCGGGCGGTGACTCATTTCGCGGCGGGATGGCACGGCGATGGCGCGCTGGATCTGTCCGACCGGATGATTGTCGTGCCGACCCGCCAGGCGGGACGGCGGTTGCGCGAGGCCCTGGCGGTGTTCGCGGCGGAGCACGGCAGCGCGGTCCTCGCACCGCGCGTGGTCGGGCCGGAACAGGTGCTGGATCTCGCGGTGCCGAAGGAGGTGGCCATCGCGACGCGCGCGCAGGTGCTCACGGCCTGGGTCGCGGTGTTGCGCGCGGCCCGCTTCGGCGAGTTGCGCGAGGTTTTCCCGGTCGATCCGCCCGAACGCGACTTCGCGTGGGCGCTGCGTCTGGCGAACGAAATGGCGCGGTTGCAGGCGGCGTTGGCCGAGGGGGGGCTGCGGTTCGCCGATGTGGCCGCGACGGCCGGCGCGAATTTCGAGGAGCCGCGTCGGTGGGCGCAGTTGGCGCTCCTGGAGGACGCGGTCGATGCGCGGTTGGCGCAACGGCGGGTAGCGACGTTGCAGGCCGCGTCGATCGCGGCCGCGGGCGCTCCGGCCGGACCGCCGCCCGGGGTGGCGCGAGTGTCGCTGCTCGGGGTGGTCGATCCGCTCCCGCTGGCGCTGCGGGTACTGGAGTCCTGGAGCCAGACGGTGGCGGTCGAGGTGCTCGCTTTCGGCCCGGCCGACGAAGCCGGAGTGTTCGACGAGTGGGGACGTCCGCGGCCGGACGTCTGGTGTGGGCGGGAGCTGGCGCTGGAGCCGTTTACGCAGCGGGTCCATCTGTGCGCGGACCCGGCGGCGCAGTCGGAACGGATGGCGGAGTGCGTGGTCGCGTTGCGGGGCAGTCCGGGCGCGGTCGGGGTGGGCTCCGCCGACCCGGAGGTGTTGCCGTTGCTGGCCGGCGAACTGCGGGCGGCGGGGGTGGAGTGCCACCTGCCCGAGGGGCGTCCGCTGGAGCGGGAAGCGCTGGCCGGGCTGATCGAGGCGCTGCGCGCGGCGGCGACCGAGGACGACTGGGCGACCGCGATGGCCCTGGCGCGGCGGACCGAAGTGCTCGCTCACATCGGCGCCGGAGCGGGCGGAGACGCCGCGCTGGCGGGCCTCCTGGCGGGAATCGACGCATTGCACGACCAGGCGTTGCCGCCGACGTTGCGGGTGGCGCGCCGGGCCGCCGCGGCGCTGGAGTCCCGGCATGTCGGGTTGGGCGTGGCGCTCGACCGGCTGAACGCCCTGATCGAGGAGGTGCGGGCCGGGGCGTTCCCGGCGGCCTGGGCGGCGGTGCTGGCCCGGCTTGCGGGAGGGCGGGAGCTCGACCTGTCGTGCGCGGAGGATCGGGCCTTCGCGGAAGCGGCCGAGGCGTGGCGCACGGCGACCGCCGAGGTCTCGGCGGCGGCCCCCGGCGAGCTGTCGGCCGGCGACGCCTGCGCGCTCGCGCTGCAGTTGTTCGGCGCCGGGCGGCTCTTCGAGGACAAGCCGGCGAACGCGGTGGAACTCGACGGTTGGCTGGAGTTGGTTTTTCGCGACGAACCGCTGCTGCTGGTCGCCGGGCTCAACGACGGCTGTGCGCCGGAGGCGGTGACGGGACACGCCTTCCTTCCGGAGTCGCTGCGCGAACGACTCGGGCTGAAGACCAACGCCCAGCGCCTGGCGCGCGACGCGTGGCAGTTGGCGGCCCTGGCGGCGAGCCGCGCGGACGGAGGGCGGCTGGAGTTTTTCCTCGGCAAGGCCTCGGCGGCGGGCGACCCGCTGCGCCCGTCGCGCCTGCTGTTCCAGTGCGGCGACGCGCTTCTGCCGGAACGGGTGCGTTTCCTCTTCCGCGAGCTGCCGCCGGCCGGCGGCCCCGTGGCGTGGCGGCGGGCCTGGCGTTGGCGGGTCCCGTGGGTGGGCGCCCCGGCGCGGTTGCGGGTCACGGGTTTCCGGGACTACCTGGCCTGCCCGTTCCGCTTCTATCTCAAGCACGCGTTGCGGATGGAGCCGGTCGATGCGGCGAAACGCGAGCTCGACGCACGCGACTTCGGCACGCTCGTGCACAGCGTGCTCGAACGGTTGGGACAGGAGGTCGCGTGGCGCGACTGCACGGAGGGCGACGAGCTGGCGCGGTGGTTCGAGGAGGCCCTCGAGGCGGTGGTGGCGGCGCGGTTCGGTGCGGAACTCTCCCTACCGTTGCGCGTGCAGGTTGCCTCCGCCCGGCAGCGGCTGACGGCCGTGGCGCGGTTGCAGGCGGCGGAGCGGGCGGCCGGCTGGGTGGTCGATCGCACCGAGTGGAAGCTGCCCGCCGGCAAACTGGTGGTGGGCGGTCTGGCCGTTTCGGGCACGATCGACCGCATCGAACGGCACGAGCGGACGGGGGCGTGGCGCGTGCTCGACTACAAGACGTCGGAGACGGCGAAGACGCCCGCCAAGGCGCATCTGCGGCTCGACCGCGCCGGGAAGGCATGGCTGGAGCCGGCGCGGGTGGAGGTGGGCGGGAAACCGCACCGTTGGACGGACCTGCAATTGCCGCTCTACCGCTGGGCGTTGGGCGAGCTGCTCGGGGCGCGCGAGGTCGGGATCGGCTATTTCAACCTGCCCAAGGCGGTGTCGACCACGGCCATCGCCTTGTGGGAGGATTTCGACGACACGTTGCAGGAATCGGCGTTGCGGTGCGCGGAGGCGGTCGGGGCGGGCGTGAAGGCCGGGCGGTTCTGGCCGCCGGCCGAGGATCCGGAAAACGACGACTTCGCGGCGCTCGTGCACGGGTCCGCCGCGGAGAGCTTCGACGTCGCCGACTGGCCGGCCGCGGCGCGCGGCGGGGAGGGAAGCCCATGAGTTCGCTCGCGCACGAGATGATCTTCGCATCGGCGGGTTCGGGCAAGACCTTCGCCCTCACGACGCGGTACATCCGGCTGCTTGCGCTTGGCGTGGCACCGGAGCGGATCGTGGCGTTGACATTCACCCGGAAGGCGGCCGGTGAGTTCTTCGGCGAGATTCTCAACCGGCTCGCGGCCGCGTGCGACGACGCGAAGAAGGCCGGTGCGTTGGCCGCGGCGGTTGGGCGGCCCGAGCTGACGGTGGCGGACTTCCGGAAGCTGTTGCGCGGGATGGTCGGCGCGATGCACCGGCTCAACCTCGGCACGCTCGACGGGTTCTTCGCGAAGATCGTGCGGGCGTTTCCGCTGGAGCTGGGGCTCGGCGGCGAGCCGGGGCTGCTCGACGAGCAGGCGGCGTCCGAGGAGATGCGGCGGGTGTTGGCGCGGTTGTTTGCGGCCCGGGGCGAGCCCACGCGCGAGCAGCAGGATCTGTTGGAGGCCTTCCGGCTGGCGACGCTCGGGCGGGAGGAGAAGAACGTGGCGGAGCAGTTCGACCGTTTCGTGGGCGAGCATCTGTCGCTGTTCCGGGGCGCGCCGGAGCCGGCGAAGTGGGGGACGGCGGCGCGGATCTGGCCGCGGGGTTTCCCGTGGCGGGTCGCGGACGATGTCGCTTTGGCCCGGGCGGCGGAGGAGGTGCTCGCCTGGGCGGAGCGCGCGGAGCTCACGGACAAGCATCGCGAACGGTTCGCGGGGTTCGCCCGGGCGGCGCTGGCCTGGAAGATCGGGCAGCCGTGGGGGCGCGACATCGAGTACGTGGCCGAGAAGGTCCTCGAGGACCGCGACCGGTTCGCGGGCGGCGGTGCGGAGCTGAAGTTCGATCGGACGCGGATCGCGTTGCCACCGGAGGTCGCGCGGGCGCTCGACACGCTCGTGCAGCGTCTGGTCGGGACCGAGCTCGGGCGGCGCATGGCGGTGACGCAGGGCATCGCGGCGGTGATGCGGACCTTTGATGCGTTGTACGACGCCGAGGTGCGGCGCGCGGGGCGGCTGACGTTCGCCGATCTGCAGCAGTTGCTCTCGCCGGACCGCGCGGATGCGGGCGGGCGGGGCAGCGGGGCCTTGGCCTACGCCGGACTCGACTACCGGATCGACACCCGGCTGGATCACTGGCTGTTCGATGAATTCCAGGACACCAGCTACCAGCAGTGGCGGATCCTGGAGCGCTTCGTCGACGAGGTGGTGCAGGATCCGGAAGGGCGGCGCAGCCTGTTCTATGTCGGCGATGTGAAGCAGGCGATCTTCACCTGGCGCGAGGGGGATCCGCGGCTTTTCGGGCATGTGGCGGATCGTTACCGGGCGACGGCCGGAGGCGGGGTGGTCGCCCGGCAGCTCAACGAGTCCTGGCGGTCGGGGCCGGAGGTGATCGAGATGGTGAATCGAGTCTGTGGCGACGGCCCGGCGATGGCGGAGCTTTTCCCCGAGGCGGCGGCGGAATGGGCGCGGCATTGGGGGGCTCATCGCAGCGCACGACCGGAGCATCGCGGCCAGGCAGCACTGCTGTTGGCCGAGGACGAGGCGGAGCGCCGAGCGACGACCCTGCGGTTGTTGCAGGAGATTCGACCGACGGAGCGGGGGTTGACCTGCGCAGTGCTGGTGCGCACGAACGGCGAGGGCGCGCAACTGGCCGAGTATCTGCGCCGCGAAGGTGGCATCGCGGCCGTGGCGGAGGCGGATCTGCGGATCGGCACCGACAACCCGGCGGCGACGGCGCTCGCGGCGTTGTTACAGGTGGCGGCGCACCCAGAGGACTCGTTTGCCCGTCGGCAGGTGGAGATGTCGCCGTTGGCCTCCTTGTTGGGAAGCGAGGCGCCGGACGGAGGCGGGTTCGCGGCCATCGGCCGGCGCGTGCTTGGTGAGGTCGAGGAGGGGGGCTTCGAAACGTGGCTGGCCGGTTGGGCGCGGCGGCTGGATCCGCATTTGGAGGCGGGAGATGTTTTTACGCGCGTGCGGTTGCGTCAACTCGTGGCCGCCGGGCGAGCGTTTGACGAGCGGGGGCGCAGGGAGATCGACGCGTTTCTGCGTTTCCTCGCCGAACGCACGGTCCGCGAACCGGAGGGGGCGAGCGTCGTGCGTGTCATGACCGTGCACAAGTCGAAGGGGCTCGGCTTCGATGTCGTGATTCTGCCGGACCTCGAAGGGCAGAAACTGGCGCAACGACGCGACGGTCCCGCGGTGCGCAAGGCGGCTGATCGCTCGATCGCGTGGATTCTGGAGTACCCGGGGGCGGCGATCGCCGCCTGCGATCCGGTCCTGCGCGAGTACCAGGACGAGGCGGTGGCGGAAAATTGTTACGAACAACTTTCGTTGCTTTACGTGGCCCTCACCCGGGCGAAGCGAGCCACCTACGCGATCATCGAACCGCCGGGAAAATCGGCTTCGAGGAACTACCCGAAGTTTCTGGCGGCGACATTGGGCGAAACTCCGCGCCCGGTGCATGTCGGAGCAACGGTGATGACCGGGGCTTGGGACTCCGGGGCAGCGGATTGGTTTTCGGCGATCGAGAGGGCGGAGCCGGTTGCGGAGCCAAGTGCGCGGGCGTCGTTGGGGGCGGAGTTGGCGGGCCTTTTCGGTGCCGTGCGCGGAAAACGTGCCGGCTTGGTGGCGCGGCGTCCTTCGGGGCTGAAGCCGGCGAAGTTGGCGGCGGAGCGTCTCCTCGTGGACAAAGATGAGGCGGCGTTGCGCTTCGGTACCAATCTGCACGAACTCCTCGCCGGGGTGGATTGGTGCGATGGTTCGGAGTCCTCGGTGTTAGCTTGGCGGGCGAAGGCCGCTGCGGCGGGCTTCGGCGAGGAGGAGTTGGGGGAGTTCGAGGCGTGCCTACGCGCGCCGGAGTTACGGACGGTTTTCTCCCGGGACAACCCGGCCGACGAGGTGTGGTGTGAGCGCGGGTTCGAGGCCGTGGTCGATGGCGTGTGGGTCTCGGGTGTGCTCGATCGGGTCGTCCTCCGCCGCGGTGCCGGGGTGCGGCTGGCCGTTGCCGTTTACGATTTCAAGACCGACCGGGACGGCGGCGAGATCCTTCGCCGGCGTCACGCGAAACAGTTGGAGCTGTATCGCACGGTGGTCGCGCGTCTCTCCGGGGTGGAGGAACGGGAGGTTGGCGCTTTCGTGGTTGCGACCGGCGAAGCGCAATTGCTCGAGATCCCGCCTCATCCGCGATAATGGGCTTTACTCGCGTGCGCCAACCCCGCACAACCGACCTTTTCAACCAACTCCGACACTATGGGTAACCTCAAGAAGAAGCGCCGTCTGAAGATGGCGAAACACAAACGGCGCAAGCGCCTGAAGACGAATCGTCACAAGAAGCGTACTTGGTAACCGAGTCCGTGTTGGGCCGCTTGGCGCCGCAAACCGCGGCGCCTTTTTTTTCCCTGCTGTCCGCCAAGCCCTGTGATGCAGGGGGGCGACCCGGGTGCTTCACGCTTCCGGTTGGGCCCAACTGCGATGTTGTGGCGAGATCCGCCAGGGCTGCGATCAGTCGCGCCGAGGCGAGAGCCTCGGCCGTTGTCGCGACGTGGGGAACCCGGATATGGCGAATGGAGACGCACCGCCGCCAGGAATGAGGCGAGGTGTGTCGGGCGCCGTCTGTCCCGGTTCCTCTCCGAGCCGCTGCGGGCTGCGTTTGGTGGCGGTTGTGGCGTGGGCTTGCTGAGCGGGGCGGGTTGGTGCTTCTTCCGGTTTGGATTCGAGGGTTGGCGACACGCTGAATTGTGCTGCTGAAAACGTTGTCAAAACCCGAGGGTGGCGGAACGATTTTGCTTTAGGCCTTGAGACAGCGGCCGATTTTTACGAAATAGGGTGAACGTACCAGCCATGCTTTCGCGCTGACCTTTGGCGGCCGAGTCGCGCACCCGTTTCCATCCCATGCTTTTCTCCGGAAAAACCAGCGGTCATTTTGTCGAGATCAATGAGTACTCGACGCTTGTGGCTCGGACGAGCGCGCTCGATGCACCTTTGGTGATCGAGAAGATCGAGGAGGTGCCCGGTCAAGGGCTCGCCAAGGTGGGCGAACTGGTCGACAAGGTGGCGGGGCCGCGCCGGGCGGGATCCTATCGGCACGTGGTGTGCGGGGTTTCGCCGGAGCAGCGTTTCATCCGGCGCGCTGCGCTCGATCCGAAACGCGCGAAGGACGCCTCCTACCTCGAGGAAGTGCTGACCACGCAGTTCCGCGCCGAGCCCGACAAGATGGTGCTCGCGATGTTGGCCGCGGGCGATGGCAGCCCGTTGGAACTCGGCGCCTCGGCCGCGAAGGACGTGCTGTTTTGCGGCGGTTATTCCGCGGATTTCTCCAATATCCAGCAGACCTTGCTCGCCGCCGGCATTTTCCCGGAGCGTCTTGAGCTGACCTCTGTTGCGATGCTCGGTTCGATGCTTGGCGTGCTGGCGATGAACGAGGTCAAGACGCCGACGCTGCTTTTGGAAATCGGCCGCGAGGCGACGAACTGCTACATTGTGAGCGCATCGGGAGTCGATTTGGCGCGTCCGATCCCGCACGGCATCAACTCGATGATTCCGGTCGCGCAGAAGGAGTTGGGCCTGCGCGACGAAGAGGCGGCCGCGAAGCTCCTGTTCTCCAATACATTCGATTTCACCGGGATGGCGCCGAATCTGGTGAAGCGACTCCTGAAGGAGTTGCAGTCGTCGATCGGCTTTTTCGAGGTCCAGACCGGCCAGTCGATCGGACAACTTCATTGCGTGCTGCAGCCGGCCGGTTTGCCCTGGCTCAGTGCCGCTCTCGCCGGAGCGCTGGGAGTGACGCAGCTGCAGGTCGACTCCAAGGCGTGGTTCGAGAAACGGGGAATCAAGTTTGCCGCCGGGGTTTGTTCGGACGGCGTTCCCGTGACGTGGTTCGGTCTCCTCAGCCTGATGGCGAACAATCAACCTTCGATCGCCCCGAATGAAACCAAGTAAGCGGAACACGGGCCCGACCCTCTACTGGCATCCGAACTTCCGGATCGCCGAATCGCTCCCGGATACGAAGGTGATCCGGACCTCGTTTCTGGTTAATTTTGTCACCGCGCTCGCCGCGATCTTGGTCGGTTACTTTGTGGTGCAGCAGGAGCTCGCGATCTCCGAGGTGCGTGCGAAGTGCGCCGACTGGACCCGGGCCATCGACGAGGATCGCCCGCGCTACACCAAGGGCTCCCAGTTGCAGAAGGAGTTCGCCGAGGCCGAGAAGAAGATGCGGCAGATCGAGAGTTTTGTCGCGCCGCGGCTCGTGGCTTCAGGCTTCTTGCACCTGGTCGCGGAGACGCTGCCGCGCCTCATCGTGCTCGATTCGGTGGAGCTGAATGCCGACGGGGTGCGTATTCGCGGAACAGTGGTTGGCTCCTCGGCTTCGATCGCACAGAGCTATGTGGACCAGCTGGCCGCCAATCCCAAGATCAAGGAGATTTTCGAGAGCGTGCGCCTGAGTTCCCAGGTTCGCGATGCGGCGGGTAATCGCTTCACGTTCGATATCGATCTGAAGCTGAAGACCGCCAAATCCGCGCCGTAACTGCCGAATCCGAAGGCCAACTATGAGTAAGGCACCATCCTCCGGGAACATCCTTCAGCGCTACCGTTTCGCTTCGGCGGCCGCGGGCCTCGCCGTGATTTTCGCGGGGGCGTATTTCTTCCGCGGCGGCGCGCTGACCTCCGCGCAAGCGGAGTGCGACACGCTGGAGGCCGAAGGCAAGAAGACCGAGCGCAACGTCCGTAATGCCAAGGATCTCGAAAAACACATCGCGGCAATGCAGCGCGGAGTGACCCAGCTCGAAAGCAAACTGGCGCGCGTCGACGATGTCTCAGGCAGCCAGGAGTACTTCTATGGTTTGGAGGGGGCGAGCGGCGTACGAGTGACCGTGCTGCGGCCGCTGGGGCTGCCGAAAGGGAACGCCGCCGCGACCTACCAGCCCGTCGGCTTCAATGTTGTGGTCGAGGGCGAGTACGGCCAGCTGATCGCCTTTCTGCGGTCACTCGAGAACGGTGCGCGGCTCTTTCGCTTGCAGGATTTCTCGGTGCAGCGCGCCGCGGGAGGCTCTTCGACCGATCCCGCGGCCAAGCCCCGCGATGTCCTCACCATCAACCTCCAACTGCTCGCCGCAAAGTGATGTCTCCGCGAACCCTCGTCCTGCCGTTGCTCGGGTTTTCCGGCGCGGTGCTCCTTGGCCAAGAAGTGTCGCTGCCCGCTTCGCGGGAAAAGGCCGTGGCGGATCTTGGTCGGTTGGTGACGCCGGCCGACGCGGCCGCCCTGCCGGAGCCCGCGCTCGATCCGTTTTCGCCCCCCGAGTCCCACCTGCGGGATGTCGCCCCGGTGGAGGGCAAGGGTCCGGCGCGAGACGACGCCGATCTACTCTCCGATCTGATCGACCACATCAAGCCCACGGGGAGCATGATGCTCAACGGGGAGCCCTACCTGCTCTTCACCGAGCGGCGGCAAAAAATCGGTGATAAAGTCCCGGTGTTGCTCGCCGGGGTTGAATACGTTGTCGAGATCGTCAGTATCGCCAACAACCGCTTCCGTATCCGCTACAACGACAGAGAGGCCGAGCGAACCATCAAATGAATTTCCGTATGAAACGACACAAACTGCTTGTCTTAGCCACCGCGTCCGTTTTCGCGCTTCCCCTCATGGCGCAGAGTGACGCGCCCGCTCCTGCCGCGGCCACCCCCGCCCCCGCAGCGCTCAACGAGAAGAAGGATCTGATCTCGGTCGATTTTCCCAATGAGGAAATCCGAACCATCCTTCGCAACGTCGCCGACATGTTCGAGCTCAACCTGGTGGTGCCGGACGCCCTGCAGGGCCGCACCTCGATCAAGCTGCGCAACGTCACGTGGCGGCAGATCTTCCGCGAAGTGCTCAATCCGGTCGGTTACACGGTGATCGAGGACGAGAACATCATCCGAGTCGTCAGCCAGGATCAGCTGGCCCAGGAGCCCACCACGACCGAAGTCTTCATCCTGAATTACGCCGAAGCCGGAAAGATTCTTCCAACGGTCTCTGGCATGGTCGACACGGCGGAGCCCGTGAAGGGGCGGATCCAACTCGATCAGCGCAACAACGCGCTGGTGATCACCGAGCGTCCCTCGCGCTTGGAGAAGATCAAGCCGATCATCGACAAGCTCGATGTCGCCACCGCGCAGGTCATGATCGAGTCGAAGTTCATCGAGGTGACCAACATCGATGGACACGACGTGGGGATGAACTGGTCGTCGCTGAAGAGTTTCTCCGTCAAGCAAGGTGAGTTCAAGTCAGTGGCTGGGCACTACGGTAAGCCCGAGGTTGATGAAACGACCGGTATCGCTACGGTGAAGGTCGAGGAAGATGCGTTTTCGCCCGATTGGGCCAATTCGTTGAACTCGTTGTTCAACGCGCCCCACATTGTTACCAGTACGTTTTCGATGTCTGACTTCGGCGTAATCATGTCGCTTTACGAGTCGGCGAACAATGTTCGCCTCGTCTCCAATCCGACGGTGGTTACCCTCAACAATGTCGAAGCCTCGATCAACATCGGCAAGGAGTACCCGATTCCAAACTATAGTTACAATGCGGAGCAGGGCAGCTTCGAAGTTAGCGGTTTTGCGTACAAGGCGATCGGCATCAATCTCAAGGTTACGCCGCAGGTTAACAATGCTGGGTTCATCAAATTGAACGTCCTTCCAGAGGTAAGCAGCGAGGATGGTCGGGTGAACTTCGGCGGTGCTTCCGGCGCGCAGATTCCGATCATTGCAACGCGCAAGACGGTCACGCAGGTCTCTCTCAAGAACGGCCATACCTTGGGCATCGGTGGTTTGATCGAGAACAGGAACGAGAAAAAGAAGAGCAAGGTGCCCTTTATCGGCGAGGTGCCGGTGTTGGGCTCGTTGTTCAAATCGGACTCCAAGCTACTTGAGACGAGGAATCTCGTGATCTTCATCACCGCCAAGACGCTCGACAACGGCGAGGCGAAGGTTGACGAGGTTTTCAGTAGTGAGCTCATCAAGGGTGCCGAACTGGAGAAGAAAGATCTGCCGGGCGCCCGGGAATCGAATCCCGCACTCACGAACTGATCCGCTAGTTTGCTCGGCTCTCCGCCCCGGCGCCCAACCGCCGGGGCTTTTTGTTTGGACCTGCGCGTAGCGAAGACCGCCAAGGATTTCGGCCCGCCACGGCAGATCGAAACGTGTTTGAGTCCAACGCAACGGTGTCCCGTGGTCAGCGGAACGGAAACCGTTCCGCTTCACTTTCATCCACACGTGGGGCGGCCAAGGAGGGGCTTGGTGCGTGGCAGGTCGGTTACTTCATCCGCCGCGAACGCGTTTGATCCACCATGGCTGATCGAAACTCTGGCGAGTTTCGCTACCGCGCCTGCTCCGCCCTGCCGAAGGGGTTGAATCATTCGGGTCGGTCGTGCTCTCCCGTTGTCCTGAGCGATCAGCTGGTTTTCACGGAGAACGGCGCTCCAAAAAGTTGCGCTTGGGCCGATGCAAGAGCAAAATCCGGCCGTTCTTTGGTAGTTCAACCTCCTCTCATCGATTATTATGAATCATTCAGTGCGATACCGGGAGGGTTTTACGCTCGTGGAAATCATGATCGTGGTCGTCATCATCGGTCTCTTGGCCGCCTTGGCGATCCCGGCGTTTCAGTACATGCGTATCCGAACCCTCAACAACACGATGGACAACGATCTCCGGCTCCTGGGGCACGCCGCCCAGCAGTACCTTTTGGAGCATTCGGTTACGGCAGTTCCGTTCGTCTACGATCTGAACTCCGGAGGGGTCTCCGGGCCGTTGGCCGAGTACGTGCCGCAGATCGGCCGCGGCTACGTCTTCTCGCTCTCGGGCGATTGGACCGAAACGGCGGCCTTCACGGTGGCCTACCCGCCGTTCGGCATCACCAACAGCTACACCGGCATCGGCCGCAGGCAGAATTAGCCGGCAAATCTCACGCTCTCGATGAAGGCAAAAGCAGGGGGCTGTAGCGAAATTCGCCAGAGTTTCGATCTGCCATCGCTGGATCGAAAGCCTAGGCGGCTTTCGCTACCTGCGCCGGGGCAACGGTCCCATATCTCCGCGCTCCCGTTATGCCCTCGTCGCTCGACCCTCGTCGGGTCCAGCGCGGCTCAGGCCTCAAGACTTCTGGATCCCGGCCGATACCTCAGTTCTCGCCAGCTCGCCTGGCTTTTACGTTTTTGTGATACGGGGCCGCTTGACCGAGGTTCACCCCTCGATTGACTTTCCTCGTTCGCAACAGTCAGAGTCATCAACCCCAACCAACACCTAGGATATCATATGAATATTCGTTCCAAGAAGGGCTTTACCCTCGTTGAAATCATGATCGTTGTCGTGATCATCGGTTTGCTCGCCGCCATGGCGATTCCGGCCTTCATGAAGGTTCGTCGTTCCTCGACCAAGAGCACGATGGCCAACGACATCAAGCAGCTCGCCGGCGCCGCCAATCAGTACTTCATGGAGTTCGGCGTCTCGCAAGTCGTGCACTCCCTGATTGTCAATACCGAAAACAATACCAACGCGGGTTACCTCAAGGAGCTCTCGAAGGGTGTGATTTCGGACAATTCTACTTACGACATGGGCTCCACCGCGACCATCAGACTCCGCCATCCGAATTTCGGAACGCTCGTGGGCTACGTGGACACCGGTAAGACTGTCTCTGAGACGGTTTACCAGTAACCGGAAAGGACTCTTGTTGAGCTCGCCGCACTTCGGTGCGGCGTTTTTTTTATGTTCCGTCGTTCCTTGCCTTCATGGTTCGCACTTCCAATCCCTGAACGTGTCGCGCTCGTGGCGAGCGCAGCTTTGCTGCCGCCGGTAATCGTATTCTTCTCTTGGTTTGCGGACCAAGCGGCGCTGGTGACGGTACTTCGTACCCTCGGGCTTCCGTTGCTCCTGTTCGTGCTGGGAACCGTGACCGTGACCGTGGGGGGCTCCCTGGTGGATCAGCATCGGCGCTTGGGTTGGAGCGGCTGGGGCAGTTCACTGCATCGGCATCGGATGCTCCTTCTGGTGTTCGCGGGCCTGACGGTCTTGGTTATCAACCTGTTCCCGCCGGGCAGTCGGATCCAATATGATGAGACGTCGATTCTCCTTACCTCGAAGGCGATCCACGAGGAACGGGAGACGATTACCCCTTCAGGTTCGAGGGCGGTCGGCCACGTACTAAAGTTGCATGGAGCCTTCATCGACAAACGGCCGTTTCTCTTCGCGACGGTTGTTTCGTTTCTCCATGACCTTCGCGGCTACTCCCCACGCAATCCGTTCTATGTTAATATGCTGTTGGCGGCCGCCACCTTGGCGCTGGTTGGCCTATGGGCTCGGCGCTTGGGTGGATCCGATCGGGGGGCCGCGCTAGCCATGTTCGCGTTGGCGAGTGTGCCGCTCTTTTGCGAGTACGCGACCGGCGGTGGGATCGACATCGCCAACCTTTTCGCCTTAGCCTTCATGGGCGTTGCAGCGACAGCCCACCTGGATCACCCGAGCGTGCGTAGTGCCCGAGTCTTGGTCGGGGCGGCGCTTGTCCTCGCTTATGCCCGCTACGAGTCGCTGATGTTCGCGCTCCTGCCGTTGGCGGTCGTGGCGCTCGTCTACCGGCGGCATCGGCGTCTGTTCTTCGACTGGACCATCCCGGCGATGCTTGCCTCGCTCTTCCCGCTAGCCTGCATCCATTTTTCCACGCTCCTGGCACCGGCGGAGAACTTCCAGTTCTCCGACAAGGGGGTCACCTCTGCGTTCTCGCTTTCGTTCATCGGTCGGAATCTGGAGCACGCGGCAGGGTTTTTTCTCAACACGGAGCACCAATTAACGAACTCGCTCCCCGTCTTCCTCCTTGGCGCCGGCGCTTGGTTGCTTGCCGCGGTGTCGTGGCCGCGTCGTAGGAAGACAGATATGGACCCCGATGCCTCTCTCGTGTTCTGGTGTTTCTCGGGGCTCGTGCTGCTGGGCTTCGGGCTGTTGATGTGCTACAGTTGGGGCGAGTTGGATCAACCGGTGGGCAGCCGGCTGTGCTTGCCGCTGTATTTGCTCCTTTCGCTGTCGTTGCCGGTTGCCTTGCGCGAAGTCCCCAACGTGCGTTGGCTGCCGTCCATGGTCGCCGGCGTCTTGCTGTGGGGCGTCTATTGGCAAGCCATGCCGGTGGCGACCAAGGAGATGAATACGCGGAACTACGCGGCCGTCATGAAGCTACGCGCCTTCGACGCGTTTCTCGAGGCACAACCGGACAGACGCATCGTCGTCCTCAATTCTTTGACGAACTTTTGGGCTACGCGCGACGTATTTGCGATTGCTCCGGCCGACATCGACAGCAATCCGGACTTTCTCAAGAACCTGCTGGCATCGGGTTTTTATCGAGCGGTCTATCTGATTCAGGAGTCCGAGCGTCCGGGGGCACAAGGCACAGCCCCCTTCGCGTTGGTGCAGCGTGACGCCTACCGTTGCACGCTCGAGCTGGATGCCATCGAAACGCATAACCTTTGCGACCTCAGCAAGATCGCGATCTACCAGGTGCGCAGCGTTGGATCGGCGAGCAACGATGGGCGGTCGTTGCCCGCGAGCAAAGTACCGGCTCCGTACTCTACCGCATCTGTTCCATCGCCAGTGTCGGGACCGCGGAGGACCGTTGCTGGCGAAGTCGTCGATGCACGGATATCGGTTGCTGTCCCAGCACCGTGAGGTGCTTAGTCTGCTGTGATCTCAAGATAGAATCTCGAAGCAGTCTCTTGCCGATGAAGTTCCCTATCTGGCGCCCCAGCACCCCGTCTTTAGTGTGGCCGGCATTGGCTGTCATAGTCTTCTGCTCTTTGGCGGCCTTTCTGATCGAGAATGCGGCACTAAACACAGACGAAGGATTCTATGCCAACGCGTGCCGGTTGGCCTTTCGAGGAGAGCTTCCCTACCGCGACTTCGGTTATACCCAGACGCCGGCCTTTCCTTACCTCCAAGGGCTCGCACTCTATTGGGCGAGCTTCACGGTGGGGGCAGAGCGCTGGATCAATGCCTTGTGGACTGGAATCGCCCTTGTGCTAGTCTATCGGAGGCTCCGGTCGGGCGGATTGTCGACCCTTGGAAGTTCCGGAATGGTGTTGCTGTTTGTGACCTCGGTGCCGTTGCTGTATTACTGCACAATCGGAAAGACCTACGCGCTTGCCCAGTTGCTGCTGGTCCTCGCCGGTATCGGGCTCTGGCGTGAGAATCCCCGGCACGCTTTGCTGCAGACGGCGTTTTTCGGTACGCTTGCGGTGGGGTGCCGATTACCGGTAGCACCGACGGTGGCGGTGCTGTACCTCGCGGTACTCGTTCGCGGTTGGAGAGAGAAAGCCGGCTTCACGTATCTCGTCTTGCCTCCGCTGATCTTTGGCGCGGCAGTCTTTCTACCGTTTCTTTTGAGTGCTCCGGAAAATTTCTATTTCTGGAACTGGGAGATTCACCACCTCCGGGATGTGCCTCGTCGGGCTGCTCTTGATGTTGTTTGGTTGGTGATGCTCTTGGTCCCGAGCCTGTTGGTTGTTGGTTTGGTGGCGCCGATTGCCCGGGGGTGGCGAGGCATCTTGGCTCCCGAGCGCAGGTCGTTCACCTTTTGCCTGGTCGCCGCGTGGACAGGTATCTTGGTCAATACCGTGGCCGGATCTATGTACGCGGAGTACGTGGTTCCTTTCTTCGCATTGCTGCTGATCGGCGCCGGAGGGTTGATCTCAGAACGAAGGATCCGGCCATCGGTGCAAGCCGGTTGCTTGGTTTTGGGGTGCCTTCTGAACCTCGGTGCTCTATCGCTAGAGACGGAGAAGAGCTATATCGAACGCGGCTTCGGTTCCGATTTGCGGGCGGCCGGTAAGTTTCTCCGTGGGAATACCTCAGAAGGGGCGCTTGTGATCGGCTCTCTGCTAGACGTGACTTTGGAGGCGGGGCGTGAGTCGCACCCACGGCTGGCGATGGGCTTGTTCACCGTGACCGGCGATTGCTCGCCTGCTACCGCTGAGCGGTTGCGGATGATGCATCTGGTCGAGTTGGTCTATCTAGTCCAGAGGGGTGACGCCGAGGGGGTGGTTCTATGTACGGGCGGCAATGTCAATTTCGAGTATTCCGTGCCGAGTATGAAGCCTTTCAAGGACGCGGGGACCAAACTGCTGCACGCTGCCATCTGGGAAGGGAAGTATCGGCTGGCTTATCGCAACTCCACCTACATCGTTCTTTTACGGAAGAACTCGACTGGTCTTTGAGGTTCTCGCTTCTGTTGACCGGCCAGAGAGGGGGGCGCCTACCGGTGGCGGTAGTCGCCGCGGCTGAAATACTTCTCCAGCCAGACGTAGGCGCAGATGAAGAAGTAGCGGGAGCCCATTTCCTTGATCTTGAGTTTCGCCTCACCGTATTTGCGGTTTTGCCATGAGATGGGGCAAACCTTGAAGGTGAAGCCGCGCACGATGGCCTTTAGGGGAAGCTCGACGGTGAGGTTGAAGTGCGGTGCGATGAGGGGACGGCAGCCGTCGATCACGGTGCGGCGGTAGGCTTTGAAGGCGTTGGTCGTGTCGTTGAGGCCGTGGCGGAAGCCGAGCTTGACGAGGAAGTTCGCCAGCCGGTTCACGAGGAGCTTGATGCGTGGGTAATCGACCACTTTGCCTCCCTTGATGAAGCGGCTGCCAAAGGCGCAGTCGTAGCCCTCGTTGAGGATCTTCCAGTAGGCGACGGCGTCGCTCGGCGAGTCCGAGGCGTCGGCCATCATGATGACGCAGGAGTCGCCGGTCATGTGGTTGAGTCCACAGATGATGGCGCGGCCGAAGCCGTGCGGGCCGGGATTCCGGGTGGGCGCGAGGGTGGGCACCTTCTGCTTGAGCGCCTGGAGCACCTGCCACGTGCCGTCCTTTGAGCCATCGTCGACAACGACAATCTCGTGCGGAATGCCGGCGCGGGTGAAGGTCTCGTGGATCTCGGTGACGGTCGCCGGCAGCGACTCCTCCTCGTCGCGGGCGGGGATGACGACCGAGAACAGTTTCAGCGCGTTGGGGATCATGGGCTCAGGCGGCGGGCTTGCGCCCGACGACGAGGAACTGGTGGCCGAAGATCGGCCAGAGGAGGGGCAGGGCCAGGTAGAGCTTTAGCATCCAGAGCGGGTAACGCAGCTTGCCCGACATCGTGTAGGGAAGGAAAGAGGCGATGCGGGACGGGACCTCAAATCCGACGGTTTGCAGGCCCTCGCCGAGGGAGAGGTCGGTAAGGCAGAGATAGTGATCCCAGAAATCCCAGTACTTGCCGGGGACGCGGCGGATATTTGGCCCGAGCGCGATCAGGACGCCGCCCGGTTTCAAGCAACGGCGGGCTTCACGGAGCGTGCGTGCGAGCGTGGCCTTGTCGGGAAGGTGCTCGAAGAAGTTGCTGGTGAAAACGACGTCGAGCGAATCCTCGGCCAGCGGCCACGGCTTGGAGCAGTCCTGTTCGAAGAACTGGATGCCTTGCGCGAGGTGGCGCGGGGCGTTGGGGTTGAGATCCATGCCGTACTTCCGGCCGGCGTGGATGTTGTTGATGAATTCGCCGTAGCCGCAGCCGAGGTCGAGCACGGCGCCGTCGGCCGGTACCCATCGCTGGAAGAACGAACCGGTGAGCACCTGCCAGACGGCGTTGCGGTAGGCAACTTGGGCATCGAACCGTTGTTGGTAGATTCGTTGCAGCTCGGTGGGTACGGGATCGTTGGCGGACATAATGGACCGGCGGATGCGGGAATCAAAAAGGAGCGGAGAGGTCGAGCCACTCCGGGTGTTTCTGGGCGTGGACGGCGATCTCCTCGAGGATGGCGGGGAGCGGCGTCTGCGGCTGCCAGCCCCAGACTTTGGAGGCGTGGGAGGCGTCGAGCACCATCCAGGGGATGTCGAAGGGGCGTGGCTGCGGGTCGGAGGCGACGGCGTGTGGGCCGAACCGGCCGTCGCACCACGCGGTGAGCTGCTGGAGCGACATCGAGGCGGCGGCGCCGCCGGCGATGTTGCAGATGCGCGGCGAGAGCGCGGGAGCAGCCCGTTCGACAGGCTCAGGGCAAGCGAACTGTTTCAATAGCAGCGGCGCGAGGTCACGCGGGTGCAGGCAGTCGCGCACCTGGTGGCCGCGGCCATCGAAGCCGATGTACTTGAGCGGGCGGCGGCGAAGGTGGGTGTTGATCCAGTAGGCGAAGATGCCCTGGTCGGGACGACCGAACTGACCGGCTCCGGCGAGCACGCCGCAGCGGTTGATCCAGACCGGAAAGTTGAACGTCTCGCCGTACTCGAGGGCGAGCGCCTCGCTGGTGACCTTGGTCGCGCCGTAGAGCGAGACGGGCGCGGTGGTGGCGAAGCTCTCGTGCACGCCGGCCGGGCTCACGCCGGCAGGTAGCGGCCGGTTCGTATCCGGACAGTAGGCACCGCGGTCGGCCACGACCGGCAGCGCGGCGAGCGGGGCGATCGAGTAGACGCGGCTGGTGCTGAGGAGGACGAAGCCGGCGCGGTGCGCTTTGCAGAATTCCAGCATGTTCACCGTGCCGATGAGATTGTGCTCCACAAGTTGGCGGGAGCTCGTCTTGCCGTCGATGCCGGCGAGGACGCTCGGGTTGGCGGCGGCGTCGATCACCCAGTCGACGGCCGGTAGGCACTCGAGGTCGCTGGCGGTGCGCAGATCGCCGTGGTGGAGCTTCACGCCGCGGGCCTTCAGGGCGGCGCGGTTCGACTCGGCGCCGGGGCGAATGAAGTTGTCGAGGCCGACGAGCTGCAGGCCGGGCACGGTGTCGAGCAGGGCGTGGGCGAGCGTGCTGCCGACGAAGCCGCAGATGCCGGTGAGGAGGAGGCGCATGTACAGTGGACAGTCGACGGTGGTCGGTGGGCAGTGAGGGGCGGGGGCCGGGAGACGGAAGTCGAGGGAAGAGAGAGTCGAGGGCTAGGGTTGGGGCGGGTGGTGTTCCGGTGTGACGCAGGCTTTCGAGATAATTCTCGTCGGTATACCCTATACGAAGCAGTTGGGCTCAGAGGCCATAGCGATAAGGCTGGAGAACCCAGAGCGGCTCCGCCGCAACCAAGGCCGGTGGAACCGCTGATGCACGCTGATTAACGCTGATCCGGAAGATTCCGGAAGGCGCGGCAAATCCACACGGAGACGGCATTGGCTCACGCCGAGGCGCGGAGACCGCGGAGGGTTCGGAAGGCGGAAGGGAACGTTTTCTCTGCGTCCTCCGCGGCTCCGCGTGCCACCACTCTGGCGTTCGTTCACAGCTGGCGCGCGTGATCGAGGGAAACCTTCCCGAAAAACGATGGTTTGCTGAGATAGTAGTACGGAGGACGGGGGCGGCGGGGGCGGCGAACATCGAACATTCAACTTTGAGTTCGGAACTCCGACTCGAAACCCGAAACTCGGAACTCGAAACCGCGCCGCGCAGCGGCGGGCGTACAGTCCGACCCACCATCGGAGGGACGGACGGAACGGGAAGCGTTCCGCTACCGGAGTTCCGGAATCCGTGCGATCTGTGCAATCCGTGGTCCCTCCGTCTGCCCGTACCGTTGCGGCGGAGCCGCTCTGGGCAGCTCCTGTGATCGAGCTGCCGCGCGAGCTGCCAGACCTCCAGTTTCTCGAAGCGGAATACTGGTCGTTGCATAGGGTTCGTCTCCAAAGCGCTCGTCCCTCGTCAGTTCTTGGGCCGCTTCCGCCAAGCCTCGACGATCTGGCGGATCGTCTCCTCGAGGCTCACGGAGATGTCCCAGCTCGGGTAGTGGGAGCGCATCTTCCGGAGGTCGGAGTAGTAGCAGATGTGGTCGCCGATGCGGTTCTGGTCGACGTAGGTGTAGACCTGCTTTTTGCCGGAGAACTTCTCCGCGATCGCGAACGCTTCGAGGATGGAGCAGCTGTTGGCCTTGCCGCCGCCGAGGTTGTAGACCTCGCCCACGCGCGGGGCGGAGACGAAGGCGTGCATGAACCGGGCGACGTCGAGCGAGTGGATGTTGTCGCGCACCTGCTTGCCCTTGTAGCCGAAGACCCGGTACTCCTTGCCCTCGAGGTTGCACTTCACGAGGTAGGAGAGGAAGCCGTGGAGCTCGACGCCGGTGTGGTTGGGGCCGGTGAGGCAGCCGCCGCGCAGGCAGCACGTGGGCATGCCGAAATAGCGGCCGTACTCCTGGACCATCACGTCGGCGGCGACCTTGGATGCGCCGAAGAGCGAGTGCTTGGACTGGTCGATGGTGAAGGTCTCGGCGATGCCGTGCTCGTAGGCGGCGTCGGCGTAGTCCCAGCGGGTCGCGAGCTCCTGGAGCGCGACGCGGTTGGGGGCGTCGCCGTAGACCTTGTTGGTCGACATATGCACGAACGGCACCTCGGGGTTCACCTGGCGGTTGGCCTCGAGCAGGTTGAGCGTGCCGACGGCATTGGTGTCGAAGTCGTCGAAGGGGATGGCGGCGGCGCGGTCGTGCGAAGGCTGGGCGGCGGTGTGGACGATGACGTCGGGCTTCACCTCCTTGACCAGGGCGAGCACGCCGGCGCGATCACGGATGTCCAGCTCGTGGTGCTGGAAGCCGGGCAGGTCGCGCAGGAGGCGCTGCTGGTTCCAGCGGGTGTCGCCCTGCGGGCCGAAGAAGACGGCGCGCTGGTTGTTGTCCACCCCGTGGATCGTGTAGCCCTGCCTGGAGAAATAGACGCAGACCTCCGAGCCGATGAGGCCAGAGGAGCCGGTGACGAGGAGACGTTTCGCCATAAATTAGAAGGTATGAGAACTGCTTTTGATAAGGCGCTAACTCTTCAGTCGATGCTGGCGCGAAGTTCTCCGTGCCGGGATCGACGGCGGCCAATGAGCGGCTGGCTATTTTGTGTTGGAGAACTCCAAGACTAGCCAGTAGCCAAACGGAAACACGGGGTGCACCCTGACGTTACTGAGATCAATTGTGGCAAGGAAATCGTCCAGATAGAACAGTGGTTCAAATCCAATAATCCTCGCGAACGGGGTAAGCGCCTTCTCAATTACGCTCATGAGTGAACCTTTCCGGCTGAAGTGATTTACGATGAAAATTCGGCCCGATTCCTTGGTCACGCGCTTCATTTCACGAATCATCCCTGCGGGGTCGGGTGTGACAGACGCGACGTACATTGCAACGCTTTGGTCGAATTCGCCATCATCGAACTCTAGACTTCCGGCATCCATTCGAAGCAGTCGGACTCCCTTGCGTCCACTTCGCGCAATCCGCTGTCGCGCGCGTTCCAGCATCTGCTCCGAAAGATCGATGCCGGTGACTTCGGTTCCAGTCGGGTAAAGGTCCAATGATAAACCCGTTCCAATTCCGATCTCTAGGACTCTTTCGGATGTAGTCGGCTTCATTCGGAGGAGTGCTTCGCTGCGGCCTGGACCAAGCGAATGCCCGAAGATGGTATCGTAAACCCGAGCGTATCGTCGATAGCAGTCACGGACCGACTCGTGCGCAAGCAGTCCTTTGTGGCTTCTCCTGGTGGGGAGCTGAACTGTAAGGTGTGGCATGTGTGTCGCTTACTCTGTGTTCGGGGAGCTGAACGCGAAGGCCTTCTGGCGGATTGTACCTAGAGTTCGCGGGTCGATCGCATTTCTCGAGATCAGTTCGTGACGCTCATCAGGGTCCGTGACCAGTTCGTATATTTGACCTCCCGAAGTAGAGCCGAGGCTTGTTCGCTGGTAGCTGTATTTGTAGACGTCGCTGCCGGTTCTCCAGATGACGGCGTCATCCGCGTGTTTCGATGGGAGTGTGCTTTCATGGAAGCTCCACGGGCTTGTTTCGCCCCTGATGAGGGATTGCCCCTGCCATGCAACGGGAATACTCAGCCCGAGAAGGTCAGCAATCGTCGGCGCTATATCGGTCTGAGTTGCGAACCGTGGGGGGCGGGCATGTATTAGCGGGGTCGTGGAGTATACTAGAAGGGGAATATGCAAGACGGCTTTCGACATGCCTCGTCCGTGGCCGAATACTCCATGTTCGCCCAGGTTCTGGCCGTGGTCTGCTGTTACAATTACAAGGGCGTCGGTGAGATAGTTTTTTCGTTCTAGTACTTCGATTATTTGGCGAATTATATCGTCCGCCTGCATCACTCTCTGATTGTATTCGGCGCTGATAGTGTTCTTTGCGGGAGTTGGGTTTCCCTTGGCTCTTGCTTGGGTGCTGAGAGGTCGTTCGGGTGTCGCGTTGCGAAATCTCGGCTGCAGGTATCCGACCTCGTGAACCGACATCAAGTGGAAGAAAAAAAAGTGTCGACCTTGATCTGCCGGCGGCAATTGCTCGGCTTCTCTGATGAGCATCTCGTCGTCGCATGATCCGTTCGGTCCTGGCGCTGCGGCCCCGTGGATGAATCGGTGGATGGTCCGACCGTAGGATTGCTTCAGGCCGTACCAATCATGATTCCCCGACAGGATCATGGTGGATGAGAATCCTTGGTCGACGAGGTAGTCACTCAGCGAGTAACTGAATGGAGTTAGGGTGGAATAATTGCGACTGTTGAGGATGGCGAGGATCCCTCCACGTGAATCGTTGCTGTTTGCTAGAGCGGAATCGAAGCGGATTAGTGGTCCCATTTCGGCCCAGGCGCGCAAGAAGGGGTCTGTGATCATGTCGTACCCATATACAGAGAGGTGATCCGCTCGTAGTGCATCGACGATGATCAAGACGACGTTTTTTCGGGCTGGTTGCTGTCGGATCGCGCCAGTTGCCCGAGCGAGCATATCTTCGCTCACGGCTCGTTGTCGCGCTGGCGTCAGCGGGAGATATGACTGCTTCTCGAAAAAGAAACTGACGAACGGATCTTTTCCTCCGATCCCGAACTGTTCCGGAAGTGCGACCGCGCATGCGACCACGCAGACGAATGCGCTGATCACAGTCTGCCGGAACCGTCGGACGCCTCTGTCGGCAGTTTGATCAATGCCCGTATGGCCGCTGTTGATGTTCCATCGAATACGCAGTAACTGGAAACCGGAAACTAGCACAAGTGGAGGCGCTATTACCGCAGAAACCGCGAGGTATCCGGGAATAGAAAGTGTGCGTGCCATCGGGAACAAATCGCGGATTGCGCAGGAGAGTATCTTCCACGTCATCGGCTCCCCCCAATTGGTGACCCCGATCGCTGAGCTAATGTAGATTACGAAAACTAGGTAGTAGCTTAGGGCAGGGACTGCAGCTGAGATCCGATCTGCGTGGGCCGGGAAAACTAGGTGTGTCACTCTGGCGACCATCCAGTAGAAAACAAGCGTACCATGGGCCCAAAGCAGGACAACGAGGAGGTGCCCTGCTATCATTTCTCGGCTTAAGCTGAGCGATTCTTGAAATGAAACTAGGAAGAACAGGGCTGTAAGTACTGGTAATCCAAGAATCGCGAGAACCCTAGACCGGTTTTTTTCGAGACTAGGAAAGTCGAGGGCGCGGACGGGCTGTGCCTTTTCTCCGATCATAGGCTTCGTGAAGGTGGGGTGATAGCTGTGCTTCTGCGAGAAAACCAATTGTGAGTGAAGCGGGTGGTGTATCGTGAAGGACCCCTATCCGTGACTTTCTGCGCCTTTCTCCATCGCCACCAGCATCCGCGTGGCGGAGAGCGAAGGGACGATGGCGAGGCCGCACTCAAGTGCGCGCACAAGCGGAAGCGCGAAACGGGGGCAAAGCTGCGGACCCCGAAAGCCGCCGCAGAGAAGCCACGTGAGGGCGGGCCGGTAGCCGACCTCGCGGACCGTCCAACCCGCCAGTCGGTCGGCGAATTCGCCGCGCCGAAAGATGCGCCAGGCGTTACCTTGGGCGGCATAGTAGCGGGTCGATCGGGGATCCCAGTTGGCTGGGGCCGACCAGGTGATCGGCTGCGCGAGCGCGAGCGGTTCGTGGTGGAAAAGGCCGAGCGCCAACCGCCCGAGCAGCCCAGCGGCGGGTTCAAACAGGACGAGGCGGCCGCCGGGTTTGAGCACTCGGTGCATTTCGGCGAGGGCGGTGCCGGGATACTCAAGGTGATGAAAGACGTCGAACAGGATGAGCGCCGCGACCGAGTTGTCGGCGAACGACAGGGCAAAGACGTTCTCGGTGCGGTCGATCCACGGATTGGGAAACAGGTCGGTCGCGACGGCTTCCGGGATGACGCTCTTGAGGTTGCCGATGCCAGAGCCGCATTCGACGACCGGGCCCTCCGGGCGCCCGTCGAGCCGCGCCGCAATCTCGCGATAGAACCCGGCATAGACCTCCCGCAACAGTGGTTTGCGTCGCCAGTGGGCGAGGTTCTCGTGGATCTCCACGTTGTGCTGGTCGATGTCGGTCATCTGGTCTCTTGGTCTGGGGCTATTCGAGTGCGGCCTCCGGGCCGCGTAGGGAGATCACTCGGGAATGGCGTGGAACTTGTGCGAGGGATGGGTGCCGGTTGTCAGCACCATTTCGGCGCAGAGCGCGCTCATTCGCACCTCGGTCCTACAGCGGTTGAGTTCGCGGCGGGAGGAGGCCTTCGCCCCAGCACCCTCTCAAGATCAAGTTGCCACAGGGTGAAATGATCCTCGGCGCCGTGTGCTGTATGGAAGACGAGCCGGACCGGACTGTCCGCCTCGACGAACCATGGCGGCACCGGATGCAGACGGCCTTCGTGGAGAAGAAAGGCGGTGAAGGCCTTCCCGTTGGCGACCATCTGGATTCGTTCCGCGATGGCACCCAAGTACTCACGGGAATGGACGGTCTGGGGCAATACTGCGATCCGTGAGTCGCCGAGTTCCATCAACATCAAACCATAACATCCGGGGCGGTGAAATTGGTGTGTGATCACCATGCAGGGAAGGTTGCTTGCGGTCGAATAGTCCGAGAGAAAACGGCGGACCCGATCGAGGCCGGAACCACTCCACATGCCTTGATAGTACACATCGATCTCCGAAGTTGAAACAGGCGCTTGCTCAGGATTCGCCCCGATCTGCCAGGAAACGATGCTCCATCGAACCAGCGCCAGCGCGAGGACAGTGGTTGCTCCCGTCATGATCTGGCGGAAGCCACTCGCGGTAGATCCCCAAGCCAGCCCGAGGAAGTAGATCAGCGGTAGATGTTCGGGCAATGCGTAGCGCCCATAGGTGTTGTTGAAGAAAACACTGTCGACAAACAGCGAAGTACCCCAGCCGAGGAGGCAGATCCATGCCAAGCCGTCGCGGGTTCTTGGGCAAAGGAAGATGCCCCCGCCGACGAGCAACACCAGCGGCCAGCCACCGAAATCGAAGTAGTACCTCAGCCACACCACCAGGCGTTCGCCCGCCGACAGCAATAAGCCGGTTCCCGTCAAAGGCGGGAGTGCACTGTAGCGGTCAAGATGACTGCCCAACTTCAGGAGAGCGGGGCCAAGGCTTGATACGGGGACGACTGCGCCGATTCCGACCATGAGCAGGCCGTGAGCGAAAACCGGGCGGCGGGAATGGAACTGCAATCCCAAGTATAGGAGGCCGAGCCAAGGAAGTGCGAGAATTGCGGAGATCTTCAGAAGAAAGGCACTCCCGAAGGCTGCTCCCGCAGCAACGCAGCACAGGGCGCGTTCTCGATCACGTTGGGCGCGACTTGCTGCAGTGACAAGTCCGACGGCCCCGGCGAGCAGGGTGGTGATAAACGGATCTTGCAGCGCGAAACGCTCGTAGAAGACGGCAAAAGGAAGCACCGCCCAGAGCCACAGGCCCACCATTGATGCCCTTCGTCCTGCGAGTTGATGGAGCGTCCAGCCAACCAAGAGCATGGTTACGATACCTGCGAGTGCGCTCATGACTCTTGCCACCGACAAGGCGTGTGCCGGTAGCCACTTGGTCGGCGCGAAAAGGTGCACTAGCCACGGCCTCCCTTGGGCCAAGGGGTCGAACGCCTCCCTCACTCGCGGGTCGAGTGAGGTGAGGATGTTTGCGCCCTCGTCGACGAAAGCCTCCGGCCCCTCGATGTGATTCAGCCGAAGGACAAGCGCAACCAGTACCGGCAATGCATACCACCACCAAGCCGTGGAGCTAGTTCCTTCCTCGGGTGTATCGGATATCATCGTTGCATCGAGTGTGCGCAAGATTCGCATTAGGCGAAGGTAATTGCATGGTGTTGCCGCTTGTCTGAGCGGGGGCAACGTCCTCGGTGCTTGGACGGGCCAGTTCGGGCGGGCTCTTCGGTGGATGGTCGGGCGAGAAAGATGTGGCTTCCTTTCGGGCTTTGGCATTGTTTCCGATCGCACGCTGTGCGCGCCCGTTTCACCCATGTCTGCCGCTGTCCCCAATGTCCCTGTATTGCGCATCCGTCCTCGGCACGGGTTGGCGGCGTTGAACCTGCTGGAGGTGTGGGCCTACCGGGACGTGCTTTGGATGTTGACGATGCGCGACATCAAGCTGCGCTACCGGCAGACGGCATTGGGGGTGGTCTGGGTGATCCTGCAGCCGCTGCTGGCCGGGTTGTTGTTCGCGTTGATCTTTGGGCGGTTCGCAAAACTGCCCAGCGAGGGACAGCCCTACCTGTTGTTCGTGTTTGCGGGCATCATGGCCTGGAACCTGTTCAACGGGGTGATTCAGCGAGCCGGCAATAGCCTTGTGACGGAGTCGAAGTTGATCACGAAGGTCTATTTTCCCCGACTAGTGATCCCGCTCGCGGCGGCGTTGTCGGCGCTGGTCGACTTCGCGGTGGCCTTGGTTTTGATGGTGGTCCTGCTCGCAATCCACGGGGTCTGGGCGGGCCCGTGGCTCGCGCTGCTGCCGGTGGTGGTGGTCGCGAACCTTGCGCTCGCGGTTGGCCTCGGGCTTTGGATCTCGGCGCTGAATGTGAGGTACCGCGATTTCATGTACGCGCTGCCGTTCCTGTTGCAGGTCTGGATGTATGCCTCGCCAGTGGTGTATGGGCTCTCGCTGGTGCCGGAGCGCTGGCGCGGTTGGTTCGCGCTCAATCCGTTGTGCGGGCTGCTGGAAGGGTTTCGGCAAGCTTTTCTCGGGACGAGCGGGCTGACCGCGGCTGCGGTGTGGGCGACCCTTTTGTGGGCACTGGTAGCACTGGTTTCAGGGGCCGTCTATTTCCGGGCGGTCGAACAGGAGTTTGCCGAGCGGCTATAAGAACTCATGCACTCGAACCCGGATATTGAACCACAGAGGGCACGGAGAACACCGAGAACTGATCCTGAAGAGTTGTCCGGCTGGTCGGGCATGTGCTGTCCAGTGACTTGTCGCTACTGCTTTCCGAGCGAAAGCACTTACTCTGTGCTCTCTGTGTACTCTGTGGTTAACCGTCTGGAGTGGCGTTCCCGATGAGCGACCTGGCCATACGCGTCGAAGGCTTGGGCAAGCGGTTCCGACTGCGGCACCAGAATGGTGCGCCGCGTTACCGCACGCTACGGGAGGACCTGCTTGCTGCGCCCCGCGAGCTGTGGGCGCGGTTGCGCCGTCGCCGGGTGGAGCAGGAGGAGTTCTGGGCGCTGAAGGATGTCTCGTTCGAAGTGAGGCAGGGCGAGGTGCTCGGTATCATCGGGCGCAATGGCGCCGGCAAGAGCACGCTCTTGAAGATCCTCAGCCGCATCATGGACCCCACGACCGGCGAGGCGACCGTGTATGGCCGGATCGGCTCGCTCCTGGAAGTCGGCACCGGTTTCCATCCCGAGCTGACGGGGCGCGAGAACATCTACCTCAGCGGTGCGCTGCTCGGCATGAAGCGAGCCGAAGTGCGGCGTCGGTTCGACGAGATTGTTGAGTTCGCCGGGGTGGAGAAGTTCCTCGACACGCCCTGCAAGCACTATTCAAGCGGCATGTATACCCGTTTGGGGTTCGCCGTGGCTGCCCACCTCGACACCGAGATTCTGCTCGTGGATGAAGTACTGGCCGTGGGGGATGCGGAGTTTCAGAGACGGTGTCTCGGAAAAATGGAGGAGCTTTCGCGCAACGGCAGGACGGTGGTGCTCATCAGTCATAATCTCGGCATTGTTCAGACGTTTTGCAGCCGGTGTCTGGTCTTAAAGGAAGGACGAATTGCCCATCAGGCGGCTGCGGTGGCTGCGGTGCAGTGTTACCTAGCCTTGGGCGCTATCACTGATGAGATAAACATCTTCCGCCTGTCATCTTCGACTGGCCCGCGCATGGCGGTGATCAGGCGAATTGAGGTGAGCAACTGGGATGCGGCGCCAAGCATGCTTTCGGTGGGTCCCCTCCAATTCGTCGTCGAATGCGCTTTGACGGCGGACTATAAAGAGGCGTCATTACTGCTCGGTGTCTACGACATGCTTGGGAACAGGGTGCTCTTTCTGGATTCGACTGTAATCATGGGATTCTCTTTCGCCGGTCATGGCAACACCCAGCGGGTGACGATCCGATTGTCCCGGGACTTCGCTCTGCGCCCAGGTAGTTACGCATTGAATGGGGCGCTGCTGGTGGATGCACGTATTGAACATCATATTCCGAACGCATGCCGGCTTGAGGTTGCGCCGGGAGGTTTTTTTGAGACTGGCCGGGAGCCGGATAGTCCCGTTTTTGTTAGGCAGGAATGGAACGTGAGCACAACGCTATGAAAGCATTCGGCAATGGCATTGATCGACGGGTCCGGCTGGCACTGACGGAGACCGAAGTGTGGCGCCGGATCATGCCGGGCTGGCAGGACTTTTATCGGCAGCTCTGGCAGGTAGGCCAGATTACCGAGCTTTGTAGACACGGACTTTTGGTAGCAACCGAAGTCGCGGTGCAAAGCGACGGATCGGAGGGCGTGCTGCAGTTCAGGCAGCCGCGGTTACCTTTTGTTGCCTATCCCTTTGAGTGGTCGGTCGCTATGTTCCGGGCGGCTGCGGAGAAATGCCTCGACCTGCACGAGGCCCTGTGGGACCAAGGTCTTTGCCTAACGGATTCGCACCCTTGGAATATGGTCTTCCGTGGATCCGACCCTCAATGGGTCGATCTCACCTCGATCACGGCCTACAATGCCGGGACGGTCGAGGCAGGACTCCGGCAATTCTGCACCTGCTTCCTGCACCCCTTATCACTGCTGAACGAGGGCCAAGGAGAGATTGTGCGGGCCTTATTGGCGCATGCCTTCGCAGATGTGTCGGACGGGCACGCAGATTCTATCCTGCGTTCTGGGGGGGCGGGCGCCCTCCCTTGGTTCCGCCGCATTCCCCGTGCATTGCTTGCAGCCCAAGCAAAGCCAGGACAGATTCTAGGTCGTGAGTGGCGGAAGCACGCTTGCTTCGGGCGGGTGAATTTTGGCGCAAAAGCTGCGGCTCACCAAGTGGTGCGGAGGTTGCGCAGGGAACTAGCGGCCGCCCCCTCGCGGGGTGGGCCGAACGAATGGACCACTTATGTTCAGGCCGGACAGGCTGACCTTAGTGCAAGGGAGATTTCTGAGCGGAAGATCGACGAAAAACGATTGGAGAATGCGAAGGTGCGGATGCTGGAAAAGTGGCTGGCCAACATGAAGGCGGAGAGCCGGACCCTGCTCGATCTTGGATGCAACAAGGGCCTTTTCACGCAGATTGCTTGGTTGCGAGGCTATGAAGCCGCCGGGGTTGACACTGATCAGGGTGCGATTGACTGCATGTATCAGGTGTCCAGTGCTGGGGGTTTGTCGGTGCATTGCGCCGTCGGCGATTTTGTGGCTCCCCGCGAGGCGGCCGGGATGCTGACGAATCCCTTGCCGACATTTGTCGAACGTTTCCGAGCCGACGTGGTTCTGGCTTTCGCGGTGGTGCATCATCTCTATTTTGGACGCTACCGCATGGATTTTGAACGCATTGTCCAACTGCTGGGACTCTACGCGCGCAAATATCTCATCGTTGAGTTCGTCCCGCCGGAGGACGGATTTCTGCGTGGTCACTACGTCGAAGGCGCTGAGGCAACCGAATACACCAGTGAGAATTTCAGACAGGCGGTTGCACGCACATTCCGGGTGCTTGAAATTGGCCCATCCTTCCCATGTGGGCGTACGATCTGGGTGTTGCAAAAAATCTAGCCACGCTTGAAGGCAAGGATATCAACGCTATTGCGGGGCGGGGCGACTGCGGATATGCCCCGCCGGTCCTCCTGCACCGAGCCAGACGAGCTGCATCCTTCGGGCCGGACATGAAGCCTCGAATCCTAATCACGAGTTCCGTGGTTCCCGCTCTGGACCGGGGCGGCGGCTGTCTCGCGCTTCACCGGCATTTTTGTGAGCGACATGATTTTGATGTGGCGGTGGCCAGTCGCTGGCCAGCGCCGGAAGGTTGCGGGACGCAATTTCGGATCCGCGGCACCAGGGCGGGAGCCGTCGCGCGCCGCATTGGATTGGCACGTTGGGCGGAGAATCTGAATTATCTGTGTAGCGGGGTGCTCCTGCCACAAGATCTGCTGACGTTCGCGCT
The DNA here is from genome assembly GCA_023446735.1 of Verrucomicrobiota bacterium. Taxonomy (GTDB): domain Bacteria; phylum Verrucomicrobiota; class Verrucomicrobiia; order Opitutales; family Opitutaceae; genus CAJCBL01. The sequence continues at coordinate 41,077 of JAEXPQ010000150.1, forward strand.
GAGTTGGAAACCTGATGCGATTTTCAGTGTCGCTGATGACTTTCATGCCCCGATTGGGCTCAGGCTTGCGCGTCGCCTGGGGGTCCCTTTCGTGATCAACTTTCAGGATCTGTTCGCCTGCTCGAATTTTCTGCCGCGCCGGCAGCAGCCCTTTCCGTGGATGGTTCCTTTTCTGTTGAGAAGATATCGGCGTTTACAGGACGAAGCCGACGCTGTGTTTCACACCTGTGAGGGGATGCGGTCTTGGTTTGGAGCCGCTGGGCGCGGCGATGTTCTTTATCCCTTGGGCGGTTTCAGTTCCATAAGGGCAGGCGGAGAGGCTGTCCTGCATAGGGGGCGCATGAGCTTGGTCTATGCAGGGAATTGCTATGGTCCGTATGGTGAGATGATTCTACGCTTAGCCCGCCGATTGGTTGATCATCCCCGGTGGTCGTTGGTAATATTCGCCATGGGTAACGATTGGTGCCGGGAGGATGTATCCTTCTTGACGCAAGCCGGCGTTTTCCGGGGCTATCGGCCGTTTGCCGATCTGGAGACTGAATTTGCTCGGGCTGGCGCACTGTTGACCGTTATGAGTTTTCGCCCTGAGGACAGGATCTTTATGGAAACCAGCTTCACGACCAAGGTGGTTGATTATCTAGCCTGCGCAAAGCCGATCCTGGCGTGGGCACCGGAATACTCCAGCGTGGGTCATTTCGCCGCAGCGACCGGTGCGGCAATCTTGGTGGCGCAACCAGATGAAGACGCTGTGATTGCGGCGTTGGAGGCTTCGCAGAGCGATCCCGATCGGTGGCGTATGGTCCTTGCAGCTGCGGCCCGGGTCGCCGGGGAGGGATTTGCACCGGAGCGTCAGCATCGGTTGTTTCTCGACCGGGTCATAGAACTGGTCGCCCGGTCATGATGGATGCCTCTCCATGGTCTTGCGACAGGAACATCGCCGCCTGCTCGAAGCGGGTGGCCGTAGTCTCACCGGCACCAAGTTCCTCTGGTTGCAAGGGGCCGTGCCCGAGGGCGACCGCGCGCTGACCTTCGACGAGCTGTGCGAACGCAACCTAAAGACCGCGCGAGCTTGCACCCACAAGGAGACCTTCATCGAGTTCTAGAGCCAGGATAGCGCCGAACGCGGCCAGCACTTCTTCACGCAGTGGTATAACGCCGTCGCGCGCAGCAAACTCGAGCCGCTCAAGAAGGCCGCACGCACGCTCAAGGCCCATCTGCTTGGCCTGCTCAACTACTTCACTCACCCCGTCACCAACGCGCTCACCGAAGGCTTCAACTCCCGCATCCAAACCATCAAAGCCGATGCCCGTGGCTTCCGCAGCTTCGCCAACTACCGTATCCGCACCCTCTTCCATTGCGGCAGACTCGACCTCCGCCCAACCATCACGCCCCAATCCTAGCCACTAAGGTTCCCGAAGAACCACGTTATTCCAGGCTCACGACCGAAATTCTTCCTAACGGTGCTTGCCGGAGATCCGCGGCCTGTTGTCTTGCGAACCGTTCACGGTGGTTGAGTTTGGCGAGTGTCACTGTTTGGCTGGGCCATATGAACCCGATCCTAACGTGGTGTTGACGATCATCACAATTTCCAAAGGCGATCAGCGTGGAGGCGTAGCCACACTTGCCAGCACCCAGGATTTGCGGGCGCTGCGCGGGGTTGAACATATTGTGGTAGATGGTGATGGCTCGCTGCGCGAGGAGGCCGAGTCGAGAGGGTGCTGTTGGGTGCGACAGGCTGGAACCGGGATATCAGGAGCATTCAATGAGGGAATTGCGCTGGCACGAGGAGAGTGGGTTTGGTTTCTCAACGGCGGAGACAGGATGGCGCCAGAACTGCCTCCTAGGTTTCTTGTATCTCTGCTTCAGCTGTCGGTTGCCGATGTATTGATCGGGGCGACAAGATACGAAGGAGCCGAGAAACTGACAGATCATCCTCCGCTTCTGGGGCGCTGGCCTCCGGTTCGACCGTGGATCCCGCACCCATCGACTTTGGTGCGGCGGCAATTGTTTGCCCAGTTTGGTTCCTTCGACGAGCGCTACCGTATCGCAATGGACTATGAGTGGTGGTTGCGCGTTCTTTCATCGCATGTTTCAGCGGATGTTCTATCTGTTCCTTTCAGTGTGTTCGCAGGAGGAGGTGTAAGCCAGAGGCTGGAGTCCAAACCACTTATCGCTGACGAGCGGGACGCCGCAATTCGTCGCCATCAGATCTGCCTCTGGCGGACGATTCTTGTATCAGTGGTGCGTTTTGGTCGGATGTGGCTTGTGGCGTGCGTCGCGATGCTTCTTCCTCGCAGCAAGCGGCGATAGCAGGACGCTCCGCACATTTTCCAGCCCCATGAAGATCCCTCGTTTTGCGTCAACTATTCTGAGGCGCCTCTTCCCGAAGTACCCATCCGATCCCCGCCGCCGCTTTCGGCGGATCTACGAGAAGAACCTTTTCGGCGGGAAAGAATCTCGCTCGGGCCCCGGATCGTCCATGGAGCAGACCCAAGTCCTTCGCAAAGAGCTGCGAGCACTGCTCGAAAGGCTCGCGGTCAATAGTCTGCTCGATGCACCCTGTGGAGACTGCAACTGGATGCGAGCGGCCGACTTGGGCGCGGTTACCTACACGGGTGTGGATATCGTGCCGGAGTTGATCGAAGCGAACCGGACTCGGTTCGCGAGCAGGGGGATACGTTTTATGGTGGCGGATCTCAGCAGGGATCCTTTGCCGAGAGCGGATCTGATCTTCTGCCGCGATTGTCTTGTGCATCTGCCATTTGAGCAGATACGCGCGTGCTTGGTGAACTTCCTCGAGAGCGGCGCGACTTACCTCATGGCAACGACCTTCACGGCGACCCAATTGAATCAGGATTTGGAGCCTGGGGCGATCTGGCGCCCGTTGAATATGGAACGTGCTCCGTTCTGCTTTCCACCACCCGAGTACTTGCTTTTTGAGCAATGCACTGAGGATTCGGGCCGCTATCCGGACAAGTCGATGGGTGTGTGGCGGCTCTCCGACCTGAAACCACTCCGATGAGGGCACCTCGGCTGAATACGCGGCGGCCTTGTTCCGGGCTCAAGACGGATTGGGCGATTGGGATTTCGCGACGTTTTGTGCGCCCGTTGGTGGGGTACCATGGCGAAAAGGAGCGGTTTCGATGAGTTCGTCCGGGCAGCGCGATCGCGAGCCCGTCCGCGGGCCGCTCCGTATCCTTGCGCTTGGGCATGAGGCGAGTCGGTCTGGTGCACCGTTGATACATCTTGGCTGGCTTCGTTGGGCCGCGAGGAGGCCAGAACGTTTCAAGGTTCATTCTGTGCTGATCCGGGGGGGGGCCTTGTTGGCCGAATGGCCGCAGTTGTCGTCGGTCACCCTTTTGAGCCGAATGGTTAGCCATTGCGGACCGTATCGCAGACTGTTTCTGAAGTTTCTCGATCGGCCATACTTTCTGCGATCACGTTTCCGGAGATTATGGACGACCCTATCGTCTGAGGGTGTTGATGTTGTGCTGGTGAATTCACAGGCGGCGGGATGTATGGTCCCGGTATTGGGAAGGAATCATCCCCCAGTGGTGCTTCATTCCCACGAGTTGGCGGGGTACTCCAACCGGTTTGTCCACCCCGCCGATCGCCGCTATCTGCGAGAGCACGTCGCGGTTTGGATCGCTGTTTCGGAGGCCGGGGGACGACATGTCATCGACAATTGGGCCGTCGCGGGCAGCAAAGTGAAGGTAATCCGGAATTTCGTGCTCCCTGTGCCCGGGCTGGATTGTGACCGTTTTGAGTTGAGGCGTCAGCTTGCCGTTGAACATGGGCTGCCCGGAGATCGCGTTTGGGTACTTGCCGTGGGCGGGCTGGACCCAGTCAAGGGGCCGGAGGTGTTCATAGAGGTGGCGTCGGAGATGGCGACGGTCTGCCCGGGCTCTGTGCTCTGTATTTGGATCGGAGGCGGGGTGGATGGCCCTTATGGGCGAGCATTGCTCCGTTTGCCTGGAGCAAGTAATGTATGTTTTCTGGGTGCTCGTACAGACGTTGGCCGTTGGCTTGCGGCTGCAGATATGATGCTTTTGTCATCGATCGAAGAGAGCTCTTCACTGGCCGTGCTGGAGGCTGCGCAGCTAGGAACCCCTGTGATCGCGTTCAGAGGCACGGGAGGCCCCGATGAAATGCTTGATGATGGCGGAGGCCAACTGGTCCCGGATCGCACCGGGGCGGCGATGGCGCAAGCCGTCCGCCGATGGCTAGATCATCCGCAAGAGCGAGCTAGTGTGGCTGCCGTCGCACGGGAACGTGTACGGAAGGAAGCGGACTATGAGCGCCAATGCGAGAAGATTGCGGGTGTCCTAGAATCGGTCGTTCGTGAACCTACAACATGACGTCGGCCACTGCGATCATTGTGCTCAACTGGAACGGGCGCTCGCACCTGGAACCCTGCCTCGCGGCGTTGGCGGTTCAGACGTGCCGGGCTCGCGAAGTGATAGTCGTCGACAATGGTTCCACCGACGACTCGGTCGCCTGGCTGCGTGACCAGACGAGTCTCCCGGTCCGGTTGGTCGCCCTTGATGAGAACCGTGGCTTTGCGGGTGGCAATGCGGCTGGACTTGCGGTGGTTGCTCAGGGCATTGAGTTCGTCGTGCTGCTCAACAACGACACCGCACCCGAACCGGGATGGTTGGAGGCGTTGGTCAAGGCGGCCGAGGCTGACGGGCGCCGTGGCGCTATCGCGTCGCTTCTCGTGGATTGGACTGGCTCCGTGATCGACAGTGCCGGAATCGGGCTACGGGTCACGGGGCGAGGGTATCAGCGGCAGCGCCGGATGCCGCGGTCCGCGGCGATGCCGTCTGGCCCGGTTTTCGGGGCCTGCGCCGGCGCAGCGCTCTACCGTCGGACGATGTTGGATGAAGTCGGCTTTCTGGACGAACGCTTCTTCATGAACGGCGAGGACACGGACCTGTCGTTTCGTGCACGGTTGGCGGGTTGGGAGGTCTGGTACTGCGCCGAAGCGGTGGTGCGCCACCGGGTGAGTGCCAGCCAAGGGGCGGGAAGTGCGTCGAGTGTTTACTTCAACGAGCGCAATTGGATCTGGTCGGTGATAAAATGCATGCCGGCTGGTCTTTGGTGGAAATACTCGTGGCTCCAGATGTTCGAACTACCGGCGCGTGGTGGTTTCTTTTTGTTGCAGGGGCGGTTTGGCCCCTGGCTACGCGGTATCTTGGTCGGAGTCGCTGGGGCGTGGGAGTTCCGGTCGGATCGACGCCGGATTCAGGGGCGGCGCCGAATCCGGGCGCGGGACCTTGATCGTATGCTGGTGTACCCGGCCCAACTTGGTGGACGTGACAACGCGTCCTGAGTGATCCCATGAGAAGCGCGTCCCTGATCGGTGCGGTGGTGGTGACTTTTCATCCTGATGGGCGGGCGCTGGAGCGGTGGGACGCGATCAAGGCCGAGGTCGGGCGGATGGTAGTGGTCGACAATGGTTCCTCGCGCGGAGTCATTGATCGGCTGAGACATTGGACTACGGCGAATGATGCGACGCTCGTTTCCAATCCGACCAATCGCGGGCTGGCGATGGCGCTGAATCAGGGGATCGAGTGGTGTGAGCGTGCGGGATGCGAGTGGGTGATCACGTTTGATCAGGATAGTACCCCGCTGCCCGGCTTCGCAGCGGCCGGGTTGGCGACCGCCCGGGCCGCTGTCGATCGGGAGCGAGTGGCGGTGGTCGGGGCTCGGACGAGCGATGAATGCACGGGCCGTGAGGACCTTTGGTTGCGGCCGGCCTGGCATGGTTTCCGGCGTTGCCGCTGCGATCGCGAGGACCTCGCGGAGGTGACGTTCGTGATCACCTCGGGGGCGCTGACGCGCGTAGCCGCCTGGCGGGACCTGGGCGGTTTCGACGACCGCTTGTTCATCGACTACATCGACCACGATTTCTGTTTGCGCGCGCGCCGGCGCGGCTGGCGCACCATGGTGAGTGCCGGAGCGCGGCTTTCGCACAACCTCGGGGCGAAGCGTGAGGTCGCTGTCGCGGGTCGGCGCCTGCATCCAACCTTCCATAGTGCGACGCGGCATTACTATATGATGCGCAATCGCATCTTGATGTGGAAGCGGCACGGTTGGCGGTACCCGCATTGGTGGCTGTTCGATGCCTGCTTCGGCCTGATGAATTTCGTTCGAGTGTTGCTGGCAGAGGATCGCCGGGTTGATAAGGCGCGGGCTGCACTCGAAGGCCTGTGGGATGGTTTGTGCGGACGGGGCGGGGCACGGCGGACGGCCCCGTCTGCTCGCCGGTGAGTTCTCGTGTCGGGAAACGTTCTTGCGCGGGAAGATTGGCGACGGCACTCCTTCGTGCGATGGATCTCTCATCGAAGTTACGATGGCTCTCCGGGCCCCTTGTCGGTTCTGGACGGTGCCATCGGTGGCTGCCTTTGCTCGGGCTGGGCCTGCTTGTGTTTGGGGCACGTTTGGTGCTGATCCAGAATCTGGCCAACGATCTGCCGTACATGGATCAATGGGATGCAGAGGCGCGCCAATTGTTTGTGCCGTTTCGTGAGGGCGGCGATTGGTGGTCGGCCTTGTGGGCTCCGCACAATGAACACCGAATAGTGGGCACGAGGTTCTTGGCTTTGGGGTTGTTGTGGGCCAACGGGCAGTGGGACCCGTTGCTGGAGATGACGGTCAACGCGGCGATCTGTGCGGTTTGGTTCATGGTCCTCGGGGCGCTTGGGTGGTGGTTGCCGGCCCTCGCTCGGTCCGTTTGGTGGACGGTGCTCGTTGGGTTTGGTGCAGCGCCCTACGGCTGGGAGAACACGTTGTTCGGTTTCCAGAGCCACGTGTACTTGATGCAACTGTTTGGCGCGGTGGCTTTGGCTCTCGCCTTTCGGGCGCGAGGGCCCAGCGCTTGTCTTGGGGCAACCACCTTGGCGCTCGTCTCCGCACTTTCGGGTGCTGGCGGGTTCTTGCTCGCTGCCCCGTTCGCATTGATGGCTCTGCAGGAACTGCGCGCCCGCCGCTGGACGGGAAGCGTGTGGTGGGTGGGGGCGGTTGCGGTGCTTGTTTTTGTTGCGATTGGACTGCGGAACCAGGTTCCCGGGCATGCCATGCTGCAATCGAACGATTACGCGAGTTTCGTGGTGGTGTTTCTGTCTTACCTCTCGTGGCCCCTGCCGCCCCAAGGCCTATGGCCGGTGGTGATGATTCTCCCGTTTCTACTGCTTGGGGTTCGGGTTCTGCGACAGGCCGATTGGCGGGCGCTGGATATGTTCCCCTTGGGCTTGGCCGCGTGGGGCGTCGCAATGGCGGCTGTGCTCGCGTGGAGTCGTGGGACTCCCGTTCTTTTCGGCAGTGGAGTTTTTTCGCGGTATAGCGAGATGGTTGTGATCATCCCACTCGCGAGCGTGCTCAGCGCCCTGGTCCTCTGCCGGGCCGCGACCGGCCAGTGGCGGCGTCTCGCCCTAGGTTCTGCTGGAGCTTGGGCCGCGGTCGTTGTCGCGGCTGTCGTGGCGGGCGGATACGGCGAGCGGGCGCAGTTGGTGGTGCAGCGGATGGTCGACCGTCATGTCAGTGCTCGACTGCTTACTCGGGCGCTCTACCAATCCGATGTTGCCGTGATCGTGGCCGCGGCAGCCGAGGCAAGGACCTATCCGGATGCGGCAGCGCTTTGGAGCTACCTGAATTCGCCGGTACTGAGCGTCGTACTGCCACCGTCGCTGCAACGGCCGCTGTTTCAGGGGTGGCTTGATGCTGGAGGACGAGATCGATCGGTTCTGATCGATGGCGCCAGGGTTCCGACCGCTTGGCCGATGTACAGCAGTATGGAGCGTAGCGTGCCGAATCGCGCCGAGTCGGTCACGTCGTCGTCGTTTTCCGTCGCCAATGGCGGTGTGCTCTTCGATGTATGGGTTTCGTATGGAGCAGCGGGGCAGATCAGCGTTGTCGCTGAGGACGGGGCGTGGCGCCAAACGTGGTCTTTGGCGGAGTTTCAGCCGAATGAGTGGACCGAAGTTCTTCAGACTCTCCCCTCCGGCCCAATGCGATTCGAGGTGGTGACCGAGGACCCTTCGGGGGGGGTATTGATCAGTGCTCCGCGTTGGATCGCTTCCGGATCGGTCTTTGTGCGTGGCGTGGTGGCCAATGGCAGCAGCTTTGTGCTCGGCGGCGCCGGGATCCTCGTGTTTGCGTTGCTTTGGGGAGCAGGGAGAGCCTCTTCGGCTGTGAGCGGATTTGCATCGAGGCTGGAACCTCTCGATTGTCCTCTGTCCACCCCAAACCCATGAGACTTGTTTCCGTTGTGAGTCGTCTGATCCCCGCGCGGCATCGGAAGAAGGTCCGGAGGCTACTGGCTCGGCTTGGGTGGGAGCACCGCTTCCTCCGTCTCCGCCGGCCGGGACTAAAACACCTCAGCGGATCTGGAATTGAGATTGGAGCCTTTGAACATCCGGCTCCTGTGCCGCGGCGGTGCCGCACGAAGTATGTCGATGCAATCACTCCGGAGCAGGCCGCCGCGTTATTCCCCGAAATCGACGTCTCTGCCCTTCTGGTACCGGATTTTGTTCTCGATGTGAACCGCGATGGTTTGAAGGAATTTCCTGATAGGCGGTGGGATTATGCGATCGCCTGTCATGTGATCGAGCATGTGGAGAATCCCGGGCGCTTCGTCGGCGAATTGTTCCGAGTGGTCAAGCCCGGCGGGGCTGTGGTCATCGCAGCGCCGGACAAACGCTTCACGTTTGACCGGGAGCGGCCGGAGACCCCCGAGGCGGACCTCCAGCGGTACTTCCGCGCCGGTCGGACGGTCACGAGCGCCGATTATGCCGACATATCGACGTACGTCCAGAAAGGGGATCTCGCGTTGAGCCCGGCCGACCGACAGCTGCGATTGGAAAAGTACCATTCACGGCGTGAACACTTAAGCGTGTGGACGTCGGCGAGCTTCCGCCGTTTCTGGACCGCGGCAATGCGGTGGAACGGCGTCGACGCGGTTCCGCTCTATGAAGTCGATGGCGACCAGAACGGGTTCGAGTACTTCGGGGTTTGGCGAAAGCAATCTGCGTGCACGAGCCCGAGTGTTTCGCGCTCCCAATGAACCTAAATTCCGCAGTCTCCCTGATTGCGCGCCCTCCGGGCTAATCCTGTCCGAGAATGGCTGATTGCTCGGGATACATCGGAGCCGCTTGTGCCACTCGTCGATACTGGAACGGTGCCGGCCGGATCGATCGGCGGCTCGGCGCCTATCGATTGGTTGCTGCGGGCGTGGAAGACCTTGTCGACGGGCTCGTTTTGTTGGGTCCGGTACTGGCGCCATGCTGCAATCCAAGTGACCAAGGCGAGAGCTGAGATTGCCGCACCAATCCAGAAGGCGCTCGGATTGTAGACGAAAACTACCGACTTCGCGCCAGCGGGAACAACGGCGCCGCGCATCCAGACGTTGACCGGAAAGACCTCAGTCTTGGTTCCGTCGATCTCGGCTTGCCAACCGGGATACCAGGCTTCGGCGAGCACGAGAACGGATGGGGTATCGGTGCTCACTCTGAGCGCAACGCGATTTCGACTGAACGCCGCGATCTCTGCGGATCCCGATCCCGCAGCGGACTGGACTGCGGCCACCGACGGCCAGGCATCCGGTTCGATCAGGGTAGCGCTCCGCGGGTCGGTCCCGTCACGAAGGAGGCGAATCGCGGCCTCTCGGCTCGGGGCTTCAATGAGGTTTCTTCCTAGCCAGGTCCGTGCTCCAAGCTCTCCCTCGGGGCGCAGCACTAGTGTCTGCTGTGCCGTGTCCCAGCTTACCTGGATATCGGCTCCCTTGTAGGGGAACGGGCCGCTGCGGGAATGGATGTCGGGGGACGGAAATGTATTCAGTAGATCGTTTTTCGGAACGCCGGCGACCCCGTGCAGATAGTCCCATACTCGCGCAGACGTTAGGGCTCCGTAACCGGTCACGAAGGAGTATCCGTTCACCATGCCGCTGTTGGCTTTCAGGATGTGATTTGGGACGAGCAGCCGAGTCGGGGCGAGTTCGTGCGCTGGATTAATTTTGTCGCGCACTTCGATCGGAAAGTCGCTTCTGGTTGTATGAGGACCGGGGGAGTAGGCTTGGAGCAGCCGACCGAATTCGGCGGTTGGAGGCACAAAATCGGCTATCCAGGCCACGACCCAGACACCAAAGACCAGGAGGGGCCTTGGGCTGCGTGCTCTAGTACTCGCTCGATAGATGAGAATTCCCCCGACGACCGCCGCGGCAGCCGCCCATTCAAGGGGTAGCGCTATTCCTCGTGTGGCGAGAACAAACAGCCCGATCGCCACCAGCGCCGCATCCGACCAGCAAGTGGAGACAGCGTCATCGCGGCGGCGCCAGAAGCTCACAGCCGCAAGGAGAACTGCCCAGACCGCGAATGTCGCGAATCGATTGTTGCACCGGAAGAATCCCATGGCAGGTATTAGGGGATACAGCCAGTCGAAGAATGGTGTCTGTTGTCCGAGGGCGAGAAGCAGCGCGACGACAGCGAGGCAGAACAAACTTCGCATCCGGATGTCCCCGAGGCGGGCAAGTTGGATGGAACCGAGGGCAACCATCGGGAGTCCGGTGTAGAGCTCCAGCCCTAACCAAACGGGTTCGGACGGCGTGGGACGCCAGAGCGATAGTAGCCCCTCGAAGGAAAGGCAGATCGCAGCAGCGAACTCCCGTCCTGGCGTGCGGTTGCTCTCGTGGGCCAACTCGATCAGCGGCAGGAACTGGATTGCGCAAAGCGCCAGTGCGCCGAGGGCTGCGAGCGCGAGGCCGCCATACGCACGTGCGGCACGGCGTAGGGAGGGCCCGACGCCTCCGCTGCAACAGCGGGGCAATAGGTAGATCCCGAGGCTGCAACCGCACAGCCAAAAGGCGTGAGGATGGCCGGCAAGGAAACAGGCGGCGAGCAACGCCGCCAAGATCAGCAGATGGCGTGCTCGCGGTCCCTCGCACAGTTGATCCGCGAAACGGAGGAGCAGGGGCCACCAGGCGATCGTACAAAAGAATCCGAGGCAGCCACAGTGCAATGGACCGAGAAGGCTGGGTGAGGCTGCGAACGCGACGCCACCGACGGCGGCAGCGGACATCGGAATGCCCCAATAATGTGCAAGCCGAGAGAAGCTGCCCCCGCCGATCGCGAAGTGGAGCCCGATGGTTAGCCAGAATGCTATTGATTCCGGAAGGAAGAGAAAGAGCCACGTTGCCGGGTAGAATGCGGCCACTTCCGGGTCCGCGAGGAAGGGGCGCCCGAGCAAGGAGTATGGATTCCAGAATGGCATCTCATGCGCCCAGAATGCTGCGCGGAGGTGCGCCTTCATGAAATGGTGCATGAGCGCGTAGTCGAGGCCGCGCATGATTTGAGGCGGTCCCCAGACGAGCCAGGCCGCGAACGCCAGCCCTGCTCCCAACCAGAAGGCCAACTCGCGCACGGAAGGACTACGACGTTTGTCTGCACCACTATCAAGCAATGCCATGACGAATGGTTAACCGTTTTCCTTGGGGCGTTTGCGACACTGAAATTGCGACCAAGGAACTGGATGGATAGCGTTCCTGTGTTCTCGCACCACGACACAACTGGTTGAGTGGTTTCAACCTGCTGCGCGGATGAATATGGAAGACCCGATCGGGCGCGTCAGTCGCCGCGGTAGATGTGGCGGACTGCGGAGATTGTGGGTGCACACGGACGATGGCGATACTTCTAGCGGGGTGCCGGCGACCGATCTGGAGGGTGTCAGGGACACGTTTCTTTTCGGTCCACTTTCTCTCGTGTTTTCGGTAGCCGGTCCGAAAATGCCGTTTTCAAGATGAACGAACGATCGACGGTACTGGCGGCGGTGGTCGACCAGGAGCAGAGACCTAGCCTGCGATGGCCATCGCTCGATGGAGTGCGGGGCTTGGCGTTCCTGCTCGTTGCGCTCTTCCATCTCAACGAGTTTCTGCGCCATCCGTTTTTTCTGGCCGATGGGCAGGTAGGCGTGTGGCTCTTTTTCGTTCTGAGCAGCTACCTCCTGTCGCGGCCGCTGCTCGCCGATCCCTCCTCCATGCTTCGTGCCTCAACGTGGACCCGCTATGGCGTGCGGCGGGTGCTCCGTGTCTTTCCGCTGTTTGTGGTCTATGTAGTTTGCTTGAGCACCATCGCCCACGTCCCTTGGGGGAAAAGTGGCCAGGTTTTGCTGCTCCAGACCACGCATGCCGTCGACTGGTCGCTCTTTATCGAGTGTCGATTCTATCTGGTGCTTCCTTTTCTTCTCCTTCCACTGGCGGTTCTTGGCCGCCCGCGCCGCTACTGGTGTTTTCTGCTCCTGGTGGTGGTGGTCGCGGCCGCCGCCTTTCCGTTCTGGCGGGACCCCGGAGCGTGGCCCTTCGCGGGGTATCCGATCAGTGGTCTGGCCGGAAATGCGGTCTTACTCTCCTACCTCTCCTGTTTTCTTCCCGGAGTGATCGCGGCCTACGCCTCGGTACGGTGGTCCCCGTCGCCGCAGCGGTTGGGGGTATGGTGTGACGGTGTCGGAATCCTGGTTTTGCTCTCCCTTCCCGTCATTCCTCTCTTGGTTCCGCAAGGCGAGCCCGGCCATGCCGCGTACTATTTCAGACTCGTTCATCTTTGGTTTCCCTATGCCTGTCTCTTTTCGCTGTGGGTCTTCTTGCTTGGTTTGGGGCAAGGTGTCTTCGCGCGCCTTCTTGCCTCGCCGGCGTTCCGGTTCCTTGGAGCGATCTCCTACCCAGGCTACCTCTTTCATCTCTTCGTTTATTACCGACTTCGGCCTGTGATTACCGACGACCGTTGGTATGCCATCGCCGCTTTTGCAGCGGTCTGTGCTGTTTCGTATCTACTCCATCGTGCGATCGAGCGTCCCCTATCCAAGGTCTGGTCTGGCAAGGCCGGCTGATCGAGCAGTCCCCAACTGTCTTGTAGCGAATGAATCCTCTGCCGTTGCTGTCCGTCATCATCGTCGCCTGGCGCTCGCGGGAGGAGATCCTTGCGTGTGTGCGGTCGATCCCCCTTCGACTGGCCCAGGGACCAGAGCAGTCCTGTGACGGTGTGGCGGAAGGTCTGGTGGAGGTGGTCGTGGTCGACAACTCGCTGAACGAGGATGGCACGGCCGATCTGCTGGCTCGCGAGGCGCCGCACGTTCGCTGTCTTGTGCCGGTGGAGAACCTCGGCTTTGGGCGGGGCAACAACCTCGGCTTCCGGGAGACGACAGGCGAGTGCGTGCTCTTCCTCAACCCCGACACGGTCTGCAACGGGGCGGCGCTGGAACACAGCGTGGCGCGAGTGTTGGCGGATCGGTCGATCGGAATGCTGTCGCCGAAGTTGGTGTTGGCTGACGGCTCGATGGACTTGGCCTGTCGGCGTTCGATCCCGACCGCATGGGATGGTTTCTGCCGAGCGAGCGGGTTGGCGGCAAGGTTCCCGCGGCGGAAGCTGTTCGCGGGCTACAATCTCACGCACCTGCCCGAGGGCGGCACCTATGATGTCGGTGCCATCAACGGTGCGTTCATGCTGGGCCGCCGTGAGGTATTCGAGACAGTGGCGGAGTGCGAGAGGTCGACCTCCGGAGCGGTCCGGACGCAAGGTCCGACCCTACAGCGATCCGGTGCTGTGTTCGACGAGCGGTTCTTCATGTACGGTGACGATCTGGACCTCTGCTTACGGGTCGCGCGAGCTGGGTTTCGTATCGTGTACGACGGCCGGGTGCAGATCACTCACCTGAAGGGCACCAGTGTCGCGAAAGATTACGCCCGGATGGCGCAGGCGATTTTCGACGCCAATCGCGATGTGTACCTCAAGCACTTCAATCCGCGGGGCTCGCGCTTGGTGGCTTGGAAGTACAGACTGGCGTTTGGGCTCTGGAAGCGTGTGGCTCTGGCGCGAGCCGCGTGCCGCGGTTCGAAGTGCGTGCGGCCGGTTTGAGGTGTACTCACTCCGCCGGGTTGCGCCAGCGGGCGAAGGTGAGGAGGAGGATCTGCAGGTCGAGCCAGAGTGACCAGTTCTCGATGTAGTAGATGTCGTGCTGGATTCGGGCGTGGAGATCGCCGGCTCCGCGGAGGTTGTTCACCTGGGCCCACCCGGTCATGCCGGGCTTCGCCAAGTGGCGGGGCAGGTAGTGCGGAATCTCCCCGGAGAGGCGGTCGACGTGGAAGGTGCGCTCCGGGCGGGGGCCGACGAGGCTCATCTCGCCGCGCAGCACGTTCCAGAACTGCGGCAGCTCGTCGAGATTCCAGCGGCGCATGAACCGGCCGATCCGCAACACCCGCGGGTCGTCGCCGGTGGTGCTCTGGTGGAGATGGTCCTGCGTGGCGGCGTCGGGTCGCATGCTGCGCAGCTTCCACATCGTGAACGGGCGGTGACCGGTGCCGATGCGCTCCTGCCCGAAAAGCACCGGGCCGGGCGATTCGCGGCGGATGCACCACGCGAGCACGGCGACGACCGGAGCGGAAAGAAGCAGGCCGAGAGCCGCGCCCGCGACGTCGACGGTGCGTTTGAGGACGCGGCTGAACAGGCGCGTGATGGGAAGGTTCTCGATGCCGAGCACGGGCACGTTGCCGATCGTCTGCATCCGAAGACCGGAAACGAAGACCTGGAAAACGGTCGGGACGACCTTGAGCTCGACGTAGTTGCGCTCGCAGGCCTGCACGAGCGCCTGCATGCGCTCCGCCGGGAGGTCGAGGTGGGCGGCGATCAGAATGTCGATGTGGTGGTGGCGCAATGCTGTGTCGAGTTCGCCGAAGTGGCCGAGTACGAGGGCGGGCAGGTCGGCGCGAGGGTCGGGGCGGCGCCCGGGCTCCTCGCCGATCAGTCCGACGATCTGGTAGGGGTGGGCCTGCGCTCCCGCGATGGCGTGGGCGAGGCGCGCTGCGTTGTCGTTCCAGCCGAGCACGGCGACGCGCTGTTGGACGCGCTCTAAGATGGAGCCGCGGCAGATCGCGGCGTAGAAGGCGGAGCGCCAGACGTACTCGAGCAGGACAACGCCAAGGAAGGCCACGGCGACGAAGAGGCGCGAGATGGGCGGGGAGAATTTGAGGACGAGCGAGACGCCGAGGTAGGCGAGCAGCCAGAGCACGGTGCCTTTGATGATGATGGCGAGCGCCTGATAACGCCGGAGCAGCAGACGTTCGTCGTAGAGCCCGAGCTGAGCGTAGGTGACGACCAGGAGCGTGACGCCCACCAGCAGGAGCGGCAGGTAGTCCGCGAACGCCGCTGATTCTACGGGGAGTCCCAACTGGCCGAGCCGCGTGTCGTACCGCAGCCACCACGCCAGCGACAGTCCGGCAAACGCGAACACCAGGTCGCCCGCGAGCAGGAGCGCGGGCAGAACGATCTGGCGGAGGGTGTTGCGATGCATGGGGCGGGGCCGGTGGTCGGTCGAGGACGAAGGGCTGATGACGGAGGACGGTGGGCTGACGACGGAAGACGGAAGACAGAGGACGGATGACGGAGGACAGAGGACGGATGACGGAGGGCGGGCGGATTGGGCCAGGGGAGTAACAGGTAACAGGTGCCGCGTGGCAAGTGCCGGAGCGGCGCGGTGGTTGGGGTCCGTCCGCCACCGGACGTCGCTCGTGTGTTTTGCACTCTCAAACAGCGGCCGAAGTGGGGCGCTGTCGCGAACCTCCCCAGTGTTTCGACCTTTCGCGCGGGCCGAATGCCTCGGCGGGTTCCGCGACGGGTGGAAATGATCGGGCTGGAGCACTGCTGCGCGATTGGGCCGAGAAAACGACGGCTCCGGATAATGCAAACCGTCCGGTGTGGTGTTGTGCGCGGGATGTGCCGGGGCTACGGAGACGTCCACAATGAGCGACGTCTATTGTTTCGGCCATGTCAGCACCGGTGTCATCTTGCGCCTGAAAGGGCGTTTCCCCGCGCCCGACGGCTACGGCGAGGTCGTGGAGACACTCGAGAACCACTCGGGCGAGGCGACGGGCAGCGCGTTGGTGCTGGCCCGGCTCGGGGCGAGCGTCGCGCTTGAGGGCAACTGGATCGGCGACACGCCGCAGTGCCGGCGCACGCTGGAGTTTCTCCGTGCCCGCGGCATCGACTGCTCCGGGTTGGTCGTGAAGCCGGGATATCAGGGCGTGAACGAGGTCGTGATCTCGGACGGCGAGTCGCGGACGGTTTTCGGGCGTTACTGCGACCTGCTGTTCACCACGCCGCAATGGGAGGCACCGAATCCCGAGCGCATCCGGGCGGCGCGGATCGTATGCGTGGATCCCGCCTTCGGCGAGACGACGCTCACCGTGGCCCGCACCGCCAAGGCGCTGGGGAAGCCGCTGGTCACGTGCGACGCGCGGGCGGACAGTGAACTCGCGCGGTTGGCGGATGTCGTGGCGGTGTCGGGCGAGATGATGGCGCGCGAGTATCCGGCGGCGTTGAGCGACCCGGAGGCTCGCGAGCGGTTGTTCGATGAATACCTTGAGCGCTGTCCCGGGCTGGTGGTGTTCACCGCCGGCTCCCGGCCGCTGTGGTTCGGACGGGGCCGGATGGCGCCGGCCAGCGCCGGCCGGGCAACTCCGGGAGTGCGCGGTGAACTGCCACCTTTCCCGGTCGAGGTGATCGACAGCGCCGGGGCGGGCGACAGCTTCCGCGGTGGATTGATCTTCGGGATGCTGCACGGTTGGCGCGACGAGGACACTGTGCGTTTCGCGTGCGCGGTGGCCGCGCTGATTTGCACGACCGCTCCCGGCTGCGTGAATCCGCCGACTCTCGCGCAGGTCCGCGCTTTTCTTGAGGCTCGCGGGGCGGCGCTGCCATCGGCCCCGGTCGCTTGATTCGCGCGGGCCGGGCGGGCGCCGCGTCGTGGTGGTGATCGCGGGCTATGGCGCGGCGGGGTCGTGCAGCAGCACGACCTCGCGGGCGAGGGCGACGTGCTGCGGCAGCACCTTGCGGTGATCGTAGGCGCGCAGGACTTTCGAGTAGGCCGTCGGAGCGAGCGATTTGCCGCTGCGCTCCTTGGCAAGGCAGGTGCGCATCGTGCGGGAGAGGCCTTCGACATCCCCGGGTTTTACCAAGTAGGCTTCGGCGCGCGGGAGCACCATCTCGGGGATGCCATGGACGTCGGTCGTGACAATCGGGGTACGGAACGCCATCGCCTCCATCACGACCCGCGGAAACGACTCCTCGTAGCTGGTGCAGACGAAGAGATCCGCGAGCAGGAAAAAGTCGTAGGCCTCGCGGGTCTCGGGCACGAGGGTGAGGTTGCCCAATCCGAGTTGTTCGATGTCGGCCTCGAGCCAATCGAGGTAGATCCCCGGGCGGGCGCCGACGAGGACGAAGCGCACCGATTGCGCGCCGCGGTGGTGGCGGTTGAAATGCTCGATGGCGCGGATGAAGACGTGCTGGCCCTTGCGCTCGCAGACGGTGCCGATGTTCACCACGATCGTCTCGTCGGTGCGGAAACCGTGTTTGCGGCGCAGTTCGTCCCGTGTGTGGGCGGCCCGGAAGGCCTCGATCCCGGCGAGGTCGATCCAGCTGCGGACGAGGCGGAAGTTGTCGCGGCGGTTGCAGTCCTCGTAGTACGCCCGGGTGGCCGCGCAGAGGAACAAGGTGCGGTCCGCCTCAGCGAGGGCCTGCTCGACCACCCGGTGCATCGGCCGCGCCAGCATGTGCTCGAAGAACCGGAAGAGCGTGGTGCTTTCGTGGATGTAGAGCAGCGAGGGCTTGCCCGCCTGGCGAGCGAGGGGCACGCCCCAGAAGCCGACGAGGGTGTTGCAGACGACGAGATCGATCCGGTCGAACGGCAACGTGGCGCGCAGCGTGGCGAGGCGTTCGTGGAGCTGGGCCTCGTTCGGCGCGGAGTAGAACTGGTGGCGGTCGACGATCCGAATCTCGGCGCCGAGTTCCTCGTAACGGGGGCGGATCGGGCCCTCCTCGTTTGACACGACCGTGATCGTGAAGCCGGCTTCGCGAACCAGGTGCGTGGCGTACTCGAGCAGGAAGAGCGGCGCGCCTTCCAGGTTCAGGTTGTGCGTGAGCAGCAGCACGTGCAGCCGCCCGGCGCGGTCGGTGTGGGCGCAGGCCGCGCCGCGGCACCGTGGCCGCATCTGGCCGTCGAGCACGAGGTGGCGGCTGAAGTACGGGTCGCGCGACAGCGGGTAGCGGCGCACGAAGGCCACGTGCTCGGACTCGTCGAAGGTGACGCCGCGCGTGGCGCTGCCGCGGTGGACGAGCGTCGCTTGCGGCGTGTACACGCACCGTTGGCCGGCTGCGATGGCGCGCAGGCAGTAGTCGACGTCGTTGTACGCGACGCCGAAATCCCGCTCGTCGAAGCCTCCAAGGTCGCGATACAGCGAGGTGCGCGTCATGAGGCAGGCGCCGGTGACGGCGGAGACCTCGCGTGCGACGGAGTGCCAGATCACCGGCGTGGCGCGCTCGTCGGCCTTTGCGAGCGGTGTGTCCGCGAGGCCCTCGTGCGGGCCGATGACGACACCGGTGTGGTTGAGTGTGCGGTCCGGATAAACCAGTTTTGCGCCGACGACCCCTACATCGGGTTGCGCGAACCAGCCGGCCATCTCCTCGAGCCAGCCGGGCTCCAGCGCTTCGACGTCGTTGTTGAGGTGGAGGATCAGTGGCGTGTCGACGTGGGGCAGCGCGAGGTTGACCAGATGCGAGTAGTTGAACGGCGCGTGCACGTCGGCCGGCCGGACCACGGTGCAGCGCAGGTCCGTGCGCTGGGCCATCCGCGCGAGAAAGCGGGTGGCGTCGGCATCGCGGGAGTGGTCGTCGACGATGACGAGTTTCGCGTGGCGCCAGTCGACGGTCTCCTCGAGGTGCTCGATGCACTCCTGGAGGAGGTAGAGTTTGTCCCGTGTCGGGATGACGATGGTGACGGGGTTGGCGGCGAGAAACGCGCCGCTCCAGCGGAGTTGGTGGAGGTTGAGTCGGCGCTGGCGGGCCGCTTCCGGCAGGAAGGGCGCGGCGGAAAGGCCGCGGCGGCGCATCGTGTCCTCAAGGGCGAGGCGCGCTTGTTCGATGGCGGGTGCAGCGGGGTCGATGGTCTCCGGCCGCTCGGCGCGGGCGTGATGGCAGACGAACGGAAGGTGGGCGACCTGCGCGGGAGCGAGTTCGTCGCCGAGGCGTAGCAGTAGGTCGAACCAAGGGACGTCCGGATACTCGGGGCGGAAGGAGCCGAGGGCGATGAACCGTTCGCGGCGCACGAGGCTGAGCTGTCCGGGGTAGAGGCCGGAGAGCGCGAGCGCGGGGCTCCAGTCGGGCTTGAAGGCGGGGGCGGAGCGCCGACCGGTGGCGTCCATGCGATCCTCGTCGGTGTAGATCAGCTCGAGGTCAGGTTGCTTGGCCAGGGCCTCGGCGGCGTGGAGGAGCGCATCGGGCGAGAGACGGGAGTCGCCGGGCAGGAGCGCGAGGTATGTGGCAGCAGATTCTTGGGCGGCGGTGTTGAGGGCGCGGATGCGGTCCGCGCCGCCCGCGTGTGCGATCGCGCGGCAACGCGGTTCGGCGGCGAGGACGGCGGCAAGTTCGGGCTGAGCGGGGCCGCCGAGGACCAGGCGTGCTTCCCACTGCGGAAAGATCTGGGCGGTGAGCGAGGCGACGAGTTGCTGCAATTCCGGGCCGCGGCAGCCGTAGCCGTCGATGAGCAGGAGGAAGCGTGGGCCTTCGGTCTGGAGGGTGGCCGCGGAGGTGCGCATGGCGGCGAGCACGCGGGGGGCGAGGCGGTTGGCGTGCTGCCACGCGGCGTAGGGATCGGTCGGCGGCGGGACACGTTGGGCGAGGCCGACGGGCGCGTCGCGGCGGAACCCGTCGCGCGTGAGTTTGGCGGCGGCCCAGAGGGCCTTGAGCGAGCCTAGCGGGATGCCTTGGCGACGGGCTGCGGCATGAAGGGCGCGCCCCGTTTCGAGAAGGAGCCGGTCGGAGAACTCGGGCAGCGGGCGCTCGCGCGCGGAACAGGTTCTCTGATACACGCGGCGGACCCACACGAGGTGACGCGAGCCGTCCGCGAGCTCGGCGAAGATGCGGACGCACACCGGGTTCGGCGCGTCCTCCGCGAGATCGAGCATGCCGAAGAACTGCGCGTTCCGGGCGTACGGATGACCGGGAAACCGGGCGGCGGCCTCCGCGCTTTCGCGGTGCTCGTGCCGGATGGTGTTCTCGACCTGCGGGTGGGTGCTGCCCAGGAGGCGGACGATGCGCTGGTCCTGATGGATGAGCCAGCCATCGACCCGGATCTTGCCGAACTGCGTGTCGGCGACGCGCAACGGAGTTTCAAGCACGCCATGGAAGGGCGCGCGGGGCAGGGTGTCGAACGAGAGGGCGGCGGCGGCCGCGGCCAGGCGGTCGGCGGCGGGCGCGAGGTCGCCGCCGGGTTCGGCGCGGCGGATTTGCAACAGTTCCCGCCAGATCGCGGGGAGGATCTCGACATCGAGCGGCGGCGGGGTTGCGGGGCCGGAGCGCACTTCGATGGGCGTCCGCCAGATTTCGACCCAGTTGCGGCCGGCGTCGAAGAGTTCGAGGCGGAGCTCGGTCGCGCCGCGGGGGGGCAGCACATCGATGGCGAAGCCCGCGTGCGGCCGGCCGAGGCGACCGCGGTGACGTTGTTCCGCGTGCGGGTGCGGCAAACCGAGGACGCCGAGATAGACGCGGCCGCCGATCACGGCGCGAATGTCGGAGAAAACGGCTTCGGTCTTCGCGAGAAACCATCCGGAGATCCGGGTGGTTTGGCCGTCGAAGACCCAGCTGGAGGGGTGCTCGACGTCGAAGATGTAGGCGTTGTTCTCGTTCATGCCGGGCGGCGCGGAAGGGCGCCACTCAAGACGGCGGCTGGAGCCGGCGCAAGCGCGGGGGCGGCGGTGGTCGACGCTGGCCTCGGCCAACACGATGCCGTTGCCGCAGGTTCACGAACGCTCGCGCTCGCACCAATGGTACAACTTTGGGTCGGCGTGCTTGCCGTTTCGACCGGCTCAAGGCCCGCGCCGCTCGAGGGGCGCGCGCTCTCTGACGCGCGAGCATGTTCGCAGCCAGCCCGGCAGCCTCCATCCGCGGTTTCCGGGGCGACTCGAAGAAGCTGTGCTTAGCGCAGGTACTTATCGTTGGAGTAGTAGAACTCCATTGCCGGGACGCTGATGGTGCCGGGGCTGCCTTGCGGCTGGTCTGGGCTGCGGAAGGGGGCGACTGCGCCGGTGTTGAACTTCAGGGCGTCGCCCACCCGCCGCAGGACCACATCGAAGGTGACGCGGCGGTGGTTCCCGGAAGAGCTCCGGCTGTAGGTGAAGTACGATTTGAACGTCACCACCTTGCCGTCCTCCGACAGCGTGAGGTCAGCCAAGGAGAGCTTGTCGACCTCGTTGCCGTAGGGAAAGAATCGGGTCCACACGATCGAGTCGGCTTTGATCTCGATCTTCCCGTCCGGGGCGCTGCTGGTGGCTTGGCTTCTCCACAGACCGATGAGGCCGGGGTCGATCTGGGCGCGCAGGCTCGAGGTCAGCAGGACGAGGAACAGAAGGATTGTGGTTCTGGCGATCATGGGATTGGGGTGACGGCAGAACCCTCTCCGTAGTGGAATGGTGTTGCCAAGCCGTTTCTGGCGGCCGCGGGCCACGGGGCCGGCACCTGCTGGCGCGGTGCGCCGCCGGACGCGGTACGGATGGGGCGGCCTCGCCGCGTCGCTTGTACCGCGCGTTGTTCCGGACGGCCCACCGAGGAGAGAGGCTGCCGCGCCCTGAGCTTGCGGCGCCCGCGGTGGGCGACACGATCGGCGGCACCGTATGAACGAACCCCGGTTCAATGGCCCGCTGGCGATTGCGGCAGGGCGCGCCTGGAGCGGAATCCTCCGGCACGGTCGGCCCGACCCCTGGCCGGCGGAAGTCGACGCGGCGGTGCGCGATCCGGCGGCGGTGCCCTTGTGCGTGAATTGTTTGCAGCCGCAGGCCGGACATTGGTGGTTCTGTCCGCATTGCGGCGGCGCGACCGGCGAGTACGTGGCGACGATGCCCTACCTGTACATTTTTCAGCAGGGAGAATTCTTCCGCCGAGGGGTGATGGGGCCGCCGGAGCGGCGCAAGGGCGTGCTGGCGTTCCAGGCGCTCTACGCGGCCGCCAACTATTCGTTTTTCGCACCGCTGTACTGGTTCTGGATGGTGCGCCGTGCGCAGGGGCGGCCGATCTGCGTCGAGAAACGCCCAGAACTGCCGTGCGAGGAGTCGGGAGAGTAGGGCGGCCGGGGTCGCCTCTTTGGCTCGGCGAGCCCTGGCGGAGCGCGCCTGCCGTCCCTTTGCGGTTTCTTTGCGGCGCGATTTCTGCGACTTTCCCCGCGCTGCCGTGTTCTCGTCGTGAACGAACCTCCAACCAGTGCCGCCGCAGGAATGAGCGACCACGCCGCCTTCACGACGTTTATGCGCAGCTATCAGGACATGGTCTATACCACCGCGATCCGCCTCTTGGGCAATCCCGCCCAAGCGGAGGACATCTCGCAGGAGGTTTTCCTGAAGGCCTACGAGCACTTCGATGACCTGCGCGACGGCGAGGGGTCCGGCGGGTGGCTAAAAACGGTCACCACCAACCTCAGCCTCAACCACATCCAGCGTTACCGGAAGCGCTGGAGCTTCTTCTCCGAGCTGCTCCACCGCGACGACGACGGCGGCACCGACGAGGCGCCCGTCGATTTCCCGGCGCCGGACAACTTCTTCTCCGAACTCGACGCCGCCGACCGCCGCGAGTGGGTGCAACAGGCCCTCGCGAAACTGCCCGACAAGCAGCGTGTGCCTCTCGTGCTCTACCATTTCGACGAACTTTCCTACGAGGAGATCGCGCAACGGCTGGGGGTGTCCCTCGCCAAAGTGAAGACCGACATCATGCGCGCCCGCCAGGCGCTCGCCCAACATCTGGCCCGTGCCACCGCCGCCCACCGCGAACTCGCCAACTGAACCCTTTTCCCAACGCGCCATGCCCGACAAAAACCACCAATCGCTCGAAGCCTTCGTGCACCGCGCCCTGCGCGAACTGCCCACGGAGCGCGCCCCGGCCGATCTCGAGGCCCGCGTGTTTGCCGCGCTCCAGGCGCGCCACCGCCTACCGTGGTGGCAGGCCGGCTGGCGCGCGTGGCCGGCCGTGCCGCGCACTCTCGTGCTCGCGACGGCCGTCGCCGTGCTGCTGGCCCTCAGTTGGATCTTCCTCGCCGGCGTGAACGCCGCCGAGGCGTTCTCGTGGTCCGACTGGGTGCACGCCCATCTCCCCGGCCTCGCCACGCTCGGGTCGGCTGCCTCGGCTCTGGGCCGGGCGCTGGTCCGCTGCGCCGAAGTCTTCCGTCCTTGGCTGCTCGGTCTGGTCGTCGTCGCTGTCGCCTCGTACGCGGCGTTGCTCGCCCTCGGGTCCGGGCTCTACCGCCACTTCATCGCCAATCGCTGAACTTTCCCCCTCATGAAGCATCGCACCCTTTTCCTCGCCGCTGCCGTGTTCGCCGCCGTGTTCGGCGCGCCGGCGCCGGCCCTCCGCGCGAATGATCCCGCGGATACTCCGCCGGCCGCTCCTTCCGCGCCGGCCGCTGACACTACGGCCCCCGCTCCGGCCGAGGTCGCCGCACCGACACCCGAAGTCGAGGCTCCGCAACCGGCGGCTCCCGCCGTGGCGGCGCCCGCGGCGCCGGCGTGGGTCGACCGTGGCGAAGTGTTCGCCTTGGGCAGCGACGTCGTCATCCGCGCGAACGAACGCGCCTCGGAGGTGGTCGCGGTGGGCGGCAACGTGACCGTGCTCGGCCGGGTCGACGGCGAGGTGTTCGCGGTCGTGGGCGATGTGAAGATCGACGGCCCGGTTGGCGGCGAGGTCGTGGCCGTGCTCGGCCGGGTCGAGCTTGGCGCGAAGGGTAGCGTGGGCGGCGAGGTCGTCTCCATCGGCGGCGGCGTCCGCAATCCGGATTCGGCGCCGATCGGCGGCAACCAGATTTCCATCGCGCCGTTCCTGCCGAAACCGTGGGCGCTCCTGCGCTGGGCGGGGGATTTCGTCTCCCATGTCCGCCTGCTGTCGCCGCAGGTGCTCTGGCCGTGGTACGTCTTCGGCGCGGGCGCGTTGCTCTATCTGCTGCTCGCCGCCGCCTTCGGCCGGGGCGTGAATGCGTGTGTGCAATCGCTCGAGGAGCGTCCCGGGGCGACGCTCACGACCGCGCTCGCGCTGCTGCCGCTCCTGCCGTTGTTCACCCTGCTGCTCATCTGCACGGGCGTCGGCATCGTGCTGCTGCCGTTCCTCGCGGTGGCGGTGCTGTTCGGCTTCGCCTTCGGCAAGACCGCGGTGCTGGCTTTTCTCGGACGCGTGGTGCTGCGACCGCTCGGCGGCGCCGTACTGGCGGACCGGGCCTGGTTGGCGGTGCTTGTCGGCATCGTGATCGCGGCGGTGCTCTACTGCGTGCCGTGGCTGGGCCTGCTCGCTTGGGCGCTGTTGACTTGGATCGGCCTCGGTATGGTCGCGGCGGCCCTTTTGGAAAACCGCCGTCGGGAGAAGGCGGCAGCGGCGGCGGCTCGGGCGGCGGCGATGCCGGCTCGGGCGGCTACCGCGGCGGCCATGGCGGTTGCGCCGGACGCGAGCGGGTTTGCGGCGGGAGCCGCGGCGAGTGCCCCGGCGGACCCGGCGACCGTGCCTCCGGTGTCTGATGGCGCCGCGGGCGTCGCGGCTGTGCCGCCGGCGCCGCCGGTGTTGGTGGCGGCCATGGGATCGGCCTCGGTGGAGACCTCTTTCCCGCGGGCGGAGTTCGGTGTGCGCTTGGGGGCGCTCCTGATCGACATCGTGCTCGTGGCGGTGGCGACCGGGGTGACGGTGGTTCTGTCGGTGCTGCCCTTCCCGTTGGTGTTCGGCGTCTACGCGTTCGGCATGTGGCTGTGGAAGGGCACGACCATCGGCGGCATCGTGTTCGACCTGAAGGTGGTGCGTCTCGACGGACGGCCGATCGACGCCGCGACCGCCGTGGTGCGGACGCTGGTGGCGTTTCTCTCGGTGTGCGCGGCCGGGTTGGGCTTCCTCTGGTGCCTGTGGGACCTTGAGAAGCAGACCTGGCACGACAAGGTCGCCGGCACCGTGGTGGTGCGGGTACCGAAGTCGAAACCGCTGGTGTAGGGTTGTACGGCGCGCCGCGAGCCCGAATGGAGCAGATGTCGCCTGCGGGCGATCGGGATCGCGGTCGCGGGGCGGGCACGGTCTTGCCCGGCGCAGACGTCGGGGACCGCCGTGGGCGGACGGCGCAGGGAAGGTGTGGTTGTGGGCTTATGCTTCGGAGACCATCCCCCGTGTTTCATTAACAATGGTCGGATGTTGCTGAAGCGACGGGTTTTCCGGATTGCATCCACCAGGGAGGCTTGGCTTGGTTCGTGCTCGTCGGATCCCCTGCCGCCCGGTCGCACGCCGGGTGAACATCAACCCATACCGAAGAAACTATGAGCAAGCCCACGGTTCGTTTGAAGGGACTGGCGCGCGTCCTGAGTGTCGGCGCGTTGTCGCCCTTTTTGTTGACGGCAGCCCTGCAATCGCAGACGGCGACCGAGTCGGATACTCCAGCGAAGGAGAGCGCGGAAGGAGAGGATGGTCTCGTGGTTCTCGACAAGTTCGAGGTGACCGGTTCGCGCATCAAGCAGACGGAAATCGAAGGCCCGTCGCCGATCCGCATCATTAGCCGGCAGGATATCGAGGTCACTGGCCGGTCCAACCTGACCGAGTTGCTCCGTGACCTGCCCGAAGCCAGTACCATCGCCATCAATGAGGGAAGCACGATCGGCTCGGTGCGTGGTGCTTCCGCGATGGATCTTCGCAACCTCGGCCCGAACAACACGCTGGTAATCGTGAACGGGCGGCGCACCGTCTTGACGGGAGCAAACTCCGCCGGCGTGACCTTTGTAGACATCGGCCGCTTTCCCCTGACGATGGTCGAGCGAATCGAGGTGCTCAAGGACGGCGCTTCGGCCATCTACGGCTCCGATGCGACGGCGGGTGTTGTGAACATCATTTTGCGCAAGGACTTCAACGGCTTCGAAGTGAACGCGAGCTATGGCAATTCCTTCGACACCGATGTGACCGAGAAGAGTTTCTCGGTCTTCGGCGGCGTCTCCAACGGCAAGTTGCGGGCGAATGTCGGGGTGTCCTACGCGAAACGTGGGGCCTTGGCCGCCATCGACAAGGATTTCTCCAGCAATGCCGACCTCACCCAGCGCTACCTGGCGAAGGGCGAGCAATATACGGAACTCGCCGAGAGCGGATACTACGATCTGCGGTCCGGGACGGGCCCGCAGGCGCGCATCAGCCTGAAGTCGGGGCAGGTCAACGGCTCCAACGGTGTCGACATCCCTGGGTTGGCCGCCGGCGCGGCGATCACGAAGCTGCCGGGCACGGGCGGCACCGCCGCCGGCACCATGGCGTCGGTCTCGCCGAGCTTCTCGAATCCCTACGCCCAGGGGACTAACGGCGCCTATAATGCCACCGCCGCCGCCACGTTCGAGGCGCAGCGCCTCGCCTGGGGCCAGGAGGGGGCGAGCAACCTCTACAACTTCCAACCCTTCGTGTGGCTGGTCCCGGCGATGGAGCAGAAGTCGGTCTACACGACCTTCGGCTACGACATCAGCCCGAGCGCCGAGTTCTACCTGGAGTTCAGCTACTCGCGCAAGGAGGTGGAGACCCATCTCGCGCCCTCGCCGGCCTCGACCGCGGGCGACAACGGCATCTTCGTCCCGAAGACCAACTACTGGAATCCCTTCGGTGTGGATGTGACCTTCAACTACCGCGCGATTGAGGTCGGTCCGCGCATCGCGAACATCTTGAACAACAACTACACCGTGTTGTCCGGCGTGCGCGGCACCATCAGCCCATTCGGCCGCGAGTGGGACTGGGATGTCGGCTACGCCCACGGATTTGACGAGGCCACCGACACGACCAGCAACGCGATCTCCGAGAGCCGCCTGCGCGCGGCGCTCGCCCGCACGGACTCCAAGGCTCTCAATATCTTCGGCGGGGCGGACTTCAAGAACGACCCCGCCACGATCGAGAGCATCAAGGTGAAGACCACCAAGGCTGGCAATGCCAGCCTCGACCTGTTCGACGCCAAGCTCTCCGGCACCGTGGCGGAGATCTACTCGGGCGATATCGGCATGGCGATCATCGGCGAGTACCGCGAGGAGACCTTCAACGAGGAGAACGACGCGATCTCGACGACGCTCGACGACATCATCGGGCAGGTCCGCCTGGCCGATTCCACGAGTTCGCGCCGCTCGATCTACTCGTTCGCCGCCGAGACGAGCGTGCCGCTGGTCAAGCCGGCCACGATCCCCGGCCTCCACATGCTTGAGTTCAAGGCGGCTGCCCGCTTCGAGGACTTCAGTGACGGCTACGACTCCGGCATCAAACCCGGCTTCGGTCTCAAGTACCACCCGATCAAGTCCCTGCTTCTGCGCGCCTCCTACAACAAGACCTTCCGCGCGCCGACGCTGCCGCAGCTCTATGGCGGCGTGCGCGAGTCCTTGCCCAACGCGCTGCCGGACTACGCCCGTCCCCAGTTGCTGACCGGCGATCCCTTCGACGGATCGTCCACCCAGCGCCTGGTTCGTGCCGGCGGCAACTCCTCCCTGACCCCGGAGACCGGCACGAGCAAACAAGTGGGCGTGGTCTGGGACGTGCCGTTCAAGGCGCTCGAGGGGCTCTCACTTGAGGCGACCTATGGTGAAATCCGGCAGGACAACATCATCACCACAGTCGGTACTTCGTGGATCCGCAGCAACGAGTTCGGCCAGGCGGCGGGTCTGATCGTGCGCGAGTCGGGCACCGAGACCTACGTCAACAAGACCGCGAACCCGATCACCGTTTACGTCGGACCGGGCGCCCGCACCGATGCCGCCGCCAACAAGGTCGTGGAGCCGGGTGCCTCGATCACCGTGCCGGGCCGCATCCTGTCCATCTCCGACTCGTACGTGAACTTGGCCATGCAGCGCATCCGCTATTGGGACTTCGGCTTGCGCTACGACAAGACGACCGTCAACTACGGTCGCTTCTCGCTGCGCAGCTCGATGACCTACACGGACGAGTTTGTCTTCACCCGCGACCTCACCGCCGCGCTCGTGAACTACGCCGGGCTCGACGGCTATCCCCCCCCCTACCGGGTGCAGAGCTCGCTCGCCTGGGAGCGCAAGCAGTGGGGCGCCGGCGTCAGCCATAACTATACCCCGGCTTACGGCTCCATCGATCTCGATGGCTACCGGATCGACCGATACCACACGTTCGGCGCCTATGTCAGCTACGCCTTCCGCGATGTGCGCTATCTGTCGGGCACGCGCCTGACGGTAGGTGTGGACAACATCTTCGACGCCGAACCGCCGCTCTACTACGACGGTGTCGGTTACGACCAGTCGAAGGTGTCCCGTCCGCAAGGCCGCTTCTTCTACGCCGCACTCAACAAGCGGTTCTGATCCAGCTTCGTCCAACGGGCGCCGGAGATTGCTCTCCGGCGCTTTTTTGTTTTCATCCTGTCGATACTTGACCCCCATGAAAGCGCTCCGTCTGGTCTCCCTTCTGCTCTGTCTGCCGCTCGCCCGTCTGTGGGCAGAACTGCCGCCGCCACTCCCTGTGGAGGTCTTCTTCGAGAACTCCGACATCAGCGGCCTTAGTATCTCCCCGACAGGCCGGTACTTCGCCTCCCTGCGCCCGGTCGGCGGACGGAAGCAGATCGTCGTCGTGGATCTTGAGAAGGGCACCACTGCCCGCCTCACCGACATGAAGGAGGAGAACGTGCTCGGTGTGCAGTGGCTCAAGGAGCACCGGCTGGCGTTCTTTATGCAGGTCAAGGGCCAGGAGTCCTTCGGCGTCTATGCGGTCAATGCCGACGGCACCAATCTGACGATCGTGCGCCAAGCGACGACCGTCGATGCCAACGACCGCGTTCAGGTCCAAGGCGGGCGCGCCTCGATCCTGCACAATCTGCCGGACGATCCGAACGAGGTGATCATCGGCATGGTCCGCGGCAGCTCCGGCCTGATGGACCTCTACCGCGCCAACATTCATAAGGAGAACCGGCGCCGCATCATCTGCCAGAATCCCGGCAAGGTACGGGACTGGGTGCTCGATTCCAAGGGGGTGCCGCGGATCGGGGTGGCCCAGGACGAACGCGCGACGGAATCGCATGTGCTCTATCGGGAAAGCGAGAAGGCCGACTGGAAGGAGATTGCCCGGTTCGGTCAGGATCAACCCTCGTGGACTCCGCTTGGTTTCGATAGCGATGACCGCACGCTTTTCGTCTCCTCGAATATCGGTCGGGCTACCTACGCGATCTACAAGTACGACCTCGTCGCTCGCCGCCTGGGCGAAGTCGTGGTGGAGGATCCGGTCTATGATGTCGGGCGCGACGCCTACGGTTTTGACGGCGGGCTCTTGCGGCGAGGCTCAGACCGGAAGGTGATCGGCGTGAAGTACCTGGCGGATCGCGAGCGCGTGGTGTGGTTGGATCCCGAGATGGCGAAGATCCAGCAGGGGATCGACCGGGCGTTGCCGGACACGCTCAATATCGCCACCTCGTCGACCCGCGATCTGTCCCACATGATCGTTCGCGCCTATTCCGATCGCGATCCTGGAATATACTACCTGCTGGATACAAAGAAGATGGACCTGCTGGAGTTGCTGCGGATCAACAGCCGGGTGAAGCCGGAGCAGATGGCGTCGATGCAGCACATCGCCTACAAGGCGCGGGACGGCATGCGAATCTACGCCTATCTGACCCTGCCGGCGGGGGGGGAGCCGCGCAACCTGCCTTTGATTGTTCACCCGCACGGCGGTCCCTACGGGCCGCGCGACGAGTGGGGCTACAACTCCGATGTCCAGTTTCTGGCCAACCGCGGCTATGCCGTACTCCAGCCAAATTTCCGCGGTTCCGGGGGCTACGGCGAGGCGTACGAAAGCGCTGGCTACAAACAGTGGGGCCTCGCGATGCAGGACGATCTGACAGACGGCGTTCTGCATCTGATCGAGCAGGGGATCGTGGATCGGAACCGCGTCGGGATCTATGGCGCGAGCTATGGTGGCTACGCGGCGATGATGGCGATCATCAAGGAACCGGCTCTGTTCCGCTGCGCGATCAATTACGTCGGAGTCACGGATATCGAGATTTTGTTCGAGGGCTTCGCGGACTACCCGCTCGTCGCCAAAGAGAGTCTGGCGCGTCGTTTCGGGCATCCGGTGCGCGACCAGGACTATATGGCGGCGAACTCGCCCGTCCGCCTCGTCGATCGCATCCAGGCACCGGTGCTCATGGCCTATGGATTTTTTGACCCCCGGGTGAAACTCGAACACGGCGAGCGGCTGCACAACCTGATGAAGTCGAAAGGCAAGGAGGTGGAGTACATTGTTGCCGAGAACGAGGGACACGGATTCGGCAAACAGGAGAACGCAGTGTGCTTTGCCCGGAGGATCGAGGCCTTCCTTGCGCGGACGATGACGGACCGCGCCGACTGGGGCCAGATCGGCGAATCGAAGGTGGTGGAAATGCCGGTCGGTACGCCGGTGAAGTGAACGGTTGGTATGTCTGGATCGCCTTCCATCATCTGGAAGGCGGTCCCGATGGGCTCGCTCAATCGGTAGCCACCGCCCCGCTTGCGAAGCCTCTGTGCTCGCTTGGTTCAATCCATGAGACCGTCTCGACGGTCCTCCCGTTCCCCTGCCAGCGAGGCGGGCTTGATGTTTTCACGTACCAAACCGCCGCGCGTTGCGCAAGCCGGCGGTATGCGTTGGCTGGCTCGATTCGTGCATTGCGATTGCGAATCGTTCGCGATTTCTACCGAATCCCGATCCCACATCAAAGAAACTATGAACAAACCGAAAGCTCGAACCAAGGTGCTGACCCGTACCTTGAGCCACTTCGCGTGGTCATCCCTGTTGTTGACCGCTGCCCTTCAGGCGCAGACGACGCCCAGCTCTTCCGCCCCAGCCTCGGAGGTGGAGAGTGAAGACGATGGTGTCGTGATCCTCGACAAGTTCGAGGTAGTGGGTTCGCGAATCAAGCGCATCGACGCTGAGGGGCCGAATCCCGTTGTTGCCATTCACCGCACCGACCTGAACCTCGCCGGATACTCCAGCGTCGGCGAAGCCCTGCGCTCGATGCCGATCATCAGCGGCTCCTCCCTCCGGCCCGCGGCGTCGAACAACAGCTTCACCCCTGGCGCCTCGACCGTGAATATCCGCGGCTTGGGCAACAACAACGTCCTCGTCCTGCTCAATGGGCGCCGGGCGGCTCCGTTGAGCACGCCTGGTTTCGATGGCCTTCAGACAATGTTCGACCTGAACAGCGTGCCGACGGCTGCGATCGATTCGATCGAGGTTCTGAAGGACGGTGGCTCCGCGATCTACGGCTCGGACGCCGTTTCTGGTGTCATCAACATCAAGATGCGCAAGAACTTCAGCGGGGTGTCCGTCGCCGGCGAGTTCGGCAACAATGTCGGGACCGACGCATGGGAGAAATCCTTCTCGATGGTCCACGGGACGACTGCGGGAAAGACATCTTTGCTTGTCGCCCTGGACTTCAAGGCGGCCGATCGACTCCGAGATCGCCAGTACACATTCTCGGCGAACGCCGACGCCACGGATCGCGGCGGCGACGATCTGCGCAGCTACGCCGGTTATCCGGCGATGGTGTACGTTCCGAGTCTGGACTGGTATTACACGCTCAGCGCCCCCAAGGCCAATCCGACGCTGGCCGATTTCGTGGAGGCCGATGTGAGCCACGGTACGTACAACTTCCAGTCCGTCACCGACTTGACTCCAAAGACCCGGGACTACGGTTTCTATTCCCATCTCGATCATACCTTCAACGAGCACGTCACGGGCTTCATGGAGGTCTCCTTCCGCCGGTCGCAGTCGGAGATCGGAGCCGCCCCGAGTCCGGTCTTCAGCTATAGCGAGAACGGTACCGGACCGAACACCGGCACTTTGACAATCCCGTCGACCAATCCGAACAACCCGTTCGGCGAAGATCTCGAGGATGAGTGGTATGCCCGCCTGGTGCATGCGGGCAACCGCATCAACGACGTGACGTCCGACACGCCGCGCGTGCTGGTGGGTGTCCGAGGTGAGATCCCCTCATCCGACACTTGGTCTTGGGAGACGGCTGCGCTGTATTCGAAGAATCGTGCCAAGAACCTCAACCGCGGCACGGTCTTCGACGACCTCTACCAAGCGGCGTTGAACGGAGTCTCGATCGGCGGCCAGACCTTGTTCGCCAACCCCTTCGGACCGGAAGACCCCCGCGTGACCGCCACCTACGTTGGCGATAACCCGACGGGCTCCAGCTTCGTCCTCAAGGCCTGGGACTTTTCGACCAGCGGCAAGCTCTTCGATTTGCCCGCGGGTCAGCTTGGTCTGGCGCTCGGCGGCGAGGTTCGCGCTGAGGACTTCGCCAACAACCAGACGGTCCAAAACGAGACCGGCAACATCGTCGGTGGGGCCGAGGGTTCCTCGGTTTCGGGGGATCGCGAAGTTTACGCCTTCTACACCGAGTTGGCGGTTCCGATCGTGAAAAACCTCGAAGCGCAGCTGGCGGGTCGCTTCGAGCACTATTCCGACTTCGGCTCTGCAACCAAGCCGAAGGTCGCGCTCTCGTACAAGGCCGCGCCGTGGCTGCGCTTCCGGACCTCGTTCGGTCAGTCGTTCCTCGCGCCGAATCTGTCCTATCTCTACACCGAGCAGATCACGACCTTCTCCTCCTCGCCGCTGGTGGACCCCAAGCGTCCGAACGATGCGCCGCGGCAGATTCAGACCAAGTCTGGCGGCAATCCGGATCTCCAGCCCGAAGAGACGGACACCCTTTACGCCGGCTTTCAATTTGAGCCTGCCGGAGCATTCAAAGGCCTGGCTGTCTCGGTTGATTGGTTCCAGTTCAAGCAGAAGAACCTGATCGCCCAGCTCGGCGATAGCTTCATCCTCGCTCACGAGGACGAGTTGCCGGGCAAGGTTGTGCGCAACTCGCCGGCGTCCGGTGAGACCAACGGCGTTATTAGCTACATCAACGACGCGTACGACAACTTCGACGGCCTCACGTATCGTGGTTTTGATTTCGATGTCCGCTACGACTTCGAGACGGCCTCTTGGGGTACGTTCCGTCTCAACGCCGCCGCGACCTTCATGAGTCAGTACGCCTACAAGGCGAGCGACGGCATCAGCCAGTTGGCGGGCGAGTACAACCAGCCCAAATGGCGTAGCACCTACTCGGTCGAGTGGCGCCGCGGCAACTGGGGTGCCGCGGTGTTCTGCGAACACGTCGGCACGTTCCGAAACTACGACGAGTCCGGCTTCATCGGAAATCAGTTCCTCGTGAATCCGCAGGTTTCCTACTCGGGCTTCGCCCGCACCAAGGTCACCGTCGGGGCGCGCAATGTGTTCGACCGCGATCCTCCCTTCGACCGCCACTCGTCGACCGCATGGAACGACAATATCCACAATCCGCAGAAGGCGTTCGTCTACGTGCGACTCGAGCGTGAGTGGTAAGTCCCGTCAGTTCGCCGGATCCCGCGCTACCGCCCGGTTTCCCGGGCGGTGTATGAACGGGGGGCGGTAGTGAGATCTCACAAGGCCCGGTCGAAAGACCGGGCCTTGCTGTGGGCGGAGGCCGCGAACGAAGTTGGGGCGGTTTGAGAGCCGATCCCACCGGCCGCAAACGCCACCGCGGCTTCTTGTACTGCGGGGAAAGATAGGAGCTCTGGTGGTTGTCGCTTACACGCCAGGTCGTCATCGTCCCAAAACCGGGGTTAGCCCGACTTCCGCAACTGGCGGGGTCGGGAAACGCAAGTCGTTGATCCAGCGCCCGACCATGGCAAAGGTCGGGACTACACAGGCCTGCGCGCCGGACCGATCTTTGGCGGGGGTTGCGCGGGGAGCGAGCGGCCGAGCCGGTCGAGCAGGAGCGCGATGTCGTGGTCGGGTTCGGTGCGGCGGCGCAGGAGCAGCTCGCGGCCGTCGGTGGTGGGGATGATCACGTCGAGCATCTGCAGGCCGGCGAGTTTCTCGAGGACCACGCGCGGCATCAGGCCCGGGGCGAGCGGGCGCAGCTGTTGGCGCAGGGTGATGGACAAGCAGTACGCCAGGAAGGCGACGAAGAGGTGCGCCTCGATGCGCTCGGGCTTGTGATGGAAGATCGGACGCAGCCCCAGGTCGCCCTTGAGGGTGCGGAAGGCTTCCTCGACGTGGCACAGCTGCATGTAGCAACGCCAGACCAACGCAGGGTCGTCGGCGCCCAGGTTGGTGCGCAGCAGGTAGCGGCCCTCGCGGCAATGGGCCCGCCACAGCGCGGCACGATCGAGCTGGTAATCGAGGGCGCCGGTGGCGGCGACCTCGACCTTCACCAGACCGGTGACGACGCGTCCGGCGGCGTGCTGCGCGGCGCCGAGCTTCTTGAGCAACGTGTCGCGGTCGGGCTCTTGTTTCTTCAGTTCGCCCAAACGTTTCCAGTACGCCCGCAGCAGCCGGCGGCGCATGCCGCGCTCCTTGCCGATGCGCGCGCCGCTTTCGGCCAGCACGTAGAGTTCGCCCTCCTGCGGGAGCAGTTTCACGCGCAGCCGCTCGCGGACCTCGCTCCAGGGCAGTGCGGCGAGCTCGGCCTCCAGCTTGGTCAAGCGCCCCTTGGGCGTACCGACCAGATAGCGCACCTGCGGATCGGCCGCGCGCAGTTCGGCAAGGACCTTCTCGGTGGGGATGCCGCGGTCCATGACCCAGATCCGTTCGGCCTGGCCGTAGCGGCGCTGGATCGTGGCGAGCATGTCGCGCAGCGTGGTTTTGTCGGCGGTGTTGCCGGGCAGCATCTCGTAAGCCAAGGGCAGCCCGTCGGGGGTGACCACCAGCGCCACCACGACCTGGACACAGTCGCCGCGCTTGTCGCGGCTGTAGCCGAAGCGCCGCGGATCGTCGGGGTCGGCGGGCACGGCGCACTCGAAGTAGGTGCTGGTCAGGTCGTAGAGCAGCACCTCGAACTTCGCCGCGAACAGGTCGCTCCAGCGCGCGCGCAGATGCCCGAAGAGCTCCTCCTTGTGCGGCAGCAAGAGGTCGAGGCAGCGGTAGAGCGTGTCGTCCTGCGCCGCACGCTCGTCGACCCCCAGCAGGTCGGGCAACGCGGTCGTGCCGAACCAATGCCGGTGCAGCCGCCACTCGCTGCCCGGCGCGAGCAGCCGGTAGATCGTCAGGATGCGCAGGATCTTCTCCCAATCCGTGCCCTCGCGGCCCAGGGGCAGACGCGCGCCGAAGAAGTCGTCCAAATGCAGCGTGCGCCAGAGTTCGTCGGCCAGCCAACACGCGCCCCACTGCCGGGGCTGCTCCAGCCGCAGTCGGTCGAGACGGACCTGCACCGCGTCGGCCCCGTCGGGCGGGAGCCGGTCGGCCGGGAAGAGCGCGAGCTGGCGCGATTGCCCGCTGTCCTCGTCGAAGACGCGGATGCTGCGCTGCCACGCCTCCCGCTGGCTGTCGTTGATCTCGCCCAGGTAGAGCACGTGGCGATGCGCCACCTTCCCGTCGCTATACCGACGGCTCTCCACCACCGACCAGGAGCGGTGCTCTTTGCCGTCCTTCTTGCGGATACGACACTTCAGGAACACGCCCGCAGTTTACCAGCCCGCCACCGGCGTGGATAGAGGGCAGGTCGGGACTACATGCACTTTGGCAAAGTGCGATCACGCCCAGCCAACGACTTGCGCGCGCCAATCCCCCGAAAATACCCGGAAATCGCCGCCAGTTGCGGAAGTCGGGTTAGCTGGGAGGTTGATGAGGGCAACCGGCAACGACAAACCGATCTCCTTGGGGAGCGTTGATTGTCGGTAAGCGGGGCAATGCGATGAGGTATCTATCCCCCCCCCGCGACAGTCATCGCTCCCTGCCGCGTGGATTGATGGGTGTCGTTGCGGCGCTGCTCGTCCTTGAAGTCCATCCACGCGTTGCCCCGCCCTGCCCCTGCTGGTCGTTCTTGGGCCGGAAGCTCTTCAACGAAGCCCACGCCTCGATCAACGTGCCATCGACGCTGAAGTGCTCGTCGGAGATCCAGCCATGTGAGGTAGGCCAACTCGACGACCTCGGCGAAGAACAGGTCGGCCACGGCGAGGGAGATCAGGCGCCCCTAGTTCTTGCTGAAGACCGAGGCGTCGAAGACGGCCTGCTCCAAGGGCGGGTCGATGAACCAGCGGAACAGCAGGTCGGTCTGCAGCCGCGCGCACAGCTGCTGGTCCGAACGCACCGTGTAGAGTGCCTGCAGTACCTTTGCCCTCAATAGGGGATCCGGCGGGTTCCAGGGTGCGCCGTCCTCCGCGTCGATCTCGTCGAAGTGCGCATCCATCTCCCGCAGCACCTCGTCGCACATCCGCTTGATCGCTCGGATCGGATGATCGGCGGCGATCAACGTCTCCACGTTGATCAGACTCACGAAACTGGGCTGGACGGGACGATGGCCTCGCATGGTGACTCCAAAAACCAAGAACACGCAGTTTCGTTCAATCAATCTCGGACTTTCCCAGCAGCCTGCTAAGCAGCAACTCGTTGATAGCCATTTTACGGGTGAGCGGAGAAAAAGTGTTGATGAAAAGGTGTTGTTCGGAAGCGTTTTTTTCTAACGCGGATTCGGCCCACACGGATTAGAGCGTAGTCAATAACCAGAAACTTACTTCAGGGAAAACCTGAGTTGGTGGCTGCTGCCTGTTCGTAGTGTGTAAAATGCGCAAGTACCCAAGCTTGGAATCTGACCTGCCGGAGTGGTTCCATCCATTTCGGCCACCTCGAAACTTCTCATGCATGAGAAAGGCTGTACCGAAGCGAACAGCAGAACACCCCGTAGATGGAGGATTGATCGTCGCTTCTAGTGCCCTTGTTCGACAAGAGTTAAGGGCGGGAGTTTGTGCAGTTGTGAAGAGTGCCCCTGTGCGTGTCGTCCAAAGGGGGGAGTGTGCGCTCGTCACTCTACTGGAAAAGCAGGTCAACATCCTTGTGATTGGTCTGTCACTTCCCGACTGGGATGGGATCGACGTCGCATTGGCTGCGCAACGTATTGGTGCGGCCCGGCAGATTGTGCTGTGTGTGGACCGTTCGTGCGAGCGGGACTTTGATCTGCTGCATGTAAGTGAAAGCACGCTACTCTCGAGTTCTTGTGTTTATCCGGGGTACTGGCTTAGGCAGGAGGTCGTGTTTGCGACGGGTTTGGGCCGTAGCAGTGGTCGGCACGTGAGTGCGGATCTCCAGAGAGATTGGCGTCGACGTAGGGTTGAACGGCGGTCCTATCTTCACCGATTAACACCCGCCCAGGTGCGTTTTCTGGCGTTCGCAGGCGGCGGCCTCGGGGATAAAGAAGTTTCTGACCATTTTAGGATCAGCGTGCATACAGCGCGCGCACACCGTAAAGATGTCATGAGAAAGTTAGACCTTCACTCTCATGCGGAAATGATTCGCTACGCGTCCATCTGCGGGCTGGTGCGTTTCACTGAAGAGCGCGTTCTGCGCCCGGGGTTCGATGTTGACCAACTTATGGCTTCAGCGGCAAAGCAAATAGCTCTTCGCGCAAAGAAGTGTCCTTTAGTTGCACCGTCGGTTTGAATGCCGGCCCCTCCCCCTCTTGGCGACCGATCTCTATGCTCTACGAAGCTTGTTCGGAGAAGCCGAGAAAACCATTCCCACTCTGTGCGTAGCCCCAAAACGGGGGGGGGCAAGTTTGGTTCGTGGATCCCCTAGCTCAAATTGGGGTATTCGGTGGAATTGTGGGCGAACGGGTGGAGGTATGAGAATCAGATAAAGTCGGAATGGATAATGACCGAATGCTTCCTGCGGTTGCGCGCGCCCGCGATACAGTAGAGGCGCTAAACGCCGAGAACGGAACTCCCCGCAACTGGGTGTTCTGGTCGGCCGTTGCAGCTTCGGCAGCGTGTTTGATCGCCCTTCCCTTGGTGGAAGTAACCGTGACGGTGCGAGCCCCCGGAATTGTCAGACCGGTCGAAGCTCCAGTGGAGATCCGAGCGCCGGTATCAGGTTGTCTCGCTGAAGTATTTGCAAAGGAGAATGTTGCGGTCTCTGCGAATGAACCTCTATTCGAGATCGGCGCGCCTGAAAGTGACGAGCGAATGGAGACCCTGCAGCGACGCAGCGACGAACTTGAACCACTGCTGCACGATCTTGTCGCCCTTACAGAAGCCAATGACCTCAAAGAGGTGATTGTGCCTTCCGCGGTTGCGGAAGGCGCTCTCCGGACTCCACTTTACCGTAGTGAGCTTCTGAGGCTTCGCTCGGTTCTTGCGGCGTCAAATGTTGAGCGAGCCCAACTCGCCCGGGAGCTAGAGCGCACGAAGGCTCTTCACTCGCGGAGGTTAATCCCCGATAAAGACCTCGACGCGGCGTGTGACGCGATCGGCCGTATCGAAGCATCTACAGATGCGACTGTTGCTGACGTTCTGGCTCGTTGGCAGGCAGAGCGGAGGAACTGTGAGGACACGAGAAAGTCAATTCAGAGCGATATCCGTGAACTGGTGGAGCTAAGGGCTCGCCGGCTTGTGCGGGCCCCTGTTGCTGGGGACCTTATCGGCTTTAGTGGTTGGAAGAAAGGGGTGTTCGTTGCTGAGGGACAGGTTATTGCGGCAATCTCGCCTCCAGGGGCCATGCGGGTAGAGACGTCGATCCGTTCCCGGGACCTTGCGCTACTGGCTCCGGGCCTTCCGGCGCGTGTTGAATGCGAAGCATTTCCGGCCACCGAATGGGGGTACCTCGATGGCTTTGTCGAGTCGATCGATCGTGATGTCAGATGGATCGATGGCCTCGCCAGTCGACGAATGCTGGTCGGCTTCATGCCAACTGGGCCAGAGGGTGGCGCAAAGTATGCGAATCGATTGCAGAAGGGGATGGGCGCTGTTGTTCGAGTCGTCGTCGGTCGTCGCAGTCTCTGGCACTATCTCACCGAAAGTACAAATCGTTGGCTGGAGGAGAGTCCGAATGGAAAATAGGCGAGTCAACCAATCGCGGATGCATGTGCACTGCTGCTCTGCTTGCTCGCTTCGAGTAAAGGTCGAATTTTACTACGCCAATATGGTGTAGTATATTGTAAGGCAAAACAAAACGGTAACCCATGAATATGCAAAAATGCTTAGATGAATCGGAGCTCGCATCAATTGGCGGTGGCTTTGCCCCCTTGGGGGGTGGCAACTTGCCGCAGCCCCCGTCGAATACTGGTATAGATTTCACATTTAACTTTCTCTGGATGCTCCGAAACCTTTCGGAGCCCAGCAATACTTGGAGGCCGCGCGAGAGTGATTGAGCGGGATTCGGGCTCCCGAGCAATTTGTCCTGATCTAAAATTTTAGCGAACAGAATGTCCCAAACAAACACTAAAAATATGAAAGAGCTCACAGTAAATGAGATGCAAGCAATACAGGGGGGGCTGGCTCCTCTTGTGTATATTGGTTCCCTTCTTGTTGGCGCGGGGGGGTACGTGCTAAAAGATATATATGACAACTGGGGGGTTTTTAAGGAAGGTTTTGCGGATGGGCAGAGTGTCTGGAAAAAAAAGTAACAATGGATACACTAAATGATAGCCAGATGGCTCTTGTTAATGGCGGTGGCGCGGAGGCTGTCCGCGATATTGCCCAGTTTTGTGGCGGATTTTGGGAGGGGCTAAAGATTTTTGGCCCTGGCCCAGATGGTCACTTTACTGGGGCGATAGCAATGGGGATCGTCTCTGCCAAGAGCAAATAATCTATATCTCGGGTCGCCGGGCAAGATCTGCTCGGCGACTTTTCGATTGACTACATGAGAATCTCCAACGATGAACGAAGCGCGATCCTTGGGATCGTTAGCGGTTGGATTGTTGCAATTTCGCTAGTTGAAAACTGGACTGCGCTCGTGCGGTTGGTGGCGATATTGATGAAGTGGAGTTGACTCGATCCGTTCTGGTTGGGGCGCAAGTTCTTTGGAATGTTGTGCCGAAGTAGCTCTCGCATTTTCGGTAGCGCGAATATTCGACCGATTTCAGGCTTTAGTGACGGAACGCGGTTGCTGGTACGTCGTTTGTTTGCGTCTCTGGCCCGCGTAAAGCATGCCTCGCGAGCAGGGTGAGTCGATTTGTCTGGCTCAGCGGGTCAGCTTGTTCATCAGTTTTGTTCGTTGTCGCCGGTGGGCGCTATAGCATGCAAGAAGATCGCTGATGTGTGGAAATCAAACTCATGAGACAACGAGACCAGTCTGACTGTGGGCCAACCTGCCTGGCCTATCTTGCCCGCCGTTACGGCCTGCGGGTTTCGATTGCTCAATTGCGCTTGGCTGGTGGAACGGACCGGCAGGGCACGTCTGCGCTTGGTTTGGTTAATGCGGCGAAGACAATAGGCCTATCCGCTCGGGGATTTCGCGCTGAGTTGAGTTCGGTCGGCGAGGCGCCTGTGCCGTTTATAGCCCATTGTCGCTTACCCAATCAGTTGCTTCACTATGTTGTCGTTTGTGGGTTTCGGATTGGGGTGCGCGTTCGGGTTATGGACCCGGCTGTGGGTCGTGAAGAATGGTGGCCTTGGGAGCAGTTTTCTGCTGTGTTTACTGGGGTGCTCTTGTTGGTTTCCCCAGAACCGTCACTCGCCCCAAGCGATAGGCGCGATGTCGGTCGGACTCCGCTCCGTCGTCTTTGGTTGTTGTTGCGGCCGCATCGGACGCTTTGGCTTCAGGCATTTGTCGGCGCGGTGTTCTCTACTGCATTGGCGCTTGCGACATCCCTTTATGTCGAGAATTTGATGGACCGTGTTATTCCTGACAGCGATCGCCGTTTGCTTATCCTAATGAGTTTAGGCATGCTTGTCGTGCTTGGTTTGCGAGTAATGCTCGGTGTGCTGCAGAACCGTCTCGCTTTATATACGGCGCAGCGTATCGATGCGAGTCTCATCCTGGGTTATTACAAACATCTGCTTGGGTTGCCGCAAGTTTTCTTCGATTCGATGCGAGCCGGGGAGATAGTGTCCAGGGTTAGTGATGCTGTTAAGATCCGTGAGTTTCTCAATAGCACTTTGGTTAATATTGCTCTTCAGCCGCTTATTCTGATTTTTGCCCTGGTTGCGATGTTTATTTACTCTTGGAAACTGGGCCTTATTTCAGTAGCCTTGGTTCCGTTGTTGGCGGCCGTATGGTGGTTCGCCAATCGATGCAACCGACGGCAACACCGAGCCCTCATGGAGCGTAGTGCTGATTTCGACGCTCAACTGGTCGAGTCGCTTCATGCGCAACGCGTGATTCGTGGATTTGGTCTCGAAGAAGAGTTTGCGCTCCGAAACGAGAGTCGTCTTGTCCGGCTGTTGCGCACAGTCCGGGGAGTGGCGAACACTGGAATACTGACCGGTTCCGCAAGTGCGCTAATAACCCAGGGGTTCTCTCTGCTATTGCTTTCGTTTGGGACCTCTCTTGTTCTTTGTACGGAGATCACTCCGGGTGAGCTTTTCTCATGCTATACGTTGGCTGGATACCTTACAGGCCCTTCGTTGGCGCTAGTCGGGCTCAATGCCAGTATTCAGCAAGCGCTAGTGGCGACGGATCGTCTGTACGAAATCATGGACCTGGAGCTTGAGAAGGAGTCGGGTTCGGTTCACATGGTTGAGCGCCATGCGAAGTGGCCGATTGTGTTCGACAGGGTTACATACCGCCATGCGGGGCGGCTGCCTGTGCTCGCCGACTTTTCCGCGACTATTGCTCCAGGGGCGGTATCTGTGTTTACCGGTGCATCGGGATGTGGGAAAAGCACAGCATTGGCTTTATTGCAGCGTCTATACCGACCCGAGACAGGTCGGATTATGATCGGGCAGATTGATCTAGCCCACTATACCTTCGGCAGCTTAACTGCAGCGATTGGTGTCGTGCCGCAAAAGGTGGATCTGCTTGCTGGTACGATCTTGGAGAACTTGGTGCCTGGGACAGCCGAACCAGACCTGGAGGCGCTAGTTCGTTTGTGCCGAGAGGCAGGTTTCATGGATTTTATAGATCGCCAACCTCAAGGCTTCTTCACGCTATTGAATGAGAACGGGCTGAATTTGTCGGGTGGGCAGCGCCAAAAGCTTGCGATTATCCGCGCTCTGTTTCGGCGACCTTTGATTCTTTTGCTTGATGAACCGAGTTCTGCACTGGACGAAGAAGCCGAGTCTCAGCTAATTGAGATGCTCCGACGGAGGCGCGAACATGGCACCACCATCGTGATGGCTGCGCACAGCCCCCGACTTCTCTCTATCGCAGACAATTTAATCCATATTGGCGCGCGCCCGAGTGCAGCGGAGCGGAGTTGCGATCATATGGCTCTATGTCGTACAGAGGCTGCGATGAAGTAGGTTGTTTGCTCCAGTTGGTGGCGCCAACCCGGCGAGATCATTAGGCGGGTTTGGACGCTCA
Organism: Verrucomicrobiota bacterium; assembly: GCA_023446735.1. Classification (GTDB taxonomy): domain Bacteria; phylum Verrucomicrobiota; class Verrucomicrobiia; order Opitutales; family Opitutaceae; genus CAJCBL01. The sequence goes on from JAEXPQ010000150.1 coordinate 83,376, forward strand.
GAAGAGCGCGCCGGCGGCGACGCCCACGGCGCTGATCGGACCCTGGTCGCTCATGCCGTCGAGCGCGCGGTCGGCCTTGCGGACCACGCCCTGCACATCCTTGTAGAGCTGCTCGTCGGTGAGCAGCTTGCCGAGGGTGCCCTGGCCGCTGTTGAGCTTGGTCGAGAGGTCGCGGAAGTTGGCGACGGTGAGCTTCAGGTTGTCGGCGGTGGCCTGGTCGTAGAGCAGCGTGCCCACGGCGCCCTGGCCGGACTTCACGTGGTCGATGATGCCGCGGGTGTCGGCGACGAAGGTCTTCGCCTCGCCGGCGGCGGAGCGGATCTCGGCGATGGCGGCGAGCAGTTCGTCGTGGGCGGTGGGCTCGTTGATGAGCTTGCCGATGGTGCCCTTGCCGGAGCGGATCTCGGTGGTGATCGCGTTGAGGTTGTCGATCGTGCGCGTGAGGTTCTCGCTGTTGTTGGTCACCAGCGTGTCCAGCTTCTGGAAGAGACCGCCCTGACCGCCGGCCGCGCCGGTCATGCCGCTGATGCCGGAGACGGCGCCCTTGATGTCGCCGGCCACGCTGCCGAGGTCGGCGAGGATGGTGTTGATGTCGGCGCTCTCCTTGGTGGCGAGCTGGCCTCCGGCCTCGAGATAGCCGGCCTCCTTGGTGCCGAAATCCAGCGAGATGTAGCCGCCGCCGAGCAGGCCGGCCATGGCGATGGTGGCGGTGGCGTCCTTGGCGACGCGGGTGTCGTTGTCGAGAAGCAGCACCGCCTCGGCGTGGCCGTCGGCCAGGCGGGTCTCCTTGACGGAGCCGATGCGCACGCCGGCCTGGCGGACATCGTCGCCGGGCTTGAGCTCCTTGAGGGTGTGGAAGCGGGCGACGACGGCGTAGCCCTGCTGGCGGGCGAAGGTGCCGCCGTTGAGGGCCACGTAGGTGACCCAGAGCAGCGCGACGCCGATGAGGAAGAAAAGGCCGACGCGGGCCGACATTTGGGCGTTGTTCATGAGGAGACCTCCAGTTGCTTGAAGCGCGGATGTTGCAGATCGATTTTCGGATTCAGAAAGTCCTGCACGGCCGGATCGCGCAGGGCGCGCAGCTCGGCGGGTGTGGAGACGGAGACGAGCCGGCCCTTCATCAGGATGGCGACGCGGTCGGCGATCGTGAGGGCGAGGTCGCGGTCGTGGGTGACGACGATCGTTGTCACCGAGATATGCTGACGGAGTGTGGCGATGATCTCGGAGATCGTGGCCGCCATGATCGGGTCGAGCTCCGAGGTCGGTTCATCGAAGAGGATGAGCTGGGGCTCCATCACGAGAGCGCGGGCGACGGCCACGCGTTTCTTCATGCCGCCGGAGAGCTCGGAGGGGTACTTGTGGGCGGCGGACTCGAGGGAGAGGACCTTGAGCGCGCGCATGACGCGGTCGCGGATCTCGCCCTTCGGGCAGAGACGGTGCTCGAGCGGGTAGAGCGCGAGGTTGTCGTAGACCGTGAGCGAGTTGAAGAGCGCGCCGGCCTGGAAAACGAGCGCGAGGGCGTAGCGGTCGCGGGTGTCGGGCTCGGCGGGATCATGGCCGTCGACACGCACGCTGCCGGCGGTGGGCAGGTCGAGTCCGGCGATCTGGCGCAGGAGCACGCTCTTGCCGGAGCCGCTGGGGCCCATGATGGCGAAGATCTCGCCCGGCTGCACCGCGAGGTTGATGTCGGCGAGCACGCGCTGCGGACCGAAGGCCTTGGCGAGGCCTTTGACTTCGACGGCGACTGGCTGGCGATCGGAGCTGCGGGCCACGTGATGGGTGGTGGTTTTCATCGTTGGCGGCGCTCAGGCGAGGAGTTTGGTGACGAAGAAATCGAGCACCAGGATGAGGATGAGCGAGATGACCACGGCACGGGTGACCGCGGCGCCGATCTCGCGCGGGCCGCCGCGGGTGCGCAGGCCTGTGTTGCAGGCGGTGAGGATCACCACAAAGCCGAAGATCTCGCTCTTGATCAGGCCGTGCGTGAGATCGGTGGTGGTCAGGAACTCCTTCAACGACCGGAAATAGATCTCGGGCGAGATGCTGATCAGCGGCTCGAAGTTGCAGACGACCATGCCGCCGAGCCAGCCGATGATGATGCCGACCAGCGCGAGCAACGGCATGAAGAGCAGCACCGCGAGCAGACGCGGCAGCACCAGGAAACGCTCCGGCGGGATGTTCATCGTCACCAGCGCGTCGACCTCCTGATACACCCGCATCGAGGCGAGCTCGGCGGTGATCGCGGAGCCCACGCGGCTGGCGAGGATGATGGCGACCATCACGGGACCGAGTTCGCGGGTCATCGATTCGCCCACGAGCGTGCCGATCATCGACTGCATGTTCAGATCGGCGACGGAGATGCCCGACTGCAACGCGAGCACGGCGCCGATGAAGAAACAGAGGATGGCGACGATCGGCAGCGAGCTGTAGCTGCCGAGGTAGGCCTGCTCGACGACGCGCTTGATGATGCGCGGCGCGGTCGGCAGCGAGGCGAAGGAACGGTAGGCGAGGATGAGCGCGCTGCCGATGCCGTCGCAGGTTTCTGGAACGATGTGTTTCATGGAGGTCCGTCGGCTGGCGCCGGGGCGGAGGAGGCGTTGGCGGAATCGGGGGCGCGGCGATCGAAGAGCGCCGGAAGAAGGGAGAAGCGGGTGCGGTCGCCCTCGCGGCCGAGGCGGCAGAGCGGGCCGAGCGCGATGCGCCAGCTGTCCGCCTCGCGCCGGTAGGTGACGAGGTCGAAGACGAACGACGTGCGCACGGCGTCGGCCGAGCGGCGGTCGAACCGGAAGAGGGCGAAGAGGGGCGACCAGAGTTGGCGCACGCGGTCGTCGTGCTGGTAGAAGACCTCGAACGGGCTGAGGGCCTGCACCTGCCGGCGTCCGGCGCCGTTGTCCCAGTAGCTGAAAAGTGGCCACAGGTGGGTTTTGTGGGCGGGCGCGGCGGCCGGGCGGGCGGGGTCGCGCTGGGCGAGGTCCCAGTAGACGAAGTAGAGCAGCTGGGTCTTCGTTTGCGCGAGGCCGGCGTCGGTCCAGTTCTCCTCGCGGTAGAGCGGCCAGAGGATCCAGGTCTTGTCGTCGCCGGTCGGCTTCACCGAGTGCGTGTAGAACGGCGCCCAGCGGTTGCGCCGCCGCCCGTCGGCGCCGCGGCCCTGCAGCCAGAGCGGCCAGAGGTAGCGGGTCTCGTCGTAGGCGACGGGCGTGGTCTGGTGCAGCGAGCCCCAGAACAGCCACATGTCGTCGCGCAGGCCCGGTGCGCGCCGTTGGGAGAGGAACGGGAGCGAGGCGCGGAGCGAATCGGTCCCGCCTTCGACGGCGCGGTCGCGTTCCAGCCAGAACGGCCACGCGATGAACTGCGAACGCGCGGTGGCGCCGCCATCCTTCTCGCGGTGGCCGTAGAGCGGCCAGAGCGCCCAGCCGGACTCGCCGCCGCCGTGGATCTCGCGGAACAACGGCCACACGAGGTCGGTCTCGACGCGTTCGCCCTTCTGCCAGCGGCTGTAGAGAGGGAAGAGGGTGAAATCGATGCGGTCGTTGCCGAACCGGTTTTTGATCACCCCGTGCAGCGGCAGCAGGGCGTGGTAGGTCGTGGCCGGTTTGCCGGTGCGCCGCGAGAAGTAGAGCGGCCAGAGGTCGAACGCCTGCCAGTCGGCCGGTGCGCCGGCCTGGTCGGCGCGGGCGTCGGAGTTGACCAGCGAGAAGATGTTCCAGCGCGTGGCGTCGGCGCGTTGCTCGCGGAAGAACAACGGGAAGAACAGGTAGTCCTGCGTGCGCCCCTCGGCCGGCAGCTCACGGTGGAGAAACAGCGGCCGGAACCCGGAATCCGTGCGATCGGGCCTGCGGTGCTCGAAGAACAGCGGTCCGAGCGCCTCGACCTTGGTCTGCGCTCCATCGGCGGATTGCTGGGCGCTGCGCAGTGGCCACAGGTTCTCGTCGGCGGCCTGCGAGTGTACAGGTCCCACGAGGCACAGCAGTGCCATCAGCCACCTCTGCCCGGGCAGTTTCATTGAGCGCACGTAGTTTGTAGTGTCGTCCGGTTGTGACCTGTTCCACGGTCGGCATGGAACGTTCCCGCCTGACGATTGGTCAGTTGGCTAACGATCCGGGCAAGGGAAGCAATCGCGATGTTGGCGGGCCCCAGCGGACGGATGATTTACGGCGATGGGCGGCGGGGCCGGCCGATGGACGGGCGGCGGCGAGGGCTTGCACCAAACGGGGGCGCTGGGTTTGGCTCGGACATGCGCATCACCGGAGGCAACGCCCGCGGCATTCCCTTGCGCGTCCCGCGAGGCGACGCCACCCGCCCGGCCATGGACCGATTGCGGCAATCGATCTTCTCCAGCCTCGGCGCGCTGGTCGTGGAAACGCGTTTTGTCGATCTCTTCGCCGGCAGCGGTTCGTACGGGTTGGAGGCGTGGAGCCGCGGCGCGACCGGCGGTGCCTTTGTGGAGCAGGGGCGCGAGGCGCTTGAATGCCTGCGTACGAACCTAGCCGCCGTGGCCAAGAGCCTGCAGGCCGACGCCCGTGCCTGCACTGTGAGCAAAGCCGATGCGCTCACCTGGACGCCGCTCGACGGCGCGCGCGTCGGGCTCGTCTTCTGCGACCCTCCGTACTCGATGATCGCCGAGCAGCCCGAGCGGTTCTTCGCGCAGTTTGACCGCCTGCTCGTGCCGGGACGCGAGGGGTTGGTGGTCTTCGAGATGCCCGGCGAGCTGCAACCGGCCACGCCGGGCTGGGAGTGCGTGAAACGCCTCGGCGGCGGCCCGCGCGAGGCCTCGGCGTGTTTCTACCGGCGCGTGACGGTGGCGGGTGTGAACCCGTGAGGTGAGTGGCTGGCGTCGTTCACTCCGACTTTGCGGCGAGTGCCTGCCGGACAGCTTCTGCCAACGGGGTCGTGGGCCGACCGATCAAGCGGCTGAGCTGGTGCCCGTTGTCGAACAAGGCCCCCTGCGCGGCGCCGGTGTCCCAACTGGCGAGACCGGCGGCCAACCACTCCGGCAACCCCGCGGAGAGGAGCGCGGCGCGATAGTCGGCTTCGGGGAGGTTGCGGTACGGGATCGTTTTCCCCGATTGGCGTGAAATCTCGGCGGCGAACTCCTCCAGCGTGTAGGCGGTGTCGCCGGCGAGTTCCAGCGTGCGCCCGGCTTCCACCGCCCCGGTGAGCGCCTTGGCGGCGGCCGCGGCGTAGTCGTCGCGCGTAGCCGAGGCGATCCGCCCTTCGCCGGCGCTGCCATGGAGCGCCCCGAGCGCAAGCGCCGCCGGCACGGATGCGGTGTAGTTCTCCGTGTACCAGCCGTTGCGGAGGATCACGAAGGGCAGGCCGGACGACTTTAGCAGCTTCTCCGTTTCGAAGTGCTCGCCGGCGAGGTTCAGCGGCGAGGTGTCGGCGCGAAGGAGGCTGGTGTAGACCACCAGGCGGACACCCCGGCGCCGTGCGGCCTCGATCACATTGCGGTGGTGCGCGAAGCGGCGCCCAAGCTGGTTGGAGGAGATCAGCAGCAGTCTCTCGACGCCCGTGAGCGCGGTGTCGAGCGCCGCGGGGTCGTCATAGTCGGCGGCGCGGACCTGCACGCCGCGGGCGGCGAGATCGGCGGCCTTGGCGGGTTGGCGCACGAGGGCGGCGAGCGACGCCGCGGGCACGGCGTGGGAGAGGTGGGCGAGGGTGAGGCGGCCGAGCTGGCCGGTGGCTCCGGTGATGGCGATCATGGTTTTCGGTATTGAGAAGGATTTAGGTTCCGATTTCGTACTCGGTACCGAAAGAATACCAAAAGCGTTCTCGCCTTCCAAGAGAGGTGCGAAAAGTAACCTGGTTACCCGGCGGTAACCGATCCCTATCCCGACCGTGACCCGCAAACTTTCCCCCGTCCAACCCGGCAGCGACCACGCCCGGTGCTGCCCGATCCGCGACGTGCTCGACTGCATCGGAGACCGCTGGAGCCTGCTCGCGCTCGTCACCTTGGCCGACGGCACGCTCCGCTTCACCGAGCTCAAACGCGCCATCGGCGACATCTCCCAACGCATGCTGGCGCAGACGCTGCGCGGGCTCGAGCGCGACGGCTACGTGACGCGCAAGGTCCACCCGACTGTGCCGCCGAAGGTCGAATACACGCTCACCGCTCTCGGACGCTCGTTGCTCAAGAAGCTCGAGCCGTTGATCGACTGGGCGGGCACCCATCACGAGAAGGTGCGCGAGGCGCGCAAGGCGTACGTGCCGCCGGCCGCGATCGCGGCGCTGTAGCCGATCAGGCGGAGCGGTCGGACCCGATCGCTCGCAACGGAATCTCCGCGACCAGCCGGCCCGGGTGCCAGCGCCCGCGGGCCAGCCGCAGGCGGCGCACCGCCACGATCTCGCCCGCGAGATCGACCAGATAGGCGCCGAGCGGGCCGGTGAAGGCGCCGGTGTTGACGATGGTGAGCGCGCCACGCCGCCACACGCGTGGGAAATGCACATGGCCGGTCACGATCACTTGGGCGCCGGGAAACCACGCGGGCGCCACCGCCGCGACGCGGTCCGGCAACGAGCGCCACGCCCGCAGCATCTCGAGCGGCTGGCGCGGAGGCCAGAATTCGTGGGCGAGGCGGCGCAGGCGGTGCCAGTGGTCGCCGCGTTCCGGATCGCATTCGCGCGGCAGCCCGGTGCAGGCGATCCGGTGCAGCGTCAGCCGGCCGTCGAGACTGCTGTCGTCGAGGGCTGGGTGCTGCGCCAGCGCCGCCCGGATCCTCGCGTTGAGCAGCGGGCGCAGCCGGCTCCAGGGCACGGCATCGGCGAAGAACGCGTCGCCATGGGTGGCCTGCAGGCGCCCGTCGGCGGTGGCGCACCAATGGCGGTCCGAGAGGTCGGGGTCGTGGTTGCCCGTGAGGAACTCGACGTGCGGCACTCGCGCGCGGAAGAAGCGGAGAAGCTCCTCCACGGCGGCCGCCGGCATGCCGGACTGATTGTCGCACGTGTCGCCGTTGAGCCAGAGTGTGTCGACACCCGCGAAGAGCGGCTCGAGATCCTCGAGGCGCCGCAGCCGGCTGGCGGCGTCGCGGAAATGCAGATCGGAAAGGATGCGCAGCATCGGCGCGGGAAACATGCCGGTTGTACCGGAGGCGCCAACTCCGGAGTGGCGGCGACGCGGACCGTCTACAGCCAGCCCAGCCGCGCCTTGAGGAGGGCGACGGAAGCGACACACGCGGTCTCCAACCGTAGGACACGCGGGCCGAGATGCACCAGCGTGAAACCGGCGGCGCGCAGCGCGGCGCGGTCCGCGGCGTCCCAACCGCGTTCGGGGCCGAGGGCGAGCGCGACGGGGCCCGGCGCTGCGGGCAGGGCGCAGTCCGCGAGACCGCTGGCCGCCTCGTAGTTGTCGAGCGCGAGCCGCAGCGCGGCGGAGGGAAGGGCGGCGAGGACGGCGGTGAGCGGCCGGCCGGAAGTGACGACGGGCAGGCGGGTGCAGACCGCCTGTTGCGCGCCCTCGACGAGGTGCTCGCGC
>JAEXPQ010000137.1 GCA_023446735.1 Verrucomicrobiota bacterium
CGGGGCGGCGGCGCGTCGTCCTGGGGCAGAACGGGCGTGCCGACCGCGGCGCCGCCGCCCGCGACCCGGCCGAAGTAGGCCGCCGCGTGGGTCGTGAAGATGCGAAGGATGGTTTCGTCCATGGGATCAGGTCTCGAGCAGTTCGGTCACCGCCTCGCGCAGCGAGTCGGGCGTGATCGGCTTGAGCAGGAAGCCCTGCGCGCCGCGCTTGATCGCGTCGACCGCGGTCGACTTGTCGCCCAGCGCGGAGACGACCAGCACCCGCGCGGCCGGGTCCTCCCGCAGGATCGCGTCGAGCGCGGCCAGCCCGTCCATCTCCGGCATCGTGATGTCCATGGTGACGACATCCGGCCGGAACGCCCGGAACTCCTCCAGCGCCCGGCGGCCGTTCGCCGCGAAGCGGATCTCGCCGAAGCCGGCCCACGCCACGTTGCGTTCGATCGCGCGGCGCACGATCAGGGAATCGTCCACAATCAGCAGTTTCATGATACGGAGGCCGGCATCTCGCCGGGCAGGAGGCAGGCGAACTCGCAGAAACGTCCCGGCAGGCTGCGGACCGCGATCTCGCCGCCGGCTTCGTCGACGATGTGGTGCTTGACGATGTCCAGCCCCATGCCGCGGCCGGCGTTGGCGTCGGCCTGCGCGGCCGTCGAGAACCCGGGAGCGAAAATGCAGCCGGCGAGCTCGGCGTCGCCGATCGCCCCGCCGGGCGCGAGCAGCCCCCCGGCCTCGGCCCGGCGCCGGATCTTCGCCAGGTCGAGCCCGGCGCCATCGTCGCGGAAGACGAAGCCGGCGAGCCCGTCGGGCCCCGGCGGCCGGCACCGCAGGGTGAGCTTCCCGCCGGCGGGCTTGCCGGCGGCTTGGCGCGCGGCGGGCGTCTCCCCGCTGTGGACCAGGGCGTTGCGCACGAGCTGGATGAGGACATCACGGGCGAGCGGCCGCCGCTCCGGCGGAAGGGCGGCGAGCGCGAGCGGATCGAAGTCCGTCTCGACCTGCTTGCCCAGGTGCGCGGCCAGTTCGGCCGCCTGGGCCGCGATGCCCTCCAGCACCGTGTCGGCGGCGGTGGCGCCGCCGCGCGCCGGGGCGCGCAGCCCGCTCAGCTTGCCGCGCAGCTCCTGCAGGTCGAGGAAGTCGGCCCGCAGGCGCGCCTGGGCCACGACCACGGAGAGGAAGTCGTCGCCGCCGAGCCGGGCGCGGTTCTGCAGCTCGGAGAGGCGGTGCTCGAAATCCTCCGCCGTCTTCTGGAAGCTCTCGAGTTTCAGATACACGGCGTTGCCCTTGATGTTGTGCACGGAGCGGAAGACCAGGTTGAGCCGGTCCCGCAGCCGCGCGCGGTCCTCGGCGCCGTCGGCCGCGAACTCCTCGGCCCGCAGCGCGCCGTTGATCGTCTCCAGCTCCGTGCCGACCAGCTTCACAAAGAGGTCCAGCTGCGCGGGGTCGACATGCACGATCCCGAGCAGCAGCTCGAACTGGCGCTCCTTCTTCTTCTCCTCTTCGCGCAGCCGGCGCTCCAGCTCGACCTGCGCGGTGATGTCGCGCATCGCGACGAAGACGCGCGCGACGCGGTCCCCGTCCAGGATCCGGCGGAAGGCGAAGCCGAGGTAGCGCGTGCTGAATCCGCCGGCCGGATTCGGGAAGTTCACCTCGATGTCCGCCAGCGGGTTGACCTTGAGGACGGTGCGTTCCTTGCGGTTGGCGTCGAACAGCAGCGCGAGGTAGTCGACGACCGTGGCGTGCATCTTCTCGGTCACAAGCTGCCGCAGCAGCGCGAGCAGGTTCTGCCCGGCCAGCTCGGGCTGGCGCAGGATGGCGGCCGACTCGCGGGAATGCTGGGCGCCGATCGTGCCCTCGGCGTCGATCAGCAGCAGGCCTTCCTGCACCGTATCCATGATCAGGGCCGACTCGTGCTGGGCGGCGGCGAGCGCCGCCTGATGCGCCTCCAGGGCCACCTGGTGTTCCTCGAGCGCCGCCTGCTTCGCCGCCAGCGCGGCCGCCGCCGCGCGGGCCTCGCCGGCCGCCCACCGGGCGCGATTGAGGAGCAGCACCGCCGGTACGAGGAGGAACGCGAGGGTCGCGACCGACAGCGAGGTGTTGCGCCAATGGCTGTCGCGGGTGAGCGCGGCCTGCTGGTCGGCCTCGAGCCGCGCGCCGAAATCCGACACCAGCCGGGCCAGCCGCTCCTGCTGCGCGAGCGAATACTCGATGGCGGACTCGACGATCGGGGCGTCGAGCCGTTTCTGGCTCTCGCGCCGGATCACGAGGTCGGTGCGATTCTTCAGCTCGACCCACGCCACGTTGAGCTCCTGCAACACCTCCAGCGCCGGCCCCGTCTCGACGATCTCGACCATGAGCCGCCCGAGGTCGGGCTCGACCACCTCGCCCCCCTCGTTGAACGCATTGATGATCTGGTTGAACCGGTCGGACGCGACCTGGAGGCGGTAGAGCGGATCGGCCAACGGCGCCCGCGCGACCAGGGAGCGCTCCGTCAACAGCAGCGCGGTCTGCATCGTCTCCGCATGGACGCGCAACCGCGTGGCGAAGCCCACCGTGCGCTGGACCTCCTCGAGGCCTCGTTCGAAACGCTCCGCATGGCGCCAGTAGCTCCATGTGGCGAACAGGCCGAGCCCGCACAGCGGCAGATGGAATAATACCGCCCAGCGCCAGGCGCGGGAGGCGAAGAAGGTGGAGAGGTTCTTGAGCGGGTGCATCGTGGCGGGTTTCCGTCCGGGAAACTTGCGGCCATGAGGCCAAGAATCGCGCCCCACCCGTCAAACCGCCGGCGTGAAGTTCGCGTGACAACCCGCGCCGCGCCTCCGGCCCCGCGCTTGCGACCGCGCCCCGCACCCGACTCAATGCCGCCCATGTTTGGCCCAACGCTGCCCCGCCTGCTCCTTGTCCTCGGTTTGCTCGGCTTCTCCGCGACCGGCGCCGGCGCGACCGCCGCCCCCGCACCCGCCGCGGACAGCCCGCCCACCGAGGCGATCGCCCGGCCGCCGTTGGCGCTGGTCTTCGTTACCCCCAACCTTGTCCTCGCCGAGAATTTTCCGCAGGCCGCCACCCTCTCCGCCTGGCTCAAGCCCGTGCTGGCCACCGCCGAGGCGGCGCTCACCGCCACGCCGGAGCCCCCCGCCCTCCTCGTCCAGATCACCCTGCGGCCCGACACGCCGCCGCAGTTCGAACTGGCCGGCCGCCCGGCGCTGGCCGCCCCCTTCGCCGCCGATCTCCGCACCCGCCTCGCCGCGCTGCCGGATCTGCGCGCGCCGCTTGGGCCGGTCTGCGTGCGCGTGCAGACCCCGGGCGACACCGCCAGCCCGCTCACCGAGGCCGCCGGCTTCGTTCCCCGCCTCCTCCCGCCCGACGAAGCCGAGCTCAACCGCTTCCTCGCGGCCGACCTCGCCGCCCAACACGGCGAACTCCGCGCCTGGGCCCGCCAACGCGCCCTCCCCCTGCTCGCCCACCACGCGGCGAATTCGGACCCCCAGTACGTCGGCGTGGTGGCGCTCGGCCGCTCCCTCGCCGCGCTTGCGGCGGACACCTCCGGCACCGCGGCCCGCGGCGCGTATCGCGATCCCCAATTCTGGCGCGGCGTGATGGAGATGGCCCCCGGCGACCTGCTCGTCGCCTCGCTGCCCGTCTACCTCCACGCCGCGGACGGCAACCTCGACCAGGCCAGCACCCTCCTCGGCCTCCTGCATTCGTTCGGTCGCGACGGCACGCTCGCCCGCCGGGTGCTCGACGACTTCGCCGCCCGCCTCGGGCCCTTCCGCCGCCGCCTCACCGAGGAGGTGCAGCGTGGCGTGGCCCTGCACGACCAGGGCAAGTTCGACGCCGCCATCGCCCAGCACGAGCGCATCCTCGCCGCCTACCCCAACTCCGCCTGGGCCCGCTACGAGCTGTTCTTCTCCTCGGTCACCCGCGACGGCCTCGACACGAAGAAGAAGGTCAAGCGCGCCAACCAGCGTTGGGACGAGATCGCGCCCGCCATCTACGCCTGCAATCCGCTCCACACCTCGCAGTTCGGCGCCACCCGCGGCAAGAACGTCGGCGCCATGCTCGACCGTCTCGTCATCCACCGCCTCGCCAACAAGCCGCCCGAGGCGTTCGGCGAGCGCGTCGGCTGCATGGCGGATGCCGCCCTGCGCCTCGAGGACTACGGCACGGCCGCCCTCGTGTACTGGAGCGCGCTCGGCACCGACCATGAGATCAAGGGCCTCTCTTTCCTGGACGACTCCTCGGTCGTGTTGACCAAGGACGATCTGCTCGCCCGCTACCTCTACTGCCTCGAGAAGCTCGGCGTGCCCGACTGGAAGGGCGAGTTCGAGGGCAACTTCGCCCGCCCCTTCGCGCAACTCGAGTCCGCGCTCACCGCCCACCGCGCGCAGTGAAACGACCGTCGCCCCGCTGGGCTCACGCGTTCCCCCAAACGCTCCGGCCCAGTTGTACCGTTGAATCCGCACCGACCCGACCGATGAAACCGATCCTCCCCTGCCTGCTCCTGCTCCTCGGCGCCG
>JAEXPQ010000182.1 GCA_023446735.1 Verrucomicrobiota bacterium
ACGGGCCTTGGCGGCTTCGAACTCGGGACGGGCGCTGAGCGCGGCCAGTTCACCGCGGGCTTTCTCGACGAGGGCTTGGAGAGCGGCTTGCATGATAGGAGAGGCGGAGAGTGAGGGAGAACGAGGGACGGGCAACGCCGGAAATGGCGACGGGAGGGCGCTTTCTCCGAAACCGCCGCGAGCACAATCTGCGACCAACGCTGCCTCTGTTACGGGCTCAGGCAACGGACGTTTCGGAGAAACGTCCCTACCGAAAACAAAAAGGCCGGGCGACGAGCGCCCGGCCTTTGGGAAAAGATCTGCTGCTCAGCTCAGGCCTTGGCGGCCTTGGCCACGAGGGCGGCGCGGGCCTGCTCGACGACGACGGCGAAGCCGGCTTCGTCGCGCACGGCGAGATCGGACAGGACCTTGCGGTCGAGCTCGATGTTGGCGGCCTTCAGGCCCTCGATGAAGCGGCTGTAGCTGATGCCGGCGGTGCGGCAGGCGGCGTTAAGACGCACGATCCAGAGGGCGCGCGCGTTGGAGCGCTTCTTCTTCCGGTCGTCGTACGCGTACTGGAGGGCGTGATCGAGGGCCTCCTTGGCGTAGCGGAAGAGCTTGGACTTGCTGCCGAAGTAGCCCTTGGACTGCTTCAGGACTTTCTTCCGGCGCTTGCGGGAGGCCGGACCATTGGTGACACGAGGCATGTTGTGATGTGTTGGTTAAGGATCGGCAGGTCGCCTACGGGAGTTACCCGCCTGATCAGTTATGGTTGTTCCGGGTTTTAGAGGCCGTGCGGGAGCCCACGGAGGAGCGCCTCAGCATGGCCGGGAGCCACGAGCTTGTCCTTGGAGGCACGACGCTTCTGCTTCGTGCTCTTGGAGGCAAGCAGGTGACGGAAGCCCGGAGTGCGGCGGATCAGCTTTCCGGTGCCGGAAATTTTGAACCGCTTGGCGATGGACTTCTTGGTCTTCTGCATGATGGGATTCGGGCAGAAAAAACACCGCTCCGGGCGAACGCAAGGGGGAATTTCGTCGCGGGACGCCGCGAATCGGCCGCTCGCGCTCCGGAGCGCGAGCATGCTCACCGGCCTCCGCGACAACGGGATCGTCGCGCCTCAGTCGACATCGACCGCCCGGCCGCCCTCGCGTTTGTCATAGCTGCGGAAGGCGAAGAGCGTCTCGCTGTCCAGGATGCCGTCGGTCTTGAGCAGGGCATCGGTGATCACGCACTCGATCATGTCGACCGATTCGCAGCGGACCATCGCGAGCAGATCGAAACGGCCGGACACCGAATAGACGTCGGTCACGGCGGGGATCTCGAGGATCTTCTCGGCGATGCCGGTGACGCGGCGGCGGTCGGTCTTCAGGAGAACAATGGCGGTGGGCATGGCGGGAGGATCGGGGTGTTGCGGCCACCATCCGCGACCGGCCCCGCGACCGCAAACCTCCTTCGCGGTCCCGCGCATTAAACCCACGGCCGGGTTGTACCGTCGGCGCCTTGGGACTCGCGCGCCGCCCCCGGGGCACCGAATGTCCCGCGCTCCATCGCCGCCATGCAACGTTTCCTCCAGACCGCCCGCACCATCTTCCGCAACCGGACCTTCGTGGCGCTGCTGGTCTGCAACATCCTCCTCGGCCTCGCCTACTCGTTCGTGGGGCCCTTCATGTCCGTCTTCTGCATCGACGAGGTGAAGATGGGCAACGTGACCTTCGGCGTCTTCATGACGATCACCTCGGTGGCCGCCATCGTGCTGAGCACCCTGCTCGCCCACTGGTCCGACACGCGGTTCTCGCGCCGCACGATGCTCGTGCTCGGCGCGGTGTGCGGGACGGCCGGTTACGCCGCCTACGCGTTCGTGCGCGATGTCGCGTGGTTGACCGTGATCGGCGCGCTCGTGCTCGGCGTCTCCTCGATCTCGTTCTCCCAGCTCTTCGCCCACGCCCGCGAGATGCTCAGCCGGTCGGACGTCTCCCCCACGGAAACGCCGCTCTACATGAACGTCTTCCGGCTGTTCTTCGCGCTCTCGTGGACGGTCGGCCCGGCCACGGCCTCGTGGGTGGTGATGCACTTCAACTACCGCGGCACGTTCCTCGTGGCCGCGAGCGTGTTCTTCCTGTTCCTCCTGGCGATCCTGCGCTTCGTGCCGTACGCGCCGCCCTTCGTCGGCACGAAGACCGTCACGCCGATGCCGCTCGGCCGCGCGCTCACGCAGCCGGTCATCCTCGCGCACTTCGTTGCGTTCGTCCTGGTCTTCACCGCCGGCACGATCTGCATGAGCAACCTGCCGCTCTTCGTCACCAAGACGATCGCCGGCGAACAACGCCACATCGGCACGATCTACAGCATCGCCCCGGTCTTCGAGCTGCCGTTCATGTTCTTCTTCGGCATGCTCGCAACCAAGGGCGACCACGCGCGGCTCATCCGCTTCTCGTTCCTGCTCTCGGTGGTCTACTACGCCGGACTCTCGCTCGTCGGCGCGCCGTGGCACATCTACCCGTTGCAGATCATCAGCGCGGCGATCGTCGCGGTCACCTCCGGCGTCGCGATCACGTTCTTCCAGAACTTCCTGCCCGACCAGGTCGGCACCGCCACCAATCTCTACTCCAACGCCATGCGCGTCGGCGGCACCGCCGGCTATCTGCTTTTCGCCGCCGTGGCCGAGCCCTTCGGCTATCGCGCCGTCTTCGTCTTCTGCACCGTCCTGTGCGTCGCGGCGCTCGGGATCCTTCTCCACTACCGGCGCTCGGCGGCCGCTCACCCCACAGCGGCAGCGGCTTGAACCGGACCGTCGGTTTCCGACAGGACCGCGAGCTTGCTCGCGCCCTCCGCGGCACGAGCGGCCGCGCGCCACGCGAGACAGGGCAAGACCGCGTTTTTGAGCCGGACACCGGCCTCCGGCCCCGCCCGCTCAATTCCCGCGCCCACCGGCCGATGGGATACGTGCGCCATGGAACCCGAGCCCAACGCCGCGCCTGCCCCCGTCGCCGCCCCCGAGCTGCCGCCGGAGCTGCGCGCCGCGTTGCCGCTGCTGGACGTGCTCCACGAGTTCTACGTCATCGCCGATTCGGACCGGCACATTCTCTACGCCAACAAGGCCTTCTGCCGCGCCGCCCAAGTCGCCTCGCCCGAGGAACTCGCCGGTTGCCGCCTCGGCGATGCCCTCCACTGCGCCCATGCCGCCTGCGCCCCGGGAGGTTGCGGCTCCACCCCCTTCTGCCTCGTCTGCGGCGGACTGCGCAGCCAGCTCTCCGCGCTCGCCGGCGAAGCCGCCTTCGACGAGTGCCGTCTCCTGCGCACCGACGGCCGCGCCCTCGACCTCCGGGTCCGCGCCGCCCCTTGGGACGCCGGCCCGCACCGTTTCCTCCTCCTCAGCGCGATCGACACCAGCAGCGAAAAACGCCGCCGCGCCCTCGAACGCCTCTTCTTCCACGATGTGCGCAACACCACCGGCGGCATCGTCGGCTTCGCCGAATTCCTCGCGCAACAACCGGCCGCCGCCCCCGACCCCGAGCGCCAGCCCCTCGCCGACACCATCGCGCGCCTCGCCCGCCGACTCCTCGACGAGATCGAAACCCACGCCAGCCTCACCGCGGCCGAGACCGGAGAACTCGTCCCCCATCCCCAGCTCTGCGAACCGGCCGCCTTTCTCGCCGTCCTGCGCGACCTCTACCGCTACCACTCCGTCGCCCACGGCCGCACCATCTCCGTCCAGCTCGATCCCGGCGTCCCGGTTTTCGAAACCGACGCCACCCTGCTCTCCCGCGTGCTCGGCAACTTCCTGAAGAACGCCCTCGAGGCCACCCGCGTTGGCGAGACCGTCGCCCTCGGGGCCCGAGTGCTCGACTCGAGCCTCGAGTTCTACGTCCACAACCCCGGCGAAATCCTGCCCGAAGACCAGCTCCAGGTCTTCCAACGCTCGTTCTCGACAAAGGGTCCCGACCGCGGCCTCGGCACCTATTGTGCGCATCTGCTCGGCGAACGCATCCTCGGCGGGCGCGTCGGGTTCTCTTCCGCTCCCTCCGATGGCACCATTTTCTGGATCCGCCTGCCGCTGCCGCACCCCGAACCCGAACGCGCGCCCGCGGCCGGGGCGCTTCTGCAATAAACCGTCGTCGCGCCGCGCCCGCGGTCCCCGCCCGCACAAATAACGCCCCGTTTTGGCCAAGCGATGCGGGGTCGCGCCCCCGGCCGCGGGGTACACTCCGCGACAGATCCTCGCGCGCTCGCGCACCACTTTCCTCCCCCGTGCACCTCGCCTCCCCATGAAAAACCGTCGCGATTTCCTCAAGGCCGGCCTCGCCCTCGGCGCCACCGCCTCGCTGCTCTCCCTCGACCGCGCCGGCGCGGCCGAGCCCGCCGTCGCCGTCACCGCGGCTCCGGCCGCCGCCGGCCCGAAGCCCGTACTCGTCGTCGCCCGCGATGGCGACCGCGTCGCCATGCTCGACAAGGCCCTGGAGTCCCTCGGCGGCATCGGCGCCTTCGTGAAGCCCGGCCAGACCGTCCTGATCAAGCCCAACATCGGTTGGGACGCCCCGCCCGAGCGCGGCGCCAACACCCACCCTTCCATCGTCGCCCGTCTCGTCGAGCTCTGCCTCCAGGCCGGCGCGAAATCGGTAAGCATCTTCGACAACACCTGCGACCGCTGGCAGAGCGCCTACGCCAACAGCGGCATCGAGGCCGCTGCCCGCGCCGCCGGCGCCAAGATCGTCAACGGCAAGGACGAGAACCTCTATCGCGAGACCCCCATCCCGGGCGGCGTGAAGCTCAAGAGCGCCAAGGTCCACGAGCTCGTGCTCGACTCCGACGTCTTCATCAACGTCCCCGTCCTCAAGCACCACGGCGGCGCTCAGATGTCCTCGGCCATGAAGAACCTCATGGGCTGCGTCTGGGACCGCGGCGTCTACCACAACGTCGATCTCCAGCAGACCATCGCCGATTTCCTCACCCTGCGGAAGCCCGACCTGAACATCGTCGACGCCTACCACCCGATGGTCCGCAACGGCCCGCGCGGCAAGTCCGTCGAGGACTGCGTGGAGATGAAGCGTCTCCTCGTCTCCACCGATCCGGTACTGATCGACACCGCCTGCACCAAGCTCCTCGGCTACTCGCCCGAGAAGGTCACGCATGTGAAGATCGGCGCCGCCCTCAATCTCGGCACGATGGACCTCTCCGCCGCCGACGTCCGCAGCCTCAAGCTGGCCTGACGCCTCCCTCGCTGCCCACCGCCGCTCGTTGCGCCTCGCCGCCGGCGGCGTGACCACCCGAAGCGGGAC
>JAEXPQ010000187.1 GCA_023446735.1 Verrucomicrobiota bacterium
TCGTGCAACCGACGAGCGCCCAGCGCCCGCCGGCCGCGAGCCGGGCGCCCTGCCACACGCCGTGCGGCACCACGACCTGCGGGGCATCGCCGGCCGCCGGCGCCGGGCCGAGCCGTGTCCAGCTCGCGGCGCCACTGGTCGGATCGAGCCGCAACAGCTCGAGCGCGTCGCCCGCATGGAACTGCCACACCTCGTCGCTGCGCAACCGGTGGAGCGCGGAGCACTCGCCGCCCGCGAGCAAGTAGAGGATCGAGGACGCCGCCACGCGCTCACCGCCGCCGAACCGCGCCGGCAACGCCGTGCCCCGCAGCATCACCTCACTGCGCCACACCGGCGCGAACCAGCCGCCTTCGCGCGGCAACGGTTGGAGGCCTAGGCGGGCGATGAGCTGGTCGGTCTCGGACATGCGCCCAGCCAATGCCCATCCGCGGCCCGCAGCAAGGCGCCGGTACCCGTTGCACGTCGCCACCGACCGCGCATGATTCCGCCCGCCGCCGCGCTGCACCGACCATGGCCACCACCGAGACCGCCGTCACGACCCTCGCCGCCACACCGCGCCGCCGGCTCTCCGCCGAGCTGCACGCGCTCAACGAGCGTTTCGGGCACGGGGAGGTTCAGGTCGGCGAGGTGCTCGATGTGATGGGCGACCGCGCCTATTCGCTCCTGCTCGTGCTGCTGGCGCTGCCCTTCTTCACGCCGGTTTCGCTGCTCGGCATCTCGACCGTCGTGGGGGCGATCATCGGCTACCTCGGGCTCCGCCTAGCGCTCGGGCTGCGGCCGCGACTGCCGCAAGCCCTCCGCCAGCGGCGGCTGCCGCCGCGCTTCTTCGGCGCGCTGCTGCGCGGCGCCGAACGCGTGATCCGGCTCCTCGAACGCTGCACCCGCAAACGGCTGTCCCTCTTTGTCGCTGGTCCCTGGATGCGCCGCGGCATCGGTCTGGCCGTCCTCGGCGCGGGGTTGTTGCTGATGCTGCCGCTGCCGATCCCGTTCTCGAATTTCCTGCCGGCGGTCGCAATCGTCGCATTGGCGGTCGGCCGGCTCGAGGAGGACGGCGCGGCGGTCTGCACCGGCTTCGCGGCGCTCGCGCTCACGGCCGTGTTCTTCGCCGCGCTCGCCCTGTTCGGTGTCGAGATCTTCGATTTCGTGCGCGACTTGTTCGCCGGCGCTATCCCGCCGCCGGCGCCATAGCCTCCAGACGCGCGAAGCCGTCCGCGGGCCCGATCCCCGCCGGCCAGCCGTAGGCGGCGGCCACCGCCGCCGCGAGCTCCTCGGCCGCGTCCCCCTCCGAAGCGGCGTCGACGACCCCGCCGCCGAGCGCCCGCCACGCCCGCACCACGGCTTCGCGCCGTTCCTCCTGGTCGCGCGTGAGCGCCCCGCGGAGCATCTCGGGCGACCAGGGCAGCGGCAACGTGCGCACGGTCGCCACCTCGAGGCGCCGCCGCCGGCCACGTTGCCACACCGCCAACCACCACGAGGCCAACACACCCGCGAGAAATTCATCGTCGCGCGCCACCACGACCAAGTCGCCGCCCGGCAGGACCTCCGCCGGCATCCAGCGCCACCGCGCCGGCCCCGCCCCGGCCGGGGCGGCGAGGTAACGATCGCATTTCGCGAGCGCGATTCGCAGTTCCGCGCCCCGCCCGCGGCGGACAATACGACCGCCCGACCGTTGGAAGGCCTGGCCGGCGGTACCGGCGGCGGTAATCGCGTGCGCATCGGCGCCCGGTGGAAAATCCACCACCCAGCGGCGCGCCGGCGGGCCATCATCCCACGGCTCGCGCCAGTCCTGCGGCAAAACCAGCGGCCTCACCCACTCGCCCGCCTCGTCGCACCACCGCAGGGCGCGCCGCCCGGTCGCGCGCCGATCCGTCGGCACGCGCAACCCCGCAAAACACCAGGAAGAGGCGGTGGCGGGCACGCAGGGCATCGCCCGGCAGGATGCCCGCCCGCCGGGCGACGACGAGCATCTTCTCCCCCTCCGCTCCGCCCTCCGGCACGCCCGTCCCGCCATCCACCACTCCCTTTCCCACGAGGCGACGGACCAAGAAGTTACAGAAACTTCTCACCTGACCGTTCGCGAAGCGAAACACGTCTGTTATTGTGCCTGCCCTTCGCCTTGGGAGAACGCGAACCCGCCGCATGCACTTGCCCGCAACCATCGCTTGGCTGCCCGATCTGATCTTCACCGGTCGCGGTTTCGAATCCGGCTTGGCACTGGTGGCCAGCCCCGACGGGACGATCTTGCGCCTTTCCCGCGATCCGACGGACTTCGCCGGCGCCCACCGCCTGCCCAACCGCGCGCTGCTGCCCGGGTTGATCAACGCCCACTCGCACGCCTTCCAACGCGTGATCCGGGGACGCACCGAGTACCGCTCCGGCGTCGAGCGCGACACCTTCTGGACTTGGCGCGAACGGATGTTCCAGGCGGCGATCTCCCTGGATCCGGAGGACCTCTTCCACGCCGCCCGCATGGCTTTTCTGGAGATGGCGCTCGCCGGCATCACCACGGTGGGCGAGTTCCACTATCTACACCGCGACCCCGCCGGGCGCCCCTACGCCGAGCCGAACGCGATGGCCTTGGCGGTCGTGCGGGCCGCGCGTGAGGTCGGCCTGCGTATCTGCCTGTTGCACAGCGCCTACGCCCGCGCCGGCTGGCGCCGCACGCCCAGCATCGCCCAGCAACGTTTCATCATCCCGGACCCCGAGGAATACCTCGCCAACGGCGAACGACTGCGCTCCGCCCTCGCCACCGATTACGGCGCCGGAAACGCCTGGGCCGGTTTCGCGCCCCATTCCGTCCGCGCGGTGCCGGCTGATTACCTGCGCCGCATCCTTCCGGCGATCCGCGCCCAGGCCGCGCCATTGCACATGCATGTGTGCGAACAAACCGACGAGAACGAAGCCTGCCTCGCCGAACACGACACCACCCCGCTCGGCCTGCTCGAACACGCGGGCGCACTCGGCCCCGACTTCACCGCGGTGCACGCCATCCACATCGCCAACCACGAGGTCGGAGCCCTGGCCCGCGCCGGAAGCCTGGTCTGCGCCTGCCCGACGACCGAACGCAGCCTCGGCGACGGCATCAACCCGGCGGACACCCTGCAACAC
>JAEXPQ010000254.1 GCA_023446735.1 Verrucomicrobiota bacterium
GGGCGGCCTGGACGACGCGCTCGATGTCGTCGCGGAAGCCCATGTCGAGCATGCGGTCGGCCTCGTCGAGGATGAGGAGCTTGAGGGCGTCGAGCTTGAGGGTGCCGCGCTCGAGGTGGTCGAGCACGCGACCGGGCGTGCCGATCACGATCTGGACGCCGGCGGCGAGGCCGCGGAGCTGGCGGTCGTACGCCTGGCCGCCGAAGACGGGGAGTTCGCGGATGCCGCGCTTGAAGAGGGTGAGCTTGGCAACTTCCTCGGCGACTTGGAGGGCGAGTTCGCGGGTGGGGCAGAGAATGAGGACCTGGGTCTGCTTGACGGCGGCATCGGCCAGTTGCACGGCGGGGATGGCGAACGCGCAGGTCTTGCCCGAGCCGGTGGAGGACTGGCCGACGAGATCGCGGCCCTCGAGGATGAGCGGAATCACCGCGGTCTGGATCGGGGAGGCTTCCTCGAAACCCATCTTGTCGACGGCTTTGAGGAGCTCGGGCGCGAGGCCCAGTTCGGTGAATTTACGCTTTTCCATGCGGGAACAGTGTGGCGGCGCCACGGGGAGAGCAAGGGCGCGGTGAGGGCGGGCGGCCGACACCAGAAAGAGAATGAGAACGACCGGGCGCGGAAGGGCGAATGCGAGCACGGGGGCTTCAACCTCCGCACTCGGAAGCGAGCAGGATCAGGAGTATGAGCAGGAGCAGGAGCCGGAGTGGGGGAGCAACGGCCGCCTCCGATCGGCTGGCTCTCGCCCCTAGACTCTCGGCGCTCGACCAGTCGGTGGCTCAGCCTTCGCCGTCGGACCGGAGGAGGCGGCGGGAGGCGTCGGCAAGGAAATGGTCCTGCGAGGCGATCGCGGGCTGGCTGGCGGCGCGGGCGACCGGGGCGTAGGCGCCGTCGGCGTGGAGCTCGCGGGCGCTCTCGGTATCCTGAAGCTGGATTTCCAGCAGGTCCTGGAGCACGCGCCGGCGCAGGGCGGGGTCCTCGAGGGGAAACACGACCTCGACGCGGCGGAAGAAGTTGCGCGGCATCCAGTCGGCGCTGCCGAGGAGCACGCGGGGTTCGCCGCCGTGGTTCTCGAAATAGAAGGCGCGCGCGTGCTCAAGGAAACGGCCCACGATGGAGCGCACGCGGATGTTCTCGCTCAGGCCGGGCACGCCGGGCACGAGGCAGCACACGCCGCGCACAACGAGGTCGATCTTCACCCCGGCCCGCGAGGCGGCGTAGAGGCTCTCGATCGTGGTGCGGTCGACGAGGCTGTTCATCTTGGCGACGATGCGGGCCGGGTGGCCGGCGGCGGCGGCCTCCGCCTCGGCGAGGATGAGCGCCTGGATGCGGTCGTGCAGGTTGTGCGGGGCGACGAGCAGGTGGCGGAAACGCGGCTCGCGGACGAACCCGGTGAGGACGTTGAAAAGGTAGGCGACCTCGGCGGTGAGCGAGTCGCGCGCGGTGAAGAGGCTGAGGTCGGTGTAGATGCGGGCCGTCTTCGGGTTGTAGTTGCCGGTGCCGAGGTGCGCGTAGTGGCGCATGCCGCCTTCCTCCTGCCGCACGACCAGGCAGCACTTGCAGTGGATCTTCAGGCCGACGACGCCGTAGACGACGTGCACGCCGGCCTCCTCGAGCTGGCGGGCCCACTGGATGTTGTTGGCCTCGTCGAACCGCGCCTTCAGCTCGACGAGCGCGGTGACCTGCTTGCCGTTCTGCGCGGCCTCGATGAGGGCGTGCACGATGGGCGAGTCGCCGCTGGTGCGGTAGAGGGTCTGCTTGATGGCGAAGACGTGCGGGTCGCGCGCGGCCTGCTGGACGAACGAGACGACGGGGTCGAAGGAGTCGTACGGGTGGTGGAGCAGGATCTCGCGCTGGGCGAGGGCGGTGAACACGGACTCGCCGCTGAGCGCGAGCGGGCCGGGATGCTGGGAAAGCGGCGGGTACTTGAGGGCGGGCCGGTCGATGAGCTCGTAGACGCCGAAGAGGCGCAGGAGATTGAGCGGGCCGTTGATGCGGAAGACGTACTCGCGGGCAAGGCCGAGGTGGTCGGTGAGGCGTTCGAAGGTGCGCTCGTCCACGCCGTCCTCGATCTCGAGGCGGACGGCGGCGCCGCGGCGCATGTTGCGCAGCTCGTCCTCGATGCGCTAGAGGAGGTTCTCGGCCTCCTCCTCGTCGATGTAGAGGTCGCTATTGCGGGTGACGCGGAAGGCGTGCGCGCCGTGGATGCGGTAGCCGGCGAAGAGCTGGTCGGCGCAAAGCTTGATGATCTCGGTGAGGAAGATGTAGCGCTCGGGACCGCGGCCTTCGGGCGCGATGCGCACGACGCGCGGGAGGATGCGCGGGACGGGCAGGACGGCGAGGAAACCCTCGTTTTCCGGTGTGCCTGGATTGTCGACGGAAACGACGATGTTGAGCGACTTGTTGCCCAGCTGGGGGAAGGGATGGGAGGCGTCGACGGCGAGCGGGGTGAGGACCGGGTAGATCTGCTCGCGGAAATACTTCCGCACCCAGGCGAGCTCGGGGCGGGTGAGCTCCGGGCCGGTCTTGAAGGCGATGTGTTCCTTGCGCAGGGCGGGCACGAGGTGCTTGTGCCAGCAGCGGTACTGCTCCTCGACCTGGGAGGCGACGACGAGGTGGATACGGCGCAGCTGTTCGCGCGCGCCGAGGCCGTCGAGGCTGGGTTCGACGACGTCGGAGTCGACCTGCTGGATGAGGCCGGCGACGCGGATCTCGAAGAACTCGTCGAGGTTGGAGGAGACGATCGCGAGGAACTTGAGGCGCTCGAGGAGCGGGTTGCGCGGGTTCCAGGCTTGTTCGAGTACGCGGCGGTTGAAGGCCAGCCAGCTCAGCTCGCGGTTGAAGAACAGCGCCTTGGCCGGCTCCGGCGGAGGCGGCGGAGTCTTCACGGATCGGGAGGCTCGGGTCGGTTTGCGGGCGCGCGGCATGGACAGGGGGCGGACGCTAGGTGGAGGCGGCGCCGAAGCGAAGCGGAAAGCGCCTTCGGACCCGACGCGGATGCGAGAGTTCACCGGGCCGTAACATTCGGTTCAACCCGACGCGGTGCCGGTGGGCGGGCGGTCAGCGTTCGTCGACCTTGGCTTCGGAGACCGGCTCGACCTTGGCGAGCTCCGCGGTGGCGCGGTGGGAGCGCAGGACGCGCCACAGGCACCAGACGAAGACGAGGGTCACGGAGCCGACGGAGGCGGCCATGAGGAGGATGCCGGCGGTGGTCATGGGGCGGGTCTGGTGGGGCGGGTGTTGGTCGCGCGGGTGGCGTCGGTCCAGCGTTGCCCGGACTGGTTGATCAGCATCGCGACGAAGACGGAGACGATGGCGATGAAGGCCACGCACATGATCGCGACCGGGCTGGCCGGCCGGTCGGCCGAGCCGACGAGATCGGTGATGCGGGAGGTCGGTTGGAAGCGGGGGGCGGTGAAGCTGAAGTTCCAGCCAAAGACATCGCCGGCCACGAACATCGCGAAGATGGCGATGAGGAAGGTGGGCGTGAGGTAGCGTAGCACCAGTTTGAAGAGGTTCGGAATGCGGATCTCGGCGCCGTGGTGCGCCTCCTGCCAGCCCTGTTCGACTCCGAAGTACCACGAGAAGACGACCACCAGGAGGGTGCCCTGGACGAAGACGCCCACGGTGCCCACCCAGAAGTCGATCGTGTCGAGCGCCTTCAGGTCTTTGCTGAAGTACAACACCAGGAAGCTGCCGATCGCGGTGATCATGCCGAGGAAGAGCACGGACTTGCGCCGGTCGAGGCCCAGGCCTTCCTCGAAGTACGCGATGCCGGGCTGGAGCATCGACAACGAGCTGGTGATGGCGGCGATGAAGAGCAGAAGGAAGAAGAGCGAGCCGAAGAACTGCCCACCCGGCATCGTGGCGAAGACCTGGGGCAGGACGTTGAAGCCCAGCCCGAAGGTGCCCATGCCGACGATACCCGCGGCGCCGAGGAAGGTGTACGCCGCCGGTACCGTGATCAGGCCGCCGAGCGCGACCTCGCAGAACTCGTTGGTCGAGCAGGCCGTGAGCGAGCTCAGCACGATGTCGTCCTTGCGGGTGAGGTAGCTGGCGTAGGTGATGATGACGCCGAAGCCGACCGAGAGGGTGAAGAAGACCTGCCCGGCCGCGGCGAGCCAGAGCTCCGGCCGGGCGAGACCGGCGGCGATGTCGTGCGGATTCCACATGTAGCCCAGACCGTTCCAGAGCGACTGGTCGGGCTTGGCCGGGTCGGGCGTGCCCAGCGTGAGCACCCGCACGAGCAGGATGAAGGCGATGAGGATCAGCGCTGGCATGCCCCATTTGCACACCGTTTCGATGCCACGGGTGATGCCGTGGTAGATGATGAACAGGTTGAGGGCGAAGACGACGATCAGGAAGAGGTCGGCCCGGCCCAAGCCGAGAGAAAGCGCCACGCCGTCGGCCCCGGCCCCGGTGAAGGAGGCGAAGAAGGCCTGGTAGGCGGCCGGATCACGGCCAAGGTCGAGGTTGCCGCCGAGGAAGTTCAGCGCGTAGCCCAGGCACCAGCCCTCGATCACGATGTAGTACATGTAGATGAACACCGGGACGAGGAAACCGAGCAGCCCGAGGTATTTGCCGATCGGATGCCGGACGACCGCGAAGAACACGCCGCTGGAGGAGTGGAAGCCGCGGCCGCCGCCCACGCGGCCGATGGTCCATTCGGCCCAGCAGATCGGCAGCCCGATGAGCAGCAGGGCGACGAAGTAGGCGACCATGAAGGCCCCGCTGCCGTACTTCGCGGCGAGGCCGGGGAAGCGCAGGAAGTTGCCGAGGCCGACGGCGCTGCCGGCCACGGCCATGATCACGCCCAGGCGGGAGCTCCATGCTTCGGGGATACGGGCCATGGCGGCGCAGTGTGGGGCGGTGTCGGGAGGCGGCAAGGGCGGAGTGCCTCGGGGGCCGCGCGGGCGCTCCGGCGGGCTCCGGGAAAGCCTTGCGGCACCGGGGGCTTTCCCGAGAGTCGGACACGACGATGACCATTCTCGACCGACACGTGCTGGGTTCGTGGCTCAAGCCGCTGGGGCTGATCATGGCCGCGTTGCTCGGCCTGCTCGTGCTGGTCGACATGCAGCGCAATCTCTCCGACTTCATCGGCAGCCGCGCCGGGCTCTGGGAGGTGTTCTACTACTATCTGGTGCTGGTGCCGGGCAACGTGCCGCTGGTGCTCCAGATCGGCGTGCTGCTGTCGCTGCTGTATGCACTCGGTCAACTACACCGCAGCAACGAGTTCACCGCGATGCGGGCGGCGGGGCTCGGCCTGGGGCGGACGACCCGCGCGATCTGGGCCTTCGGTCTGCTGCTCGCCGGCTTCGTGTGGTACCTCAACGCCAGCCTCATCCCCTGGTCGGTCGAGGAGGCGCGGATCACGAGCGAGGAGATGCGCCGCGCCGCGCAGGCCCGCAAAGGCGCGAAGACCGCCATCGGCGTGCACACCGCGCTGGCCTTCGACAACGAGGCGGCGGGCCGGCTCTGGTTCCTCAACGCCTACGACGAGGTCGCCCGCCGAGGCCAGGGCGTGAGCCTCTCCTTTTTCGACGTCTCCGGGCGGGAGGCGCGGCGCATCCTGGCCACCGAGGCGTACTTCGACCGGTGGCGCAACGCGTGGGTGTTTCTCGACGGACGCGAGCTGCGGTTCGATCCCGCCACCGGCGAGCGCCGGAACCCGGTGCCCTTCGCCCACCGGATCGAGGAGGGGGTCGACGACGATCCCGAGCTGATGCTGCTCCTGCTCAAGGATCCGGCGGCGCTGTCGCTGTTCGAGCTCGAGCGGGTTCGCGAGCACATCGGAACAAAGGATACGGCGCGCGGGCGGCGCTACGCCGTCGAGCACGAGCGGAAGCGGGCGAGCCCGTTCGGTGTGCTCGTCGTGATGGCGCTGGCGGTGCCCTTCGCCGTGGGCGGCGTGCGCGTGAATCCGGCGGTCAACATGTCGAAATCGATCGGGCTGTTTTTTCTCTATTTCCTGCTGACGAAGCTGGCGACGCTCATGGCCTCGTTCGGCACCGTCAGCCCGGTCGCGGCGGCGTGGCTGCCGGATTCCGCGATGGCGCTGATCGCCCTGTGGGCCTTCGCGCGGCTCCGGTAGCCGGCCGATGCGGATCGGGGCGGCGCGGGCCGGGGAAACTTTTCCTCGACAAAAGTACGGGGCGGCGTTGGCCTATTTAACGTTCCGCCTGCCCCCTCTGCGGAAGGGATGGGAGGAAGCTCTTTTCGGCAGCACCTTTGCCCGCGATCGTCGCTCAAGGTAGGAAAAGTGAATATGCATAGGGGATGTAATTGGCTTTTCTGGCTTACGGCGGTCGCGGGCATCTTTGTGTCGATGCTGCCCGAAAAGCGCTAAACCGCCGGGGCGCCAGAGCGCCATCGCGGCTGTCGCATCGGCCCGGAATCGGGCAACCGTTCTCAATTCACCTCGCAGCGAGACGGGCGCGGCCTTTCTGGCGGCGCAGGCTCAGCGGGTGGCGAGAAAACGACGATGCGGCAGTCGGATGGCAGCGAGCCGCAGTTCCGGAATCGCGGGCCGCGGCGGACGCGCACACGGCGCCCGGGCGGGAAGACGACTGCTGTCGACCGGCCAACGGCGGCCGATGGTTCCGAACACGTGGCTCATGCCCAACGAATCGGTCCGCGGCGGCCGCCGTTGAACGCAATCGCGCGGGGTTGATTACCTAGGCGGCCGCCCGCCCGTTCCCAACCCGGCCCGCCGCCACCCCCGCTCGACCGCGCCGTGAGGGCCGCCGCACCGGCCGCCGGCGCGATGCGCAGGGGAGGGCGGGCCCGCGGCGCCGCGCGCGGTGTGGGGGATGAGTGGCGACGCCGGCCCGGTCGGGCGTCGCCGTGTGCAGTTGCCAAAAAAGATGCAAAAGGACCGCACGGGCCGCGCGGCGCGGGAGTTCGCCGTTGCCCAGGGGCCCGGCGGCGCGGAAACTCGCGCCCATGAAACGTCTGTGGGTTTCGCTCTTGTTGGTGGTGTCGCCGGTCGTGCTGCGGGCCGAGGCCGAAGTCTGGGCGCTGACCGACGGCCGGTCGGTGACCGTGCTCAAGGTGCTGTCCCAGAATGCCACGCACGTCACGGTGCGCACGGCCGACGGGATCGTCCAGGTCGACAAACGGCAACTGCCGGAGGCGGTGAGCGAGCGCTATCCCTACGATGAGCTCGGTGCCGCCGTCGACCGCGAGCTGCAGGTGGTGCAGGACCGGCGCGCGGCCGAGCTGGCCGAACAGCGGGCCGCCCAGGAGCGGGCCCGGCGGGAGAAGAAACCGGCGGCTCCCGCCACCGGTGTGACGATCCTCGGCGTGCGGGCCGCCGGCCCGGCCATCGCGTATGTGACGGTCGCCAATCGCACCGGCGGCATGTTCGAGGTGCAGCGCGACATGTTCGTCGGGGAGAACGTCTCGGGCCTGCGGTTCCCGTCGCTGCGTTTCACGAATCCGCGAGGCGATATCCTTACCCGCATCAAAATCGCCCCGGGCAAGGAAGCGGAGATTGGGGTCGTGTTCGACATCCCGGCCGGCGAGGTGCCGGACATCGGCAAGGTGTTCTGGCGGCAACGCTGAGGCGTCACGATTCGATTGCCGCGTATCAGGCCGCCCCGTGCTGGCACGCGCCCAAGGAGCGTGTGCCTGCACCCTGACCGACAGGTTCACCGATACCGCGGCAGTGCTGCACCCTAGGTGCAGGTGCCCGTGGGGCGGGCGAACCCTGCGGTGAGCCGCGGCTCGGCGGGGACGCCGCGCCTTGCCTCAAGCAAGGACGTTTCGTCGTGAGGATCCGGGCGCCTGGGGCAGGAGGCGTCTTCCGGTGTGGCCTTAAACGGCCCGCGATTGGCTCACCGCGGAAATTCCACCTTGGCGGTGAGCTCGGGGGTGAGGAACTTGTCGGGATTCCGAATACCGACCTTGATCTGGAGCGTGCCTTTTTGGCGGTTGGCCTCGGGGGAGATCTCGGCGACCACACCGTCGTAGCTCTTGTCGGGATAGGCCTCGGGAATCACCCGGCACTTGTCGCCGAGGGCGATCTTCGCGAGGTCGGTCTCGTTGATGTCGAGTTCGACCTGGAGGTCGCGCGGATCGGCGACGGCGAGGACCGCGGTGCTGGGGCCGCGGGTGCCGCCGAAACTCTGCGGGGTGACGAGCTCGCCGGGCTCGGCGAGCTTCTCCAGCACAACTCCGGAGATGGGCGACTTGATGACGGTCCAGTCCAGGTAGGTGCGGGCGAGGGCGAGCTGGCCCTCGATTTCGCGGATCGCGGCGCGGGCGGCGGCGACGGCGAGGCGCGCCTCGTCCTCGGCGTCGACCGAGACGACCTTCTGGTTGAACAGGTCGTGGATGCGGCGGTAGGCGAGTTCGGCGCGCTCGAGGGCGACCTGGGCGGCGGCGAGGCGGCCCTCGATCTGGGCGACGTTGGCGCGCTGCTCGGCGTCGTCGAGGCGGACGACGATCTGGTCCTTCGCGACGGCGTCGCCTTTCTTCACGCCGATCCAGGCGACGACGCCCTGGAAACGAGGGCTGATCTCGATGCGCTCGCGGTTGATGATGTAGCCGGAAACGGTCAGCAGCGACGCGCCGTCGTTGCTGACCGTTTCGGGTTTCGGGTTCCGGGTTTCGGGTTTCGGGACGGAGGTCGAATTCGTTCCCGGACCGGCTTCGCGGGTTTCCGAGCGAGGGGCGGAGTCCGCGGTCTTCGCGCCGACGATGCGGCGGTCCTTGTCCGGGCGCGGGTAGGCGTAGTAGCCGGCGGCGGCGAGCGCGAGGGCGACGACGATAAAGACCGCCTTCACGGTGCCACCGGGCCGGCGTTTCTGCGCGGGATCGATGCGGAGTTGGGAAAGGTTGGAGGGTTTCACTCGGAAGATTTTCGATTGTGGATTGCCGATTTGCGATTGGGCGGAGGGCGTCTTTGCAGGTCGAACTTTGGACACCAGACTTTGAACACTGAACTCTGAACCCTAAACCCTGAACTCTGAATCCTGAACTCTGAACACCGAACCCAGGCCCTGTCCGGCGGGTTCAGGCGGACTTGAGGGCGGCGATGACAGGGAGGCGGGCCGCGCGGATGGCGGGGAGCAGACTACCGGCGAGTCCGACAAACACGGCGAAGACGAGCGCCTTGGCCATGAGGTCGGGGGTGACCTGGAAATCGAAGACGATCTCGGTGAAGGTCTCCTGGCCGAAGGTGCCGGTGCTGACGCCGTTCCAGCTGAAGTAGGCCAGGGCGCAGCCGAGGGCACCGCCGACCGCGGCGAGCAGCGCGCCCTCGAGCAGGAAGCCGAGAAGGATGCTGCGGCGGCGGTAGCCGAGGACACGTAGCGTGCCGATCTCGCGGGTACGCGCGCCGACGCTGGCGTAGAGCGTGTTCATGGCGGAGAAGAGGGCGCCGACGGACATGACGACGGCGAGGCCGTTGGCCAGCCACTTGATCGGGCCGGCGCTGCGAGTCTGCTCCTTGTAGTAGTCGACTTCGCGGAGGACTTTCACCTTGAGACGGCGGTCGGCCTCGAGGGCGCGGGTGACCTGCGCGAAGGCGGCGTCGTTCTCGAGGCGGGCGAGCAGGCTCGAGTAGTCGGGGCGGTCGAAGGCGCTGCGGGCCTCGTCGGCATCGAGCCAAGCCTCGGAGTCGAAGGCGCTGCGTTGGCCCTCGAAGACGCCGACGACGGTGAAGGTCTGGCCGGCGGTGGTGAAGCGTTCGCCGAGGCCGAGGGTGGCGAAACGGCCGGCGAGGCGTTGGCTGACGACGGCCTCGCGGCGGCCCGGCACGAACCAGCGGCCTTCGACCAGCGTGACCTGCGGGCGGAGTTCCCGGCCGATCGGCGCGATGCCGCGGAGCATGACGTTGGCGTTGCCGGTGCCGTCGCGGCGCGGGAGGTTGATGATGACCAGCGTGTCGCCGGAGGCGACGGGCGTGCCGGCGGGGTCGCGGGCGATGCCGGGCAGGAAGCGGATGATGTTGAACTTTTCGCGTGTGACGACGCTGGTCGCCTCCGAGAGCGCGCCCTGGCGGGTGACGAGGATGTTGCGCGGGTCGCCGGTGTTGGCGCTGGTCTTCTCGATGCCGACGGCCAGCGACTGGACCATGACGAAGACGAAGATGACCAGCGCGAGGCCGACAATGGTGGTGATCGTCGAGCGCCAACGCACGAAGACGGAGCGGAGGTGGTAGTTGAAGAGGCGAAACACGGGACGGAGGACTGTGGACAGTCGACGGTGGACGGTAGGTGGGCTGGTGCGTTCGTTCAGTCGAGGGTCTTGAGTCCCTCGACGACGCTGAGGCGGGCGACGGCGACGGATGGCGCGAGGCTGGACAGGATACCGAGGCCGACGGCGACCAGCGCGGCCAGGCCGAGGATGCGCGGGGTGACGACCATCGAGGCCGGGAGGAAGCCGCCGCTGACGGCGGCGAAGTCGGTGATCGAGAAGAGGAGCGCCGTGCCGCCGGCGCCGAGGAGGAAGCCGACCCCGGAGAGGCCGAAGCTCTCGGCGAGGATGAAGGCGAAGAGCTCGTGGCGGCGGAAGCCGAGGGCCTTCAGGACGGAAAGTTCGCGGAGGCGTTCGCGGATGGCCATGCTCATGGTGCTGGCGGAGACGAGCCCGAGGGCGAAGACGACGACGGCGCAGATCGAGGAGATGAGCACCTTCACGTTGGCCAGCATCGCGATGAAGCTCATCTGGAACGCGCGCTCAGTCTCGGCGAGGACCTCGGCGGAGGTATTGGCGAAGGCCGCGTTGATGCGGTCGATGGTCGCGGGGACCTCGTCGGCGGAGCGGGCCTTCACCCACCACATCCCGACGGTGCCGGGATCGCCGAGGAGTTCGTCGAGATACTTCTGGTGGAAGAAGATGTTCCGGTCGTCGGTCGTGCCCTGGTAGATGCCCGCCACGGTGAGCTCGGGATTGACCGGATAGAAGACGCCGACGAGGGGGAAGCGGTCGCCGATCTTGAGACCGTACTTCTTGGCGGTGTCGACGCCGACGATGCAGGATGTGCGGTTGGCGAGCCAGGCGGCGAGCTGGTCCTGCGGCATCTTGGCCTCGCCGAACACGGCCTCGAGTTGGTCGGGCTCCATGGCGAATTGGGCGAAGTAGGTGTTTTCCTCGCCCCGGAACTTGCCGCCGAAGTAGGTGAGCGAAGTGACCGCCTCGACGCCGGGGATCTTCAGAATCTGGGCACGCTGGCGGACGGGCAGCGGCGAGGCGAGGGAGACCTTGTTGCGGACGGCGATGCGGAGCGAGGCCCCGGCGTCCTCGGGCGGGTTGGTGAAGAAATCGAGGATGACCAGGAGTGTGACGAAGAGCGCCAGGCTGGCGGCGACGCTGAGCACGCAGAGCGCGGCGCGGCGCTTGTTGCGGAAGGCGTTCTTGAGGATGAAGCCGGAGAGGGTCATCGAACGATTGCGGATTTCGGATTGCGGAATGCGGATCGGCCGAAGCGGACGGAGGAAATTCGGTCGCCGTGTTTCAATTCGCGACCAGCTCGCCCTTCTCAAGGTGGATGCTGCGAGTGCCGTAGGCGGCGGCTTTGGGGTCGTGGGTGACCATGATCACGGTATTGCCGGCGTCGCGGCTGAGGGTGCGGAGGATCTCGAGCACGTCGGCGGCGGAGTGGGAATCGAGGTTGCCGGTGGGCTCGTCGGCGACGACGAGCTTCGGGTCGGTGACGAGCGCGCGGGCGATGGCGACACGCTGCTCCTGACCGCCGGAGAGCTGCTTGGGCAGGTGCTTCATGCGGTCGGCGAGGCCGACCATCTCGAGGGCAGCGGTGACGAGGCGGCGGCGTTCCTTGCCGGACAGACGCGTGAGGAGGAGCGGGAGCTCGACGTTCTCGAAGGCCGTGAGGACGGGGATGAGGTTGAAGGTCTGGAAGACGAAACCCACGTTCTGGTTACGCCAGTCGGCCAAGGCGGATTCGTCGAGCTCGGCGATGTTGTGCTCCTGCACGATGCAGGCGCCGGAGGTGGGGCGGTCGATGCCGGCGATGATGTGGAGCAGGGTCGATTTGCCGGAGCCGGACGGGCCCATGAGCGTGAGGAACTCGCCCTCGGCGATGTCGAGGCTGATGCGGTCGAGCGCGGTGACGTTGATCTCCCCCTGGCGGAAGACGCGGGTGAGCTCCCGGATCCGGACGATCGGTGTTTGGGCCATGCGGGGGCGGAGGATGACGATCGGCGCGGTGGTGTCAAAACGCGGACGGCGAGCGGCGGTTGCGTCCGGTGGGCGGTGGGCCTTCGGCGGTGGACGGGCTTAGGGGCCGTCGGCGCAGACGCGGAGAGCGCGAACGACGATGGCGAGGGCACAACCTGCAGCTGAAGCTTACCCACTCTCGAGGGCGCAGGTCCGCGTGGCTGTGGGCGGCGCTGGCTTCCGCCGGCAACGGAAACGGTCCGGCGACGAGCGCCGACCCTACGATGGGAATGGGCGGTTCAGGGCTTTGCGGCGATCGAACCGTCCTGCTTCGCGCCGTGGATCACGCTGGCGAGATACGGGATGAGCTGCTTCTTGCGGCTCACGATGCCCTGGAGTTCGAAGGTGTCCTCGCGGTCGGCGTGCGGATACGAGATCTGCGCGATGAAATCGCGGTCGCCTTTGACGAGCATCAGGGAGTTCTGCGTGTTGATGTCGGTGACGAACAGGCAGGAGAAGAAGAGGTTCTCCGTTTTGCGGAGCTGCTCGAGGGCGGCGGCGAGGGCCTCGGCGTGGGCCCGGAAGTTGCCGAAACCGAGCTCCTCGACCTGGGAGACGGAGAAACGTAGGCCGTCCTCGTCGTAGATCTTGTTGTCGGCGGCGATGACCTTCTCGGGGGGCTGGGCGAGGATGACGGAGCCGGAGCTGAAGATGAGGTCGGCCAGGGCGGCGCTCTTGATCCCGGCGATGGGCGCGAGCCAGGCGAGGGTCTCGTAGTCGCGCTCGGTGGTCGTCGGGCTGTTGAGATGAAGCGTGTCGGAGATGAGGCCGGACATGAGCAGGCCGGCGATCTCGGGCGAGGGGGGGAGGTTGTCGCGGCGGAAGAGGTTGGCGACGATGGTGCAGGTGGATCCGACCGGCTCGTTGATGAAGAGGATGGGCTGGTTGGTGGCCGGGGCGCCGAGGCGGTGGTGGTCGATGATCTCGGCGATCTGGACCTCGGCGGCGCCGGGCACGGCTTGGGTGAGCTCGTTGTGGTCGACGAGGATCAGGCGGGTCTGGACGGGCTTGATCAGGTCGGTCTTGGAGAAGATGCCGAGGAGGTGCTGATTGTCGTCGACGACCGGGTACGCGGCGCCGCCGAGGCCGGCGACCTTGCGGCGGGCCTCGGTGAGGCGGGTGTCGGGATCGAAGTTGGCCGTCTTCCGGTCGATCAGGTTGTCGATCGTGGAGGCGGCGCGGATGATCCAGGAAGTGGTGGCGGAGTCGAACGGGCTGACGAGGAGGGAGACGCCCTTGTCGCGGGCGAGCTGGACGACCTCGTCGTCGATCGGGAGGTTGCCGGAGATGACGAGGAGGCGGACGCCGTTCTGGATGGACTTCTGCTGGATGTCCCAGCGGTCGCCGACGATGATGATGGTCTGCTCCCAGGGGATGTTGTCGCTCTGGGTGTAGCGGCCGAAGGAGCGGATATCCATGGCGCCGATGCGCACGTAAAGCTCCTCGACCTGGTCGGCGTCGCGCAGGTGATGAACCTTGGCCTTGAGGGAACGGGCGATGGCACCGAGGGTGCCGTGCATGCGGCGCATCTGCTTCACCTCCTTCATGTGGGGGAGGAAGAAGCCGCCGAGCTGGAAGATGGAGATCGTGCCGACGAGGCGGTTGTCGGGCTCGACGACGGGGAGGGTGCGGATGTCGTGCTGGTCGATGAGTTCGAGGGCCTCGGCGCAGGTGGCATGGGGACCGACCTTGAAGACGTCGGTGTTCATGATGTCGCGCACGCGGGGGGTGACATCGCTGAGGTAGAGCGGGAGCGGCTGGTTGAAACGCTCGAGGATCGCGTCGATCCGGGCGTTCGAGTTGCCGCAGCGGGCGGGCACGCAGGAGGCGTCGCCGCGGCGGTTCTTGTAGTTGGCGTAGGCGATGGCGGAGCAGATCGCGTCGGAGTCCGGATTGCGGTGCCCGATGACGTAGGTAGGCGCGGTCATGAGAAGTCGAGGGCGCAGTGTGGGCGCCCGGTCGACGGTGGGGAAGCGGATTCCGGGCCGAAGCGCAAAACGGGTGGGCGACAGTAGGGCGGGACGGCGCCGAGGCAGGGCGGCAGCAGGGCGGCGAATGAGCACCGAGGGCGGCGCGGGGGCCCACTGCGGGCTTTGCAAAGCTGCGGCGCCCTTCTAGCGTCGGCGGCGATGAAACCGACCACCCGTTGGACTTGCATCGCGTTGTTGTGCGTGTTGTTCGCCGTGCCGCTGCTGGCGGCCTCGAAGCCGGCCGCCTCGGCCGCGCGGGCGGAGGATCGCCCGGTGGTCGGCACCCAGTTGGCGTCGACGCTGTCGCAGATCACCGGCATCGCGATCTCGCCGATGCTGGGGGTGAGCGCGCTCGGCGCGTACAAATGGATGCGGGCGGAGACGCCGGAGGAGAAGGCGAGACTGCCGTGGTACGCGCAGCCCATGTATTGGATCACCGGATTGTTGATCGTGGGGGCGGTGGCCCTCAAGGATGCGGCGGGCACGAGCCTGCCGCCGGGGTGGAAGAAGCCGCTCGATGTCGCCGAGACGCTGGAGAACAAGCTCAGCGGGCTGGTCGCCGCGGGCGCGGTGATTCCGTTCACGCTCGACACGCTCACGAGCGTGCTCGGCGGCGGCGGTGGCGGCGCCGAGCTCCAGCAGGCGGGCGGGCTCGCGATGATCCAGCTCGGGGCGATCGACTTCCAGCCGATCCTCAACGTCCTGCTCGCTCCCTTCGCGATCGCGGTGTTCCTGTTCGTCTGGCTGACCTCCCATGCGATCAACGTGCTCATTCTCCTCAGCCCGTGGGGCGTGGTGGACGCCGCCCTGAAATCGCTGCGGATGAGCGTCCTGGGGCTGCTTGTGGTGACGCCGCAGATCAACCCCTGGATCGGCGTTGCCTGCTCGCTGGTCGTGATTGTCGTCTCCTATCTGCTCGCGGGCTGGGCGTTCCGCCTCACGACCTACGGCGCCGTGTTCTGCTGGGATTTCTTCACGTTCCGTCGCAACCGCTTCGTGCCGGATGCGACCGAGAACAAAGTGTTCGCGGGCAAGGGGGTCGACCAGACCCCGCTGCGTACCTACGGCCGGATCGCTCGCACGCCGGAGGGGAAGCTGCGTTTCCGCTATCGCCCGTGGCTGGTGTTGCCGGAGAAGCAGGTTGAGCTCCCCGACTGCCCGTTGGCCGTCGGCCGCGGTCTCTTCTATCCCACGATCGAGGCGACGATCGGCGAGGAGGAGCGGACGATCATCCTTTTGCCGCCGCGCTACAAGGGCCACGAGGCCGAGTTCGCCCGCGCTTGCGGGATCGACGAGCTCACCGACGTGGGCCTGCGCCGCGCGTGGGGCGTGGTCGTCGAGCTCTTCGGTTTCAACTCGCGTCGGCGGGTGAAGCTGGCGGCGACCGGCGCCGCCGGGGGCTGAGGTGCTGAAGGTCCGGGGCTTTCCCGGGTCGGCGGATACGCACCGGTTTCGCTTCTGCTTCTGGGCGAGCTCGCCGGCCAGGA
The DNA here is from genome assembly GCA_023446735.1 of Verrucomicrobiota bacterium. GTDB lineage: Bacteria > Verrucomicrobiota > Verrucomicrobiia > Opitutales > Opitutaceae > CAJCBL01. Next base: position 15,638 of record JAEXPQ010000254.1, read on the forward strand.
CGACCGCGGTTTCTCGGCCCGGCGGGGGCGGGGCCCGCCGGATGAATCCCGCGATGGCAGGGGCGAGCGGGCATGCCGCCTCGGTTCGCTCGGCGGGATTTGCGGGCTGCAGCCCGCACCACGGCCGTCCGCTGCGACCGGCGCCCGCCGCACCGGAGGATCCTTGGCGCGGGATTCATCCCGCGAAGACCGGCCCGAGCCCGCCTCGCCGGATGACAAAAAGGCCCGCGGTCGAAGGACCGCGGGCCGGGGAGGAAAAGCCGGTCGGACTCAGCTGGCCGGAGCCGGGGCGGGCGCCTCGGGCGCGGGCATGTTCGACTTCACGTTCTCGAGGCGGATCTGAAGCTTCTTCATGTCTTCGGCGATCTTGGCCTCGACCTTCTCGCGCTCGTTGGAGTTCACGATCGAGCCCTTGCCCACGTCCTGCACCATGTGGGCGGGGAGCATGAGGATGCGGCCGAGGAACGACTCGTTCTTCATCTGCGAGAGGTAGAGCGCGGTGATCTGCTGCGAGATGCGCATGGACTCCTGCGCGATGGAGGTCGACTCCAGCAGGTTGTTGTTGAGCTTCTGCTTTTGGGCGAGCTCGCCGGTCAGGACGACCGCGATCTGGTCGGAAATGCGCTGGCTGTAGGCGGCGACGGACTCCTTGGTGAGCGAGGTCTCCTTCGACATCTGCTCGAGGATCGGCTGGATCTTGCCCGCCATGCGGCCGGCGACCTCGTCGACCTGCTTGTTGCGCTGCTCCTCGGCCTCGAGCGGATCCTTCGCCACCGGCATGCCGTAGGGCTGGATCTGATCGGCGAGGGCCTTGGCGAGCACGGCGACCTTCTCGGCGTTGAGCGTGGCGAGTTCGTCGTCGCTCATGAAGAGGCCGCCCTTGCGGTTCTCGACGGAGTCCTTGAGGAGGGTGTAGGTGGCCTCCATCTGGGACTTGAGGGCGTCGTTCGACTCCTTGATGCGCTGCTCGGTGGAGGCGCGGAGCTCGGCGAGCTGGCGCTCACTCTGTGATTGCATGTTGGCGACGACCTTGTTGCCGAGCCAGACGAGGACGCCGATGGTGATGATCGCGGTGAAGAAGATCGCCGGGATCTGAGCCTTGAAGTTGGACCACATGGAGGTTTGCGAGGGTTGCGGAGATCCGAGGCTGGAGCTCTCGCGACGCTGGGCAACACCGCTTTGGGCGGGGGTGCTTGGTTTCTGGGGCTGATGGGAGGGTTGGTTCGGGGTGTTCACGATGAAGTCTTTGTTGCTTTGGACCGGACCGGTCGGGGAAAGTTTCCCGGTGAGTCTCAACCGTTTCGAGCAGGCCGTCTTCGACTATCTCCAATCACATCCGGAGGAATTGCGCCACTGGGAAAACAAGGTGTCGACCCGGGCGGCGCGGGGCGAGCTGCGTGCCGCGGTGCTGGCGGACGAGCTTTGGGAATACACGCGCGAACGCGCGGCGCACACCCGACCCTTCAAGGACTGGGCGGAGCGGGGCGGGGTCCCGCGGAGCAGCCTTTTGAACCTTTCCGAATACCTGCTGCGCCTCTGGGGGCCGGCGGTGCCGAAACGAAAGTCGCCAGGCTGAGCGCGTGGGCCGGAGCGAGGCGAGCGGTGGTCCTCTGGCGCGGGAGGCCGCGCCGCTCAGCCGGCCTTGCGCACGAGCACGCGGGAGTTCCGCCCGCTCTCCTCGTAGGCCTTCAGCCGCGCCTCGGGCAGGATCTCCTTCCCGGTCTCCTCGAAGCCGCACACGCCGGAGAAGAAGGCGAAGCTCTGGGTGGAGAGCGCCACGACCTGCGTCGCCCCACGCTGGAGCGCCTCGCGGCACGCGAAATTCACCATCTTTTTGCCGAGGCCGCGTCCATGATAATAGGGGACGACGTAGAGCGAACCGAGCTCGGCGAGGTGCGGCTTGTCGGCGGAGAACGCCAACGAGACGGTCGCCACGAGGTTCTCGTCGATCTCGTAGACGAAGAACTGGTCGATGTTCTTCTCGATGGCCTGCTGGGTACGGTGGACGAGTTCCTCGCGCTTCACGGCGGCGCGCAGGAGATTGTAGATCGCGCGCACGTCGCGCCGGGTGGCGCGGCGGATCTGCTGGTAGTCGTTGCCGTAGATGAGCGTGCCGACGCCGATGTTGGAGAAGATCTCGTTGATGAGGCCGTCGGGCAGTTCGCCGTCGACCAGATGCACGCGGGGCACACCGGCGAGGATCGCGGCGACGGCCTGGCGGGCCTTGCTGGCGAGGCGGGCGGGCAGGGCGTCGGGGGACTTCTCCAACACGCCGGCGAGGAGGTCGACCGGGAGTTCGCGCCGGATCTCGCCGTCGATCTCGAGGCCGGGAGCCTGGGCGAGGAAGACGATCTTGGTGGCGCCGAGGGATTCGGCGATCTCGCGGGCGAGCAGGTCGGAGTTGAGGCGCAGCGTGCGGCCGTCGCGGTCGAAGCCGATCGGCTGGAGGATCGGCACGGCGCCGTGCTGGATGAGCTGGAGCAGGAAGTCCTTGTCGACGCGGTCGACGCGGCCGGTGAAGAGCAGGTCGGCGCCCTTGATGATGCCCATCGGCACGGCGCGCACGGCGTTGGTGATGGCGCATTTCAGGCCGGCCTGGGTGAGTCCCTCGAGGATCTGGTGCGAGACGCGCGAGGAGGCGCGGATGGCGAGGTCGAGCGTGGCGGCGTCGGTCACGCCCTCGCCGGTGGCGTCGGAGATCGGGATGTGGCGCAGCGCGGAGAGTTCGCCGATCTGCTGGCCGATGCCGTGGACGATGACGACCTTGATGCCGAGGCTCTTGAGGACGGCGATGTCGAGGAGGATGTTGCCGAAGTTGTCGTCGGCCACGACCGCGCCATCGACGGCGACGACGAAGATCTGCCCCTGGAAGCGCGGTACGTACTTCAGGATACCGCGCAGGTCGGTGGGCTTGATGGTGGCGGGGATCGGCGCCGGTTGGCCGGAAGTCATGGCGACAGCGTTCTCGGGCATTCGCGCCCGAGCGTCAATCGCGCGGCGCGGTCCCGATCAAAGGCGGTCGCGCAGGGGCTCGAGGCCGAGCTCGAAGTGGTTCACAGCGTTCTCGAGCATCGGCGGAATCGTCGGGAGGAAGGTCTCCCACTCCTGGACGTTGGAGTATTGGGTGGACCACTCGACGAAGACGGCCCCGTTCACGGCGTTGGATTGCTCGATGAGCACGCGGATGTCGCGCTCCCACTCGGGGATGCGGACGTGGCCGACGGCACCGGACCGGGCGAGCAGCGGGGTCGTGGCGAACTGTTGCAGCCAGCGGTCGCGGGCTTCGACGGACTCGAAGCGGGCGTGCGCCTGCACCCACAGCTGGGTGAGGGTGGTGGCGGGCAGCTGCAGGATGCTGTAGAGACGCTGGATGCTGTCGCAGATCACCTTCCAGTCGGCCGAGGTACGGGCGTTGCGCACCGAGAACTTGACGCGGTCGGCGGTGCGGTTGAGCGAGCCGTTTTCCCCGAAGAAATTGGCGACGAGTTCGTAGCCGAAAAGGTCGTCCCAGCGGCGCAGCCGGATCTGGTCTGGGCGGAGGTTGAGGCCCTTCGCGCTGTCGCAGACCTTGGCGGCGAAGTCGTCGAGCCGAGCCTGCTGGAAGCCAAGCGGGGCCGGTAGGGCGATGTCGATGAGGACGGAGATTACCTCGATGGGAACGATTTCCATTGAAGGGCATTTTCTAGAGCGGCGGGACCGCGGATAGCACGCCAAAACCGGCCGCGTCGCGCGCGAACGGCCCGGTTGATGGATCGCCGAAGGGCGAGACGGTGGGTGTCGCGCGCCGGAGTGTCGCGCGGGGACCCGAGCAGGGAAGCGTACCGGATCGGCTCATCGGTGGTCGGGCGGTTGTCGCTCGACCGCATGAACCCGGCTCGGCCGCCGAGGAGGTCGGTCGCGTGGGCCAGCGAGTTTGCGCGCTCCGCAAAGCGCGGGCACGCACGCCTCCCACGGTTTCACCAGCGGCGCGAGCGCGATCGCGCGTGAATCCCCGGCAAGTGCATCGTCACGCCTCCGTTGAAATGATGCGGCCGATCGTCGAGGGCCGAGAGACGAGCGCCAAACCGTCAGGGAACGCACTGCTGGTGCCGAAGACGGTGTAATCAAACTCGGGACACTGGGCGCTCGACGTTCCTCTCTCGTCGAACCGACCGGTTCGTCCCGCCTCAGTCGGTTGCGAAACGCAGGCGGAAGGTCGCGGTCGGCGGCCAGCCGCCCGGGCCGGCGGCGAGGGTGGCGAGGCAGCGGTTGACGAGCTCCTCGTGCCGGGCGCAGTCGAGCGGCAGCGGACAGGGGCGCCAGGGTGACGCGCGGTCGGGGCGGACCTCGGCGACGAGGCGTCGTCGCACCCAGGCTCGCACCCGGTAGAAGGCGAGATGGTGTCTGCCCGCCAGCCGGCCGCGGAGCGTGAAGAGAAGCTGGATGCACGCCTCGGCGTCGACGCCGGCGGTCAGGGCGCTGCGCAGCTCGAGCGCGAGGTCGAGCAGGTCGGGCGAGGCGTGGCGCAGCTCGGCCAGCAGCAGGTCGAGGGTCTGCGGGCCGTCGTGGAACGGGCAGGCGACCGCGTGCGCGGCCGGCGGCGCCGACGGGGCGGGATCGCGGGACGGGGTTGGACCCATGGATGGATGCGGCACCTCGGGCTGGAGGTGCGCACGGGCGCCAACGCTGGCCTACTTCAGGTAGCTCTTGAGCATCCAGAGCACTTTCCCGTGCCACTGGATGCGCCCGATCGCGAGATCCTGGGTCTCGAGATCGCGCGCGGCTTCGGCGGTGTCGCGCAGCGTCGTGGCATCGGCGAGGGTTTTCTCGTGGGCGATGACGAGGGCGGCCACGAAGTCCTTCGCGGCGGCGGTGACGGGGAGTTCGTCGATGCCGGCTTGTTTGGCGAGGGTGGCGAGGCCGCCGACGGGAAAGATATCGAGGATGCGCGCCTGCTCGGCGATGTCGTCGATGGCCTCGAACAGGTTCTCGTACTGCGCCTGGAAGGCGGCGTGGAGTTGGAAGAAGTCGGGGCCTTCGACGTTCCAGTGCGCGTGGTGCGTGATGGCCATCAACGCGTAGGAGTCGGCGAGCAGCTGTTGGAGCGCGGTGGCGACGGGGTTGACGGCGCGGGCCTTGGCGGTGGATTGGACGGTTGTTTTCATGTTCGGGATTTGCGTGGGCGGAAGCTACGGGCGGCGGGCGGGGCCCCCCCCCGGGGCCGCCCCCCGCACCCCCGGGCCCGG
>JAEXPQ010000257.1 GCA_023446735.1 Verrucomicrobiota bacterium
AGCGCAAGGGCGACTACGTCCAGGCCATCGAGGTCTGCGACGCCTCCGCCCGCCTGCTCGTCGCCCGCGAGGACGGCATCGGCAAACGCACCCCGTTCGAGGACTACCGCCTCACCCGCCGCGGCGGCTCGGGCGTCATCGCCATCGACCTGCCCGAGGACGGCAAGATCAACGTCGCCGGCGCGCTCAGCGTGCACGACACCGACGAGATCATGCTCCTCACCGCCAAGAACCAGAGCGTGCGCTGCCCCGTCGCCGGTATCCGTGAGACCGGACGCGGCGCCAAGGGCGTGAAGCTCATCGACCTCGCCGAGGGCGACAAGCTCCTCTCCGTCGCCCGCATCGTCGACAAGGGCGACGACGAGGCGCCGGTCGCGACCGAAGGCACCGCCTAACCGCTTCCCATGGAGTCCACATCGGTCGCCCCCCCGGGAAAACCCCGCCGGTGGTGGATCCTGCACCTGCTCGTCGCCGGGCTGTTGCTGACGAACCTCGCGGTCTTCGTCCTGCGCAACGCCGTGGCGCTCCCCTACTCCGACCAGTGGGAGCTGCACCGCCCTGTCTGGGCGGACGCCACACCGTGGCAACTGTTCGTCCACCAGCACGGCCCCCACCGGCAAGGCATCTTCTTCCCGCCCACGGCTGCGATTCTCCGTGCGACCGAAGGAGACATACGGATCGAGAGCCTGTGGATCGCGGGCTGGTTGGCGGTCGCGGCTGGGCTCGCCTGGACACTGCCACGCCGCCTTTCGGGATACTGGCATTTCGCCGATGCCGTGCCGCTCCTCTGGTGCCTGTCGCTGCTCCAATACGAGACGATCGTCACCACTCCCAATGCCTCGCATAGCATCGGGCCGCTGGTCCTTGTTCTCGGCGCCGCTCATGCGCTGGCCTGCCGGAGCCCGTGGCTGCGCTGGCCGCTCGGCGGCCTGCTCGGCGCCGCGGCGATCTTCACCGGCTTCGGCATCTTCGCCGGCGTGATGGTGTCGGCGCTCGCCGTGCAGGCCGTGGTGTTCGGACGCGAGGAACGCCGTGCGGCCGCGGCGGCGCTGCTGCTGCTCGCCGCCGCGTGGGCGCGGTTCTTCTCCGACTACATCTTCTCCCCCGCCGCGCCCGGCTTCGCTTTTCCGCACTACCCGCTCGCCGACTACTGGCCGTTCGTCACGGCGATGGCGAGTTGCCCCCACGGCTTCCACGACGCGACCGCCGCCGGCCGTGCCGTCGGCACCGGATTGCTCATCGCCGGTCTCGCGGCCGGCGGGCAATGGGCACTCGGTCTGCTCCGGCACGAACCCGACCCGCGGCGTCGACGCATCCTCGTCCTGCTCGCCGGCACCGCGCTGCTGTTCATCGCGAACACCGCGGTCGGGCGCGTCCAACTTGGGGACGGCGCCGGCATGGCGCCGCGCTACATCTCGCTGCAAATCCCCTTGGCGCTCGCCCTCTATCTGGCCTGCCGCCAACCGGCGGCCTCGCGGTGGTGGCGCCGCGGCGGCCTCCTCGCTTTGGGGGCCTTGGCGCTCTGGCCGTACCGCGATCTCCTCCGCACCTCGGGACGCTGCGGCACCTGGGGACTGCCGGAGTCGACCCTCGTCGCCACCGAGTTCAGCCGTACCAGCAAGCTCGCCTGGCTCTTCGCCTTCAAGGAAACGGGCGACCTCGACACCGCGACGCGTTTCAGTCGTTTCCTTCCGCTGCCCCACTACAGCGAGGGCTTGCCCGCCCGCGTCGAAGTCCTGCGGACCGCGCGTTGGTATCCGTTCAATGCCTCCGGGGTGGTCGCCGATTGCTCCCCCTTCCTCCCGATCGGCCCCGTCCTGCACGTCGGTTTCTCCAATCCCGAGGGTGCGTACCGTTGGCTCGGGGCGGAAGGTCTCGCCGTCATCGACGGCCGGAACCGGCGTTGGGCCAACCTCGAGATCCACGATCGCGTCCCCGGCCTGCCGAACGATGCCCCCCTCGTGATCGCCTACGCCGGACGCCGGCTCGAGGTCCGGACGGGCAAGACACCCCGGAGACTCTCCTTGCCCCTGGGCCATTCCCGCGAGGAAGTCATCCGCTTCGTCAGTCCCGCCGGCACGATCCGGCCCGCCGACTCCGGCCGGTCCCGGGACGAACGGGAACTGTCCTTCTTCCTGCGGGAGATCGAGGCGACGGATCTCCCGCTCCACCCTCCGTATGAACCGTTCGGCGACTCCGGGTGGGCGCCGCGCGCGGCGATCGTGGAGCTGGCGGGATTCCACGGTTGGGAAGACGGCTTCGGCTGGATGGCCTCCCGGCTGGAGGTGACCACCGAATCGTCCGTCCCCGCCTGGCTGCACCTCGCGATCGGCGACCGTTTCCCCGGGCTCGAGGGCGGCGGCGGCTTGCGGCTCGAGATCGACGGCGCCGACAGCGGGATCGTGGGCACCGGCGCCGCCCTGTCGCTCCCCCTGCCTCCAGGAAGCCACCATATCCGGCTCGGCAGCCTCGACGGTGCGCGAAGCCCTCGGGACTGCGGTTTGTCGGAGGACGACCGCCCATTGTCCTATCGGGTGACTCGGCTCGAGATCGGGACCGAGCCGCCCGCTCCCCCGGCGACTGGACGCTAGCCGGCCCCGACGCCCCGGACCCAACTCGGGCTTGCCTGCCCTGGGTGCCGTCGCCATTGGATCGTTCCATGGATGGGACTTCCGCCCCGGTACCCCCAGGCAGCCAACGCCAGATCCACCCCGTGCGCGAGGGTCTCCTCGTCGGGGCCACGGTTTGTGCCGTCGCGATCACCGTCCTGGCCTACACCTTCTCTTTCGCCCGCCGCGCCCAGATCGAATCCGTCCGAACCGAACTGCTACAACTGGCCAAGGCCGCCGCCGTGCAGATCGACGGCGACCTGCACGAGACCCTCGTCGCCCCCGAACAGAGCGGATCCGCGCCGCACCTCCGGGCCCTCGAGCCGTTGCTGAAGATGCAACGCGCCACCGAGGATCTTCTCTACATCTACACCGCGACGCTGCACGACGGCCAAATTTCCTTCGTGCTCGATACCGCCTATTTCGTGCGCCCGCCGGACGACACCGATCCGCCGCCGCAGATCGGTTTCCTCTACGAGGGCCAGGACACCACGCTCCGCAAGGCCCTGACCGAGCGCACGGCGATGGCCGACGACCATCCGGTGCCCGAGCGCGTGCGCACCTACATGAGCGCGTTCGCGCCCTTCTACAATTCCCGCGGCGAATTCGTCGGGGTCGCAGGCGTCGACATGTGGGCCAAGAATCTCGAAGTCCGCCTCGCCACATTCCGCCAGGTGGCGACCGCCGCCGCCGCGGGCGTCCTCGGCCTCTCGCTGCTCATCGGCTGGCTGACCTACCGGCTCCGGCGCTCGGCGGCCCTCCTGGAGGCCCGTGCGTTCCAGACCTCCGAACACCTGCGCACGGAGAAGGCCAAGGCCGACGAGTTGAACAGCCGCCTCCAGCGCGCGATCCACGCAGCCGAGGAGGAGGCCCGCGCGGCCGAAGCCGCCAACCACGCCAAGAGCGCCTTCCTCGCCGTCATGAGCCACGAGATCCGCACGCCGATGAACGGCGTGCTCGGCATGGCCCAGCTCCTCGGCAGCACCCCCCTGTCCCCGGAACAGCGCGAATACATCAACACCATCGGCACCTGCGGCGAAACGCTCCTGGCCGTGATCAACGACGTGCTCGACTACTCCAAGATCGAGGCCGGCCGGGTCGAGCTCGAGCACGCCCCGGTCGACCTGCGCTCCGTCGTCGAATCCGTCCTCGACCTGTGCGCCCCCCAGGCCTTGGACAAGCGGCTCGAACTCGGCTTCCTCGTCGACCCCGACATCCCCAGCCTCGTGCTCGGCGACGCCACCCGTATCCGCCAGGTCCTGATCAACCTCGTCGGCAACGCCCTCAAATTCACCAGCTCCGGGGAGGTCTTCGTCTCGCTCCAGCACGCCGCCCACCATCCGCCCCATCTGCATTTCAGCGTACGCGACACCGGGATCGGCATCCCCGCCGACCGCATGGACCGCCTCTTCAAGCCCTTCTCGCAGGTCGACTCGGCTTCGACCACCCGCCGCTTCGGCGGCACCGGTCTCGGGCTGGCCATCGCCCATCGGCTCACCGAACTGATGCACGGCCGCATGTGGGTCGAAAGCGAGATCGCCCAGGGCTCCACGTTCCACTTCACGATCCCCGTCGAGGTCCCGCCGGATGCGCCCCCGCCGCCGCATGCCGGACCCGAGGCCGCGCTCGCCGGCCGGCGCGCCATCGTGCTCGGCGAAACCGCCACGCTGCGCCACACGCTCTCCGCCATGTGCCGCTGGTGGGGCATGACCACCTGCGAGGTCGAACGCCCCGCCTCCGCCCTCGCCCTCCTGCGCAGCCCTGCCGGCTGCGATGTCGTGATCGCCGACCGCCTGCTCGGCTCGCGCGACGGCGCCAACATCGCGGAGACCATCCACTCGATTCCCGGGCGCGAACAGCTTCCCCTCATCCTGCTCGACGCCTCCGGCAGCCCCGGTCTGACCGGGCATACCGCCCTTCTGGCCAAGCCCGTCAAGCCGGGGCACCTCAAGTACCTGCTCCTGCATGCCTTCGGCGCGCCGGAGCTGACGCCGCCGCCCGCCCGTCCTCCCGCCGTCGAGTTCGACGGCACCCTCGGGCAGCGGATGCCGCTGCGTATCCTGGTTGTGGAGGACGATGTGGTGAACCAACGCGGCCTCGTGCTCATGCTCGAACGCCTCGGCTACTCCGCGGTCGTCGCGAGCGGAGGGCAGGAGGCCTACGAGCGCACCCGCCGCGAGACCTTCGATCTTGTGTTCATGGACGTCGGCATGCCCGGCGTCGACGGCCGTGAGGCCACCCGCCAGATCCGCCGCAGTGCCGAACACCCGGCGATCCCGTGGATCGTCGCCTTCTCCGCGATGGCCGGGGCCCAAGCCCGCAGCGCACTCCTCGCGGCCGGCATGAACGACTGCCTGATCAAACCGTTCCGCGCCGACGAACTCACCGAAGTACTCGCCCGCGGTTTCCGCGCCCTGCAACAGATGCGCGGCTCGGTGGTCGGCTAGAGTTGCCCGCACCGCGGGAAGTGCGGGGCCGAGCGCGACGCCGCGGCTCCGTGTCCCCGATTGCGCCGCGTTTTTTTCGCACCGTTCCATCTCCGGCCTTGCCTCGTCCGGCGTACCGCGGAGATTGCACGTCTCCGTTCAGGAAAACGCCCGCCGAGCCGAAATATCCGTATGCCCGTCCGCCTCGCCCAGCTGCTGCATCCCTCGCGCATCCTTCTGCAAGTGCAGCAGACCAAGCGTACCGCCGCCATCAACGAGGTGGCTCGCCTGCTCGATGGCCATCCCGACATCACGGACTACCCGCATTTCTACAACGAGCTGCTCGCCCGCGAACGGCTCGACCCGACCTGCATCGGCAACGAGATCGCCCTGCCCCACGCCCGCACCGAACATGCCCAAGCTATTGTGGTCGCGGTCGGTCGCAGCCCGGCCGGCGTCTACTTCGAGAACTGCCAGCAGACCGTCCGCCTCATCTTCGTCGTCGCCACGCCAAAATCCCAACCCGGCGACTACCTCGCACTCGTCGGCGCCCTCTGCCGCGTGCTCAAGGATCCCGCGGTGCGCGACGCGCTCATGGCCGCGCAGACCCCCGAGGACTTCATCCGCCCGCTCGTCGAGGCGGAGGCCAAGCTCCTGGTGAAGGCCTGAGCCCCGCGCCTTTTCCGCCGCCGCGCGCGCCGCCGGCTTGCGTCGCCTCAGCGCGCACGCACGATGGCCGCCGCGCATGATCCGTTCGTTTGTCTTCAGCGAAGGAAAGCTCGTCGCCAGCGACCTCGAAGCCGAGGCCATGCGCCTCGTGCGTGCCGACAAGGGCCTGCACCTCTGGGTCGACCTCGACGACCCGACCGAGGAGGAGATCAAGCTCGTGCTCGAGGGCGTGTTCCAATTCCACCCGCTCGCGATCGAGGACTGCACCGCTCCCGACTGTCTGCCGAAGGTCGAAGACTACGAGGACTACCTCTTCATCGTCACCCACGCCGTCGATCTTTCGCAGACCGAGCAGTTCACCACCACCGAGCTCGATCTGTTCCTCGGCAAGGAGTTCCTCGTCACCTTCCATCGCAAGCCGCTCAAGTCCATCGCGTGGCTTGTCGAACGTTGTACCAAGGCCACCGGGGTGATCGCCCGCGGCCCCGACCGCCTCGCCCACGACGTGATCGACCAGCTCGTCGATCGCTACACCCCCGTGCTCGACGAACTGCGCGCCAAGATCGAGCGCATCGAGGCGCGCGTCCTCAAGGAGCAGGCCGAGAACCTAACTGCCGATCTGCTCGATGTCCGCTCCGAGCTCGCCGGGTTGCGCCAGATCATCCGCCCCCAGCGCGATGTGATCAACCGGCTCGCCCACGGCGACAGCAAGATCGTGCGCGCCGTCATGCTGCCCTATTTCCGCGACCTGCGCGACAGCCTCATCCGGCAGGAGGAGACGCTGGCCACCCTCGGCGACGCGCTGCTGGTTTCGTTCGACCTCTTCCTCAACAAGTCCGCCAGCCAGGCCAACGAGGGCATCAAGGTGCTCACCGCCCTCACCGCGATCACGATGCCGCCCATCCTCTTCGGCACCTGGTACGGCATGAACTTCGAGCATATGCCCGAAGTGTCCAGCCCCTACGGTTACTGGGTCTCGCTGGGAGTGATGCTCGCCGGCACGCTCGCCATGTTCCTCTGGTGCCGCCGCCGCGGCTGGATCTGAGAGAAACGCGGATCGCGAAACGCCGCACTGCGCACCGCACCACCATCCCCGACCCTCCACGATCCGCCGGCGCAGCCACCGCCTGCATCCCCGGTTTCGAGTTTCACCTTCCGAGTTCCCCGTTCCCATGATCCAGAGCGTCGTCTATCGCGACAACAAGTTCGTCGCCGACTGCCCGCCGCCCGAGGCCCTCGCCCCCCTCCGGCAGGACCCGGCCGTCATGCTCTGGGTCGACCTCGCCGAGCCCAGCGAGGCCGAGATCCGCCTCGTGATGCAGGACCTTTTCGCGGTGCATCCGCTCACGATCGAGGACTGCCTGCAGGATTCGCCGCTGCCGAAGGTCGAGGACTACGAAGGCTACATCTACATCGTCGTCCACGCCGTCGACTACACCCGTACCGAGAAGTTCACCACCACCGAGCTCGATCTCATCCTCGGGAAGAACTTCCTCCTGACCTTCCACCGGCGCCCGATCAAGGCCGTCCAGACCTGCCGCGAGCGCATCCTGCGCACCCCCGCCACCGTCGTCCGCGGCCCCGACCGTTTCGCCCACACGCTCCTCGATCTCATCGTCGAGAACTTCAAGCCGGCCCTGGAGGAGTTCCGCACCGAGATCGAGGCCATCGAGGAGGCCGTCCTCGCCCGCAGCAAGGAGCCCCTCGCCCAGCGGATCGTCGACATCCGCGAGGACCTGACCGCCCTGCGCCAGATCATCCGCCCCCAGCGCGAACTGGTCGTCGCCCTCGCCGCCGGCCGCACCGGCTTCTTCCGGCCCAAGCTCCTTCCGTACATGCGCGACCTCTCCGACGATCTGGTCCGCATCGAGGAGCAGGTAAAGTCCTGGTCCGAACAGCTGATCTTCACCTTCAAGCTCTTCCTCAACCGCTCCACGCACGAAACCAACGAGGGGGTGCGTGTGCTCACCGGCCTCACCGCCGTGACCATCCCCATGATGATCATCGGCAGCTGGTTCTCGATGAACTTCAAGCACTCGCCCCTCCTCGCCTCCCGCCCTGCCTACTGGGTGGCCGTAACCGTCACCTCCTTGAGTACCGCCGCGCTCTTCGTCTACCTCAAGCGGCGCAAATGGCTTTGAGCCGATGCGCGCTCAAGCGGGGCGCCGCCCGCCCGATCAGCTGAGCACGGCCCGATCAGCGTCGGGTCGACCATGGCTTCCATTTCCCTCCAGGCCGGCATCCGCGCCAATCTGGTCGCGCTGCAAAGCGTCTCCGAGACGCAGCAGCAGATCCAGGCGCGGCTCGGTTCGGGCCGGAAGGTCGCCTCACCGGTCGACAATCCCGACGCCTTCTTCACCGCCTCCAATCTCACCTCCCGTGCCGGCGATCTCGCCGCCCGCCTCGACCACATCGCTCAAGGCGTGAAAACCCTCCGCGCCGCCAGTGCCGCGGTGGCCTCCCTCTCCGAAATGCTGGTTCAGGCCCGCGGTCTGGCCGAGTACGCTCGCGCGCTTCCCACCGACGCCAGCTCGGATCGCCAAACGGTAGCCCGAGACTTCAACACCATGGTCGCCCAAGCCGACCTCGTCGTGAAGGACGCCAAGTACGACGGCATCAATCTGCTCCTCGGCGAAAGCCTCGTCGTCGAGTTCGCCGGTGTGGCCGGAGAATCCTCCGCCCGGCTCGACGGCTTCGATGCCACCAGTGGCGGTTCCGTCGTCACCATCGGCGCGCAGGATCCCGTCGATTGGAGCACCGACAACGCAGCCATCGAGTCCGCGATCGAAGCGATCAAGTCCTCGGTCCGAAACCTCGAGATCCAGAGCCTGGGGCTCGACACCAACCTGGGCGTGCTCACCAGCCGGCGGGTCGCCACCGAAGAGATGGTAGACATCCTCAAGAAGGGCGCCGCCGACCTCACCAACGCCGACACCGAGGCGGAAACGGCCGCCTACCTCGCCAACGCCTCCCGCCAAAGCTTCGCGCTCCGCGCGCTCACGCTCTCCTCGGAGTCGACCCAGTCCGTCCTCCGGCTCTTCGCCTGAGCCGCACGGTTCGCCCCGGGGCGGGAGACTTGCCTGCCGCTTCGCGCCGCCCGCATGATGCCGCGCACCTCCCATGCGCGCCGCTCTTCTCGATTTCGACGGGCTCATCCTCCAGACTGAAGCCTCCAACTACGCCGCGCTCCAGGCCATCTTCCGCGCCCACGGGGCCGTCTATCGACTCGAGGAGTACCTCCAAATCGTGGGCACAACCAACGAGGCGCTCGACCCGTTCCAGTTGCTCGAGGAACGCACCGGCCGCTCCTGGGACCGCGCCGCGTTCCAGGCCGAACGATCCGCCCGCGAGGAACACCTCAACGCCGCCCTCCAGCCGTTGCCCGGCGTAATTGCGCTGCTGGATGCAGCCGCTGCGCGGGGCTGGCGCCTCGCCGTCGCCTCCAGCTCCTCCCACCAGTGGGTCGACCGCCACCTCCGGCGTCTCGGCCTCTTCGATCGTTTCGACGCGATCATCTGCCGCGGCGACGCGCCCCAGGCGAAACCCGCGCCCGATCTCTACCTCGAGGCGCTACGTCGCCTCGGCGTTGCGCCGCACGAGGGAATCGCCTTCGAGGACTCCTACAACGGATCCCTCGCAGCCAAGCGCGCCGGTTTGCGCTGCGTCGCCGTCCCTCACGAAATCACCCGCGGCCAAGACTTCTCCCACTGCGACCTGATCGTCGACTCCCTCGCCGCGGTGGACCTCGCCGCACTCTCCCGCCGTTTCGCCGGCATGAACTGAACGTCCCCGCGCGCGCTCTTGCCCCGGCTCCAGCCCTCCGCGCATCTTCGGGGCGCCGCATGGATGCCACCGCCACCGCCTCGCCCCAACCCGCTGCTCCCGCCCCGACAACTCCCCGGTGGCATCGGCGCCCGGCGCTCTGGCTCGCGTTGGCGACCCTGCTCTGCCTCGCCCCGTTCGCGCACAAGGCGGTGCACATCGACGACTACCTTTTCCTCCGCGCGGCACGGCAGATCCTGCTGACCCCGGCCGATCCATTCGGCACCACCGTTCACTGGTACGACTCCCCGATGCCGCTCGCCGCGGTGACCCAGAACCCGCCGGGCGCCAGCTATCTTCTCGCGTCGGCCGGCGCGCTCTTCGGCTGGAGCGAGACCGCGCTGCACCTCGTGTTCTTCGCCACGGCGGTCTGCGCGGTGCTCGGCGTCCACCGGCTCGCGCAACGCTTCTGCCCACAGCCCGCCCTCGCCGCCTTGCTCGCGCTGATCACCCCCGTCTTCTGGGTCTCCGCCACCACCCTGATGAGCGACATCCCGATGCTCGCCCTCTGGCTCTGGTCCCTGGAGTTCTGGCTCCGCGGGCTCGACCGGCGCCGGCACCGCTGGTTTGCCCTCGCGGCCACGCTGATCGCACTCGCTGGATTGACGAAGTACTTCGCGGCCGCCCTGCTGCCGCTCCTGCTGGTGTACACGTTCGTGCGCGAACGCCGGCCCTCACTCCCGTTGCTGTGGCTGCTTCTCCCGGCGACGGCCCTCGTCGCCTACGACCGCCACACCGCGGCGCTCTACGGCCACGGGCTCCTGTCGGGAGCGACCGACTACGTCCGACTCACCGCCCGGCCCGGCGCCCTCTGGCAACGGTCCGTGATCCTGTTCGCCTTCCTCGGTGGATGTCTGCTGCCCGTCCTCTTCCTCGCCCCGCGTCTGCTCCCGCGCCGGGTTCTCGCCACGGCCGGTGGCGTGGCCCTGGCGATTCTCGCCGCCCTCACGTTCGCCACGAACCTGGGCGACTACTCGCTCGCCGCGGACGCCCCGTCGCGTTGGTGGGTGATCGGCCAGGCCGCCCTGCTCGCGGCCGGGGGCGCGCTTGTCCTCGGGCTCGTCGTCTCCGACCTGCGCGCCGACCGCACGGCCGACGGCCTGCTGCTATCCCTGTGGGCCGGCGGCACGGTCGTCTTCGCCGGCGTCGTCAATTGGTCGATCAACGGCCGGTCGTTGCTGCCGCTCGCTCCGGTCGTCGCGATCCTCGTCGTCCGCGCCCTGGCCCGCCGTTCCGCGGAGCCCCTCGCTTGGCGGCGACTCTGGCCGCTCATCCCGGCCGTCGCGATCGCCGCCGCCGTAGTGCGGGCCGATGCCGTCTTCGCGGCCGATTCGCGCACCACCGCGCGGTTGTTCCACGAACAACTCGCCGGCCGGCCCGCGACGCTCTGGTTCCAGGGGCACTGGGGTTTCCAATACTACATGGAGGCCGGCGGCGCCCGCCCCCTCGACAAGCGCAACCCCCAGGCGCGGCCCGGCGACTATCTCGTCACCCCGGAGAACAACACCAACCTCTCCCGCGTCCCCCTCGAGGTCTTCGAACCGGCCGGCACCATCGCGATCGAACGGCCGTTCGGCTTCGTCACCTCGAACCGTGATGCCGGCGCCGGCTTCTACGCCGACACCATCGGCCCGCTGCCGTTTGCGCTCTCGCCCGCCCGCGAAGAACGGTTCGTCCTCTCGCGCATGCGCCCGCCCTATTTCTGGCCGTAACGTATGCCCTAGAATAGCTTGCCTTGCCGGCGCGCCTCGCGCCGCGCCGGATCGAGTGAGCTCAGCTCGACCAGCCACGCCACGGTCGCAGCCTCGAACTCCGTCCGACCGAGCGCCGCCCGCAGCAGCAACGCCGCCGCGAGCGCATCGTAGAGCGCCGCGTGGTAGCGCCGCCGCCCCGGCGGGCAGTACTGTTCGGCCGCGGCCGCCAGCGCCTCGCCGAGCCCGAACTGCGTCACCAGATCCTCGAGCCGCGCCGATTCGATCCCGCGGAACAGCTGCGGCAGCAAGCGGCCGGTGTCGACCCACGGACCCCAGTCGTTCGTCATCTGCCCGGGACGGGAAAAGTCCGGCGACCGCCGGGCAAAGGGCCACGCGGCCTTGAGCAGCGAGTTCTCCGTGCCCGCGAAATGCGCCGCCAACAGCCCACGCTGCCGCCAGCCCGCGAAGCGCTCCCAGTCGTCGGCCAGCGGTGCAGCCCCGGCCACGTCGGCCGCGCCGATCCCGTGCACCGCCGAGTCCTCGCGCCGGATCGCGCCGCCCGGCCAGCACAAGCGCGTGGCCGTCTCGACGACCTCCCCGCCCTGCAACACCGCCACGCCGTACTCAACCACCCCGCCCGCGAGGCTGCCCTCGAAGTCGACGAAGTGGATCGGAACCGCGCGCCAATGCATGCCGCGATGCAAACCGCCCCCGCCGTCGTCGCCCACCAAAAACAGCGTGCCGTCTGCCGCCGGTTCCCCCAACCTCGGCGCCGTGGACCTCGCACCCTATCGCGCCTTCCTGCACGAACTCGCCCTCGCCAGCGGCGACTTCATCCGCCCGCTTTTCGGCAGCCACGAGGTGGCCGTCGAGCTCAAGGCCGACCAGACCCCCGTGACCGCCGCCGACCGCGGCGCCGAGGAACTGATGCGTGCGATGATCGCGAAGCGCTTCCCGACGCATGGCGTGCTGGGCGAGGAGTTCGGCAACGACCGGATCGACGCCGAGTTCGTCTGGGTCCTCGACCCGATCGACGGCACCAAGAGCTTCGCCACCGCCTGCCCGCTCTTCGGCACGCTCATCGCCCTGCTGCACAACGGCCAACCGATCCTCGGCTGTATCCACCAGCCCGTGCTCAACCAGCTCGTCGTCGGCGACGGCGCCACCACCACGCTCAACGGCCGGCCCGTCCGCCTGCGCGAGCCCGCCGACCTCGCCTCGGCCACGCTGCTCGTCTCCGACTCGCTCTCCGTGCCGAAGCACCAGAGCGCCGCCGGCTGGGATGCGCTCTGCGGTCGCGTGCGCATGCTCCGCACCTGGGGCGACTGCTACGGCTACCTGCTCCTCGCCACCGGCTGGGCCGACATCATGGGCGACCCGATCATGAGCCCGTGGGACATCGCCGCGCTCGTGCCGGTGATCCGCGGCGCCGGCGGCGTGATCACCGACTGGCAGGGCCGCGACCCCATGGGCGCGAAGTCCACCCTCGCCGCGCATCCGAAACTCCACGCCGAAGTGCAGCGGGTGCTGAACCCGTAGTTCGCCATGAACACGCCCAGCGAGCACCCCACTCCTGGGAACGCCGCGCTCCACCTCGGCAATTCCGCCGCCGCGCCCACGCCTCCGGC
>JAEXPQ010000024.1 GCA_023446735.1 Verrucomicrobiota bacterium
GTCGTAGGCGCGCACGATGAGGTTGAGGCGCGCCGGCGTATCGGACTTTTCGCGCAGCGCCACAGTGAGCTCACGGTAATGGTCGCGCACGGTGCGGTGCTGGCCGAACGGGTTCTCCCACGTGGAGGCGTGTGCGGTGCGGCGGGCGGTCTCGATGGTGGCGGCGCGCCCGAGCGAGAAGCCGCCGGCGAAGTCGAGCCCGAGGCGGGAGTCGACGAGCGCCGGCTGGCCGTCGAAGGCGACGCGGTAACGGAGGCCGGCGGTGTCGCCGACGGTGACGACGATGCGGCCGTCGGGCGAGGCGATGGATTCCTCGGCCGCGGGCAGCGTCAGCGGCGCGAGACCGGCGAGAAGGAGAGCGCCGGTCGCGGAGGCGAGCCGGGCGCTGCGGGAGGCGAGGAGGGGCATCGGGCGGCGGGGTCAGAGCTTGATCTTGGCGGTCTGGCGCAGGTCGGCGGAGGAGGCGCCGGCGGCGATGGTCCATTCGCCGGCCGGGATCTCATAGTCCTTCTTCGCGGTGCTCCAGCGGCGCAGCGCGATCGCTGGCACGGTGATCGTGACGGTGCGCTTCTCGCCGGCCTTCAGGTTCATACGGGTGAAACCGCACAGCGCGCGGATCTCCTGCGGCTGCGAGGAGGCGGGCGGCGTGGCGTAGAGCTGCACGACGTCGTCGCCGTCGCAGGTGCCGGTGTTGGCGACCTCGACGGTGACGGTAAGCGCACCCTCCCCTGCCCGCGCGACGCGGAGGTTGGCGTAGTCGAAGGTCGTGTAGCTCAGGCCGTGGCCGAACGCGTAGAGCGGCTTGCCCGTGAAGTACCGGTAGGTCCGGTTCCGCATCGAGTAGTCGGTGAAGGCCGGCAGGTCGGCGGTCGAGCGGTAGAAGGTGACCGGGAGATGGCCGGAGGGGTTGTAGAAACCGAAGAGCACGTCGGCGACGGCGCGCCCGCCCGCCTGACCCGGATACCAGGCCTGGACGATGGCGGAGAGGTGCTCGTCCTCCCACGGCAACGCCATGGCGGAGCCGCTGCAGTTGACCATGACGACGGGCTTGCCGGTGGCGTGAAGGGCCTTGATGAGGTCCGACTGTTCGGGCGGGAGTTCGATCTCGGTACGGTCGAAGCTCTCGCCTTCCTGGCCGGCGGTGATGCCGCCGACGTAGATGACGAGGTCGGCCTGGGCGGCGAGTGCGAGGGCCTCGGCCTTGAGCTCGGCGACGGGGCGGGCGGTGGTGTTGTCCTGGCCACTCCAGGGAGCGGTGCCGGGCTTGGTCGTGACGGGGCTGCCGAGGGCGTGAAGGATCTTCAGCTCGGCGGCGGCGACATGGCGGATGCCGTCGAGGATGGAGATCGGGGTCGAGGCGGAGCCGTGGTAGTTGCCCTCGAGCATGGACTTCGAGGCGGCGTTGGGGCCAATGACGGCGATCTGCTTGTACTTGTTGCGGTCGATCGGGAGCACGCCGTCGTTCTTGAGCAGCACGATGGACTGGCGGGCGAGCTCGAGGGCGACCTGGCCGTGGGTGGGCAGGTCGTTGTCGGCGAGGGTGTATTTGGAGAACGGAACCATTTCGGCCGGATCGAAGAGGCCGAGGCGGAAGCGGGTCCACAGCGTGTGGTAGAGCGCCTGGTCGATCTCCTTCTCGGTGATCAGACCGAGCTGGACGGCGCGCACGAGGGCGTTGTAGTCCCCGCCGCAGCAGAGGTTGCAGCCGGCCTTCACGGCGAGGGAGGCGGCCTCCTCGGCGGTCTTCACGTAGGCGTGCTGCTTGGGGTTGTAGATGTCGCGGATGGCATCGCAGTCGGAGACGATGTAGCCCTCGAAGCCCCAGCGCTTGCGGACGAGTTCGGTGAGGAAGAAGGGGCTGGCGCTGACGGGGACGCCGTCGATGGCGTTGTAGGCGCTCATGACGCCGGCGACCTTGGCCTCGCGGACGAGGCGCTCGAACTGCGGGAGGTAGGTGTCGTAGAGGTCGCGCTCGGTGACGACGGCGTTGAAGCGATGGCGCTCGAGCTCCGGTCCGCTGTGCACCGCGTAGTGCTTGGCGCAGGCCATGGCGGTCATGTAGGTCGGGTGGTCGCCCTGCATGCCGCGGACGAACTCGATCGCGATCTCGGAGGTGAGGAACGGATCCTCGCCGAAGGTCTCCTGGCCGCGGCCCCAGCGCGGATCGCGGAAGATGTTCACGTTGGGCGCCCAGTAGGTGAGACCGGCCCACCACTTGGAGTTGCCGGCGTTGCGGTTGGCGTAGTCGTTGAACTTCGCCCGGCCCTCGACGCCGATGACCTGGCCTTCCTGGCGGAAGAGCGCCGGGTTCCACGAGGCGGCGGCGCCGACACCCTGCGGGAAGACGGTGGCGTAATAATTGTTGGCGACGCCGTGGGCCGCCTCGTTCCAGTAGTCGTAGGACGGCAGGCCGAGGCGCTCGATGGCCGGGGCCGCGTTCTTGAGCTGGGCGCCCTTCTCGGCGAGCGACATGCGCCGGATGAGGTCGTCGGCGCGGGCGCGGAGCGGCTTGGACGGATCACGCCAGATCGCCGGCTCCTTGATCTCGGGCACCTGCGACGCCTGCGCCGAATAGACGTCGGCGAGCTCGTTGGCGGCGAACGCGAGCACCTCCGCGCCGGAGGCGTCGCGGATGGTGACGGTATGGAACTTCGCGTGGCCCTTGGTGGCGGTGAACGCGAGACGCATCGGGCCGCGCAGGGCGTCGTCGGGTTTCTCGACGGTGCCCTTGATCGTGGCGAGAAGGTAGGGGCCTCCGGCGACGGCGACCGGATCGAAGTCCTTGGCGAGCAAGACGTCGCCCGCACGCACGTCGAACACGGTCTCGCCCGGTGTCTTGAAGAAGGTTTCGACCGCGCCGATCTCGACCGTGTAGCGGCCGGCGGGAAGGTTCGCGATGGTGACGGTGAAGGCGTTGCCGTAAACCTCCTCCCGGTAGGTCTCGGGTTTGAAACCGGTGCCCGCGACCGCGGGCGTGGTGTCGGCTTTGCGGTGGGTGAAGTCGCCGCTGACGGAGACGGCGCCGCCGCAGGTCGTGCAGCTTTCATCGGCGGAGAAAGCAGGCGCAGCCAGGAGAAGCGCAGCCAACAAAATCCCGGCAGACTTCAGCGAGCGGATGCGGAGGATGACGTTATTCATGTTTTTCGAGTGGAGCGTGTGACGGGAGGCGCAGGCCGGGTTGGCCCTCGGGCGGTTGGACGAGCCAGCGAAGCCGGCTCATTGCGAAGCGGTGGGAACTGCGGTGATCAGGATCCTTCGATAGCTGGTCAGGCGAGGGAGGCCGTTGTCGGTGACCTCGCAGACCAGGTGGAACGTCTTCCCGGCAGCGTCCGCGGGGAGGCGCACCATCGCGCTGGGGGAATCGGCCCCGTCGATGCGCACGGGACCGCGGTAGTCGCCGGCCTCCGGCAGAATCCACCAGGAGAAATGCAGCGCGTCATGATCCGGGTCATGGGAAGCGGAGGCGTCGACCGTGAGCAAAGCGCCCGCCTCGCCCGCCGAAGCAACCGGCTCCGGCGAACTGTCGCCGCCGATCACGACGACAGGGTTGCGGTTGCCGGAGCCTTGTTCGGACCAGCGGATACGGGCGACGAAGTCGTTGAAGATGGCCGGATAGAAGCGCTCCTCGTACCGCCGGGAGACGGGACCGGCCGGCGTGCCGGACTGGTTGACATAGGCGCTGGTCACGCCGTCGGGGCCGGTGCCGCGGGCGAAGAAGCCGCCCCACCCGCCCCAGCCCGGATGCTCGGGCGCGTTGAGGCCGTTCGGCATCACGTAGAGGAAGGACGGGGTGTCGCCCTCCACGCCCCATTTGAACTTCGGATACTCGCGGCCGAGATGTCCATGTCCCTGGATCTCCTTCTCGTGCTCGGCCCAGTTGGCCTTGCCGGTCTCGTTCTGGAAGAGCCACGCGGATTCGTCCCAGAGGAACACGAGGTCCTGTGCGAACTCGCGGCGCAGCCACTGGTGCGAGCTGATCGAGAACGGCACATCTTTGCCCCAGTCCTTATCCTGGTCGGTGATCGTGTAGACGCGGAACTTGTGCAGGAACGTCTTCAGGCGCTCGGGGTCGCCCTGTTGTTGGAGGCGCCAGACGGCCTGCGCGAAGGTGTTCGCTCCGCCCCACACGCAGACCCAGATGGGCCGCGGGTCAGGCTCGGCGGCGAGGCGGATCAGGAACTCGCTGCCGGCGGAGTCGTTGTTCTCGCCCAGCGCAGCGAACCCGAGGCGGGGACTGCCGAGCATTGCGCGGGAGCGGAGATACGCCGGGCTCGCCCAGTAGCCGAGTTCCTGCTGCTCCTCGTCGGCGCGAAAAGCGGTCTGCGCGGAGCGCTTCATCAGGTTCGGCACGTCCTGCGCGTAGGCGTCGAGCGTGCTGCGAAGGATGTCCATCCACTCCGGCGGGTAAGTACGGCCGCTGGTGTTCCAGCCGCTACCGGTGATGACCGCTTCGATCTCGAAACGGTCGGCGTAGCACAAGAGGCGCACCATCGACTCGTGATCGTCGGGCTCGATCTCGCTCGGGCCGATGTCGGTCAGCACCACGATGCGCGGCTTGAGCGGCGCCGTTGGTGCGGCGACCGCCAAGGCGACGGGAAGCAGGGCGAGCGCGGCCGACTGGAGAATGCGGGCGAGCATGGTGCGGGTGCGGCGGGCGGCGTTCAGGGCGCGCGGTCGGGAACCGCGATCAGCCGCACGAGCACGACGCCGTGGGGCGCGACCTTGGTTTCGAAGCTGTCCTTGAACTCGCCGAGGTCCTGCTGTCGCCAGAGATCACGCACGCGGAAGGTCATGCCGACGCGCTCGGTCGGCAGGTTGCCCCACGGACCCCACTTCAAGGTGATGGTGGTCTCGACCTCGCCGCGGTTGAAGAG
>JAEXPQ010000122.1 GCA_023446735.1 Verrucomicrobiota bacterium
GGTCAACCCTCCGGCTTTCCCGTTGCCAGCCGGCCGGCCGCCGCCCTTCATTTTCCGCTTCCATGGCCTTCCCCTTCTTCTCCCGCACCCGGAACGCGATCGCGGCGCGCTGCGCCGACGACTCCGCCACCAAGGCGCGGCTGCGATTCGCCCCGTACTACCACGCCATGGAAGCGCAGCAGGGAACCCGTCTCCGCCTCGACGGACGCGACCTGATCATGCTCGCGAGCAACGATTACCTCGGCCTCTCGTTCCACCCGAAGGTCATCGAGGCCGGCCAGCGCGCGATGGCCAAGTGGGGGGCCAGCCCCACCGGCGCCCGCGTCTCCAACGGCTCCCGCGCCTACCATCTTTCCCTCGAGGAGAAACTCGCCGCCTTTCTCGGCAAGGAAGCCTGCCACATCCACGCCGCCGGCTACCTCTCCTGCATGTCCGGCATCGCCGCCTTCGCCGCCAAGGGCGACGTCGTCCTCGCCGACAAGAACATCCACTCCTGCCTCTGGGACGGCATCCGCCTCTCCAACGCCACCGTCGAACGCTTCGCCCACAACAGCCCCGACGACCTGCGCGAAGTCGCCAAGGCGATCCCGGAGGACGCCGCCCGCCTGCTGGTCGTCGAAGGCGTGTATTCGATGGAAGGCCACATCGCGAAGCTCCCGGAACTGGTCGCGATCGCGGAGGAGTTCGAGTGTTTCAACGTGCTCGACGACGCCCACGGGTTCGGCGTGCTCGGCCGCGAGGGCCGCGGCACCGCCGATCACTTCGGGCTCTCCGACAAGGTCGACATCATCGTCGGCAGCCTCTCGAAATCGCTCGGCAGCACGGGCGGCTTCGTCGCCGGCAAGCGCGCCTCGATCGAGTACCTGCGCACGCACTCCAAGCACACGATCTTCAGCGCCGCGCTCGCGCCGGCGCAGGCGGCAGCCGCCGAGGCGGCGCTCGCGATCATGCAGACCGAGCCGCAGCACCGCGAACGCCTCTGGGCCAACACCCGGCGCTACGTCGCGTTCCTCCGCTCGCTCGGCCTCGACACGTGGGGCAGCGAGACGCCGGCCGTGCCGGTGGTCGTCGGTTCCAAGGAACGCGCCTATCGTCTCTGGCAGTTGCTGCTGGAGCGGGGCGTATTCACGGTCCTCTCCATCGCCCCCGCCGTGCCGCCCGGCAAGGACCTCATCCGCACCGCCATCTCGGCCCTGCACTCCGACGAGGACCTCGCTCGCATCGAGGAAGCCTTCACCTACGCCGTGAAGCGCCTCTGAACCGCCGGAGCCGATCAGGAGTCGAGCGCCGGGAGTTCTCGGTCGAGCGCCGGACCGGCGGAAGCGGGTTGCGGCGATCCGGCGGGCGCAGCCGGCCGCACGCGCCGGCGCAACGGGGTTTCGAGCACCTGCCGATACCAGGACCAGCGCAGGTACAGCACCACCGCGAGCACGGCGCCGGCGGTGTCGGCGACCCAGTCGGCGAACTCCACCGCCCGGCCGGGCGTGAAACTCTGGTGCCATTCGTCGGTGATGCCGAACAGGGAGACCGCGCCGACCGCGAGCCACGCGCGCCAGCGCGGGCGGCTCCACACCGCCGGCGTGCGCAGGACCAGGGTGGCGAGCAGGCCGAACACCCCGAAGTGGGCGAGCTTGTCGAGGCCCACGAAGCTCGGCACCGGCACCTGCGGGTTGTTGTCCGAAGCCAGCACCACGCTGCCGGCGAGGGCAACGGCCCAGGCCCAGCGGAAACGGTCCGGTAATTGCGGCGACGAAGCGGTCACGTTGCGAAAAGGTGGAATCCCCGCGCCGGCCGCAAACGCAATCCGCGGACCGCGCCCGCTGCCGGCCGGGGCGGGCGCCGCGGCCGGGAGGCACGTGCCATAGGCTTGGACCAGCGATCGCGACAGCAGTAGTCGCAGCCCGCGGCTTACTTGGCTAGGCGCCAGTCGAGCAGCTCGAGCTGGAGGAGCTTGCGGCCGTTGAAGTGGTTCCACACGAGCTCGAACGCGAGATCCACCCGGCGGCCGGCGGGCGGCAGCCGGTCCGCCATCTTCCACGCCACACCGAAGAGGCGGCGGCCGTGGGCGTCGTCGAGCTGGAAGCGGAAATGCTGGTCCTTGAAGACCTCCGGGCGCTTGGCGAAAACCACCCCCGAGGCCGCGAAAACGGGCTTCGGATTGCCTTGGCCGAAGGGGTGCAGCAACGCGAGCTCGCCCATCAGGTGCTCGTCGACGGACTCGAGGTCGACCCACGCCGAGATGTCGATCGTGCGGTCGAGCTCGCGCCCGGCGAGGCGCTGCGCCACCGCGGCGTTGAAACGCGCGCGGAACGCCTCGACCCGCGTGCGGTCGAGCGACACGCCGACCGCCATCGGGTGGCCGCCCCAGTTGCCGAGCAGCTCGTGGCAGTCGCCCAGCGAATCCACCAGATTGATGCCGAAGACGGACCGGCCCGACCCCTTCGCCAGCTCGCCCTCGCGGCCGAGCACGATGCAGGGCCGGTTGAACTTCCGCGATACGCGGCTGGCGACGATGCCGACCACGCCGGGATGCCAGCCGTCGTCGTAGAGCACGATGCCGTGGTCGCCGGTGTAGCGTTCCTCGACCTGGCGCTCGGCGTCCTCGGTGATGCGACGCTCGATGTCCTGCCGCTCGCGGTTGAAGCCGTCGAGCTGCCGGGCGGCCTCCTGGCAGAAGGTGCGATCCTCGCTGAGGATCAATTCCACGGAGACGGCGGCATCGGCCAGACGGCCGCTGGCGTTGATCCGCGGGCCGATGCGGAACGAGATATCGACCGGCTGGAGACCATTGGCCCGGTCGATGCCGCTCACCTCCATGAGGGCGAGCAGACCGGGACGCGTGGTCTGCTCAAGGATGGAGAGGCCATGTTTGGCGAGGATGCGGTTCTCGCCGAGCAGCGGCACGAGATCGGCCACGGTGCCCATGGCGACCAGGTCGAGGTAGTCGCGCAGCTTGATGGCGTGGGCGACCGGGCTGCCGGCGTCGCGCATCGCCTTGAAGAGCGCGTGCACGAGCTTGAAGACGAGGCCGACGGTGCAGAGGTTCTGCCAGGCGGGCGAGGCCGCCTCGGCGTGGACGTGCGGGTTGACGAGGATCGCCTCCTCCGGCACGGCCTCCTTCGAGCGATGGTGGTCGACGATCACGACATCGACGCCACGGGAACGCAGGTACGCGACCTCGGCGCAGGAGTTGGTGCCGCAGTCGAGGGCGACGAAGAGCTGCGGCACGCCGGCCTCCAACGCACGATCGATGGCGTTGCGGCTCAGGCCGTAGCCCTCCTCGGCGCGCAGCGGCACGATGAAGCGCGGCGCGAGGCCGAACTGGCGCAGGATGCTGACGAGGAAGGCGGTGCTGCTCACCCCGTCGACATCGTAGTCGCCGAGGATCACCAGCGGCTCGCGCGCCGCGATGGCCGCCTGGAGACGCGCGACGGCGCGGTCGATCCCGGCGATGCGGAACGGGTCCTCGAGCTCGGCCAGGCGCGGCTGGAGGAAGCGCCGCGCCTCGTCGGGATCAGCCCAACCGGCGCGCACGAGCAGCTCGGCCAGCACGGGGCTGGTCTGGAGGGCGGAGACGAGCCGCGTGACCGCTTCCGCGGCCACGGGTTGATGGTTCCAACGGTGTTTCACCGTGGCGGACATGGGAGACGACGGCGTGCGCCAGCCCCGAAAGGCGGGCGCGCGCGGCGGCTTACTCGGAGGCCTTGCTCGCGCCTTCCCACTCGTACTTCGGCGCGATGTCGCGGTGCGCCTCGACATGCCGGCGATCGCCCTTGTGCCACCAGTAGAAGACCGGGCAGGCGATGAACAGCGAGGAGAACGTACCGGTGAGCACACCGATGAGGAGGGTGAAGGCGATGTCGTTCACGTCGCCGGTGGTGACCACGATGAGGGTGATGGCCGTGAGCAGCGTGGTGCCGCCGGTGATGATCGTGCGCGAGAGCGTGAGGTTGAGCGCGCGGTTGAGCACGTCGCGCAGCGAGCCCTCGGGGTTGCTCGCCAGTTCCTCGCGGATACGGTCGAACACGACGATGGTGTCGTTGATCGAGTAGCCGATGATCAGGAGGATGGCGGCGACCATCGATGCGTTGAACTGGCGGTCGAACAGCACGAACAGGCCGATCGTCATCAAGAGATCGTGGACGGTGGAGACCACCGCGCCCATGCCGTAGCCGAACTCGAAGCGGAAGGCCACGTAGAGCAGGATGCCCACGAGCGCGAGGCCGACGGAGATCACGGCACTGCGCAGGATCTCGGAGCCGACGGAGGGGCCGATGCTGGTCACGCCGGCGTCGACGAACTTGGCCTCCGGGAAGTTGGACTGGAGCGCGGCGACGACGGTGGCGCCCTTGCCGAACTCGGTGGTGCACTTGAGCACCTTCTTGTCGGTGCCGAGCTGGGTCTGGTAGGCGAAGGTCGCCTCGCGCACGCCGGTGCCCTTCAGGGCAACCTCGCGCAACACGCCCACATCCTTCTCCTGCGCGTAGGTGATGGTCACCTGGTCGCCGCCCACGAAGTCGACGCCCATGATGTCCTTGCCCTTGATCGCGACCACCGCCACGCCGATGCCGACGATCACCCACGAGCTGATGAAGGCGATCCGGCCGTACTTCAGGAAGTCGTACTTGGTGTTCTGCAGGATCGAGAACATCGGCAGGCGCTTCATGGTGCCCGGGAGGATGAGCGTCTGGAGCAGCAGCTTGCTGACGATCATCGCCGCGAACATCGTGGTGAAGATACCGATGGTGAGCGTGACACCGAAGCCCTTCACCGGGCCGGAGCCCATCGACCACATGATGATGCCGACGAGCAAGGTGGTGACGTTGGAGTCGAGAATGGCGGACCACGCCTTCTCGAAGCCCGCCTCGAGGGAGGCCGGGAGCGACTTGCCCGTCGCCAACTCCTCCTTCATGCGCTCGAAGATGAGGATGTTGGCGTCAACCGACATGGCCAAGGTCAGCACGATGCCGGCGATGCCCGGCATGGTGAGCGTGGCCTCGAGTCCCGGCATCGCCATGACGCCGAGGATGACGAAGACGTTGCAGCCCATGCCGATGGCGGCGATGAGACCGCCGTAGGTGTAGAAGAAGAGGATGAAGCCGATGGTCAGCGCGGTGCTGATGATGAACGCCGTCTTGGCGCTCATGACCGCGTCGTCGCCGAGGGATTTGCCGACCTCGTACTGCTCGACCACTTTCAGGTCCACATCGAGCGGATTGTTGAGGACGTTGGAGAGCTCGACCGCCTCGCGCTGTGTGAACTTGCCGGTGATCTGGGCGTTGCCGCCGCCGATGCGGTCGTTGATGCGCGGGGCCGAGTAGAGCTTGCCGTCGAGCACGATGCCGAGCAGGCGGCCGACGTTGGCGCCGGTGACATCGGCGAACTTCTTCGCGCCGGCGTCGTTGAAGCGCAGGAGAATCTCGAACCCGCCGTACATGTCCATCGTCGGACGCGCATCGGTCACGGTCTCGCCGGTCATCTCCGGGATGCGCTTCACGGCGCAATACACGGTGGTCGGGCGGCCATCCGCATCGTCGGAGTCCATGCTCATGTTGACATGGCCGGGCGGGAGCGCCGCAACCGGCAGCGGCTCCGGCATGTACGCGAACTGCGGATGCACGAGGCGGAAGTCCAGGCGGGCGGGCTTTTTGAGGACGTTGACGACCTCGGGATTGTCCTTGGTGGAGACGCCGGGCAGCTGGACCTCGATGCGATTCTTGCCCACCGGGCGGATGACCGGCTCGGTGACGCCGAGGCCGTTGACGCGGGTGCCGATGATCTCGACGGCCTTGTCGAGCTGAAGCTGTTTCACGCTCTCGTGCTCGCCGGGGGTGTCGAGCGACGACGCCTCGAGGGTGAACGCGACACCGCCCTTGAGGTCGAGACCGAGCTGGAGACGGGGCTTGGACTGCTTGAGCAGGTAGTCGAAGAGGATGTCGTTGCGCTTCTCGATGTTCTTCAGCGACGACTCGAGGCGGACCTCAGGGAAGAACTTCGCCATGTCCACGCGTTCCTCGCGCCCGATCTGTTTGAGGGCGACGAAGACGCTGGGGGCCTTCTTCTCGTCCACGCGCTGCTGGGCGCGCTCGAGGAGCTTGAGGAGTTCGTCGCGCTGGGCCGTGGACTCCTGCTTGAGGTGGTCCGGGAACGGCGTCTCCGAGAAGGGCACCAGGTTGAAGGTCGCCCAGAGCAGGATCATCGCCGTGAGGGCGAATTTCCAGAGGATGCGTTGGTACATGGTCGGTCTGTGTTAAAAGGGGTGCGGCGCGCCGGGCGGGCGCGCCGAAGGGGTTTGCCGGAGACGGAAGCGCAGGCAGCTCAGTCCGACTTCTTGTCGGAGTCGCTCTTTTTCTCGACGGACTGCACGAAACCCTTGGCCAGCTCGACCTTGGTGCCGTCGCCGATGCGGACCACGAAGCGGTCCTCGCGCACGGTGACGATGGTGCCGTAGATGCCGCCGGAGGTGAGGACTTCGTCCCCGCTCTTGATCGCGGCGAGCATCTTCGCGTGCTCCTTCTGCTTCTTGCGCTGCGGGGCGATCATCAGGAACCACATCGCGGCCATGAGCAGAACGAACGGCAGGATGCTCATCCAACCACCGCCTTGCGGCGCACCGGCCGGAGCGACGGCTTGGGCGAGGAACGTGGGCAGGTCGAGGGGAAGGAGCATTTTGTGCATTGCGAAGGCGTGGAGTTCTTTGGAAATGAAGGGGCGATTCATCCCGGCCCCCTCTGCAAACGCAAGCCCAGAGCTTGCCGCCGCACCGCCCGGGAACACCGCCCTCGCCCACCGCCGCCACACCGACCCAACCGCCCGCCGCTCCCGTTGAAAACCAAGCCCGCTTCCGCCTGGTCCGTCGAAAAATCCGAGCAACTCTACGGCTTCAAACGCTGGGGCGCCGGCCATTACCAGGTCGACCCCGACGGTCAGGTCTCGGTCCAACCCCTCAAGGACGGCCGCGCCGTGCGCGTGATGGACGTCGTGAAGGAGGCCCTCGACATGGGCCTGAAGGCGCCGATGGTCGTGCGCTTCCAGGATCTGCTCCGCCACCGCGTCGTCGCGCTCAACGAGGCCTTCCACAAGGCCATCGCCGAGGAAGGCTACAAGGGCGAGTACCGCGGCGTCTTCCCGATCAAGGTCAACCAGTTGCGCGAGGTCGTCGAAGAGATCCTCGCCGCCGGCAAGGAGTACCACTTCGGCATCGAAGCCGGCTCCAAGCCCGAGCTGATGATTGCGCTGGCGATGCACGAGGACGCCAAGTCGCTCATCATCTGCAACGGCTACAAGGACCACGACTACATCCGCCTCGCCCTGCTCGGCCGCAAACTGGGCAAGAAGGTCATCCTCGTCGTCGAACAACTCTCCGAGATCGACGACATCATCACCCTCTCCTCCGAGATGGGCGTGAAGCCCATGATCGGCTTCCGGCTCAAGCTCGTCACCCGCGGCGAGGGCAAGTGGGCCACCTCCACCGGCGACAACGCCAAGTTCGGCCTCACCACCGCCGAGCTGCTCGTCGGCACCGCCAAACTCCGCGCCGCCAAGCTCGGCCAGTGCCTGCGCCTCGTCCATTTCCACATCGGCTCGCAGGTCCCCAACATCATCACGATCAAGAACGCCGTGATCGAGGCCGCGCGCTTCTATTGCCAGCTCGCCAAGATGGGCTTCCCGATGGGCTACCTCGATGTCGGCGGCGGCCTCGGCATCGATTACGACGGCTCCCGCACCAACTTCGACTCGTCGATGAACTACTCGATGGGCGAATACGCCCGCGACGTCGTCTTCAACATCCGCGAGATCTGCACCTCCGCCGGCGTCGCCCTGCCGGACATCGTCTCCGAGAGCGGCCGCGCCCTCACCGCGCCGCACTCGATGCTCGTCATCGAGGTGTTCGACGCCATCTCCAAGCGCGAGTCCATCGAGGCCACCAAGACCCCCACCCAGAAGCACAAGATCGTCGCCGACCTCGAGTTCCTCCTCAAGAACCGGGCCAAGCTCGGCCGCCTCGAGCGCTTCCACGACGCCGTGCAGAAGAAGGAGGAGGCGTACTCGCTTTTCAAACTCGGCTACCTCGACCTCGAGAACCGCGCCGCCGCCGAATCGCTCTTCTGGCAGGTCTGTGAGAACATCGACCAGGAAGGCCCCGAGACCGGCTACCAGCCCGAGGAGCTCCGCGAGTTGAAGAAGCTCCTGGCCGACCAGTACGTGTGCAACTTCTCCGTCTTCCAGTCGCTCCTCGACCATTGGGCCCTCAAGCAGCTCTTCCCCATCGCCCCGCTCCACCGCCACAAGGAGCGTCCGACGGTCAACGCCATCCTCGTCGACATCACCTGCGACTCCGACGGCAAGATCTCCAGCTTCATCGATCTCCAGGACGTGAAGGACTACGTGACGCTCCACCCGCTCACGAAACAGCCCTACTACCTCGGCGTCTTCCTCACCGGCGCGTATCAGGACATCATGGGCGACCTCCACAACCTCTTCGGCCGCGTCGACGAGGTCCACGTCTTCCTCGAGAACGACGAGCCCAACGGCTTCTACATCGAGGAGTCGATCAGCGGCCACCGCATCGGCACCGTGCTCGAAGGCGTGCAGTACGACGAGGAACTGCTCTGCCGCCAGATGAAGCGCCAGATCGACCACGCCACCAAGCGCGACCTCGTGAAACCGCGCGAAGGCGTGCGCCTGCTCGAGAGTTTCGAGACGCTCATGCGCAACCGCACCTACCTCGCGATCCAACCGGCCAAGCGCAAACCGGCGGCAAAGGTGAAGTCCCCCGCCAAGACCAAACCGGCGCCCGCTCGCTGACCCGGCGCGGCCGCGCGGAGACCGATCCGGCTACGCGGCGGGATACGCCCGTAGGTCCAGTCTCCGACTGGATCTACGGGATCCAGCCTCGGCCCTACGGCTCGCGCCCCGCTCGACCGGCCGGAGGTCTGCTCCCGCTCGCGGGCCTGCTCACGCCGCGCGCCGCTTGCCGTAGTGGTCGTCCACTTTGATCAGCGCAGTCACGGCGAACGACGGGATTGTGGCGAGGCACACCCAGCCGAAGAAATTCACGTAGCCGAGCTGCTCCTGCAACCAGCCGGCCTTCAGGCCGGGGAGCATCATGCCCAGCGCCATGAAACCTGTGCAGAGCGCGTAGTGGGCGGTCTTGTTCTCCCCTTCGGCGAAGAGCATCATGTAGAGCATGTACGCGGCGAAGCCGAAGCCGTAGCCGAACTGCTCCACGCCGATCGAGACGCCCACGGCCGCCAGCGACGCGGGCTGGACCACCGCGAGGTAGACATAGACGAGGTTCGGCACGTTGATCGCCAGCGCCATCGGCCAGAGCAGCCGCTTGAGCCCGACGCGCGACACCGCCCAGCCGCCGAGCAGTCCGCCGGCGAGCAGCGCCACGGTGCCGACCGTGCCGTAGCAGAAAGCGACCTGATCGAGCGCGAGCCCCATGCCCCCTTTCTCCCGCGGATCGAGCAGGAAGGGCTGCACCAGTTTCACCAACTGCGCCTCGGCGAACCGGTAGAACAGCAGAAACGCGAGCGCCGGCACGATCCCCTTCTTGCGGAAAAACGCGGCAAACACCGCCAGCGAGCCGCCGAGCACGTTGCGGCTCGGCTTCGCCACCACATCGCACGTCGGCCTTGGCAGGGCAAAGTGGTGATACAACGCCACCAGCGCGAAGAAGCCCGCGAGGATCGCGAACACCCAGCACCACGCCTGCGCCGCGCCAGTCCCCGCCCTGATCCAGCGACCGGCCAGCCACACCAGCCCTCCCTGCCCCGCGATCATCGCAAAACGGAAGAACGTGCTGCGCACGCCGACGAACGCCGCACGCTGGTACTCCGGCAACGCGAGCAGATAGAAGCCGTCGGCCGCGATGTCGTGCGTGGCCGAGCCGAACGCCAGCAGCCAGAACAGCGCGAGCGTCGCCTGGAGAAACGCCGGGCCGGGGATCGTGAGTGCGACCGAGGCGAACACCGCTCCCATCAGGAACTGCGTCGCCACGATCCACAGTCGCTTGCGCCCGAGCAGCTCGACCAGCGGCGACCACAACGGCTTGATCACCCACGGCACGTACAGCCAGCTCGTGTAGAACGCGATGTCGGCGTTGGAGACGCCGAGGCTCTTGTAGAGCGCCACCGAGAGCGTCGCGACCGCGACGTTGGGCAGCCCCTGCGTGAAATACAGCGTGGGGATCCAGCTCCACGCGCGCGCGGCGGTCGGGTTCTGTGGGTCGGTGGCGATGCGGAAAACCTCAGCCGGCCGCCGGCGCGCTGTCGATGGAAACCTCGCGGCGCCGCCTCACACCACCTTGGCCCAGAGGACCTTCAGGTAGCGGCTTTCCAGGCAGTTCGAATAGACGGGATGGTCGCCGCCGGGACCGGTGCGATCAAAGATCTGGAGACGCCGGTTGTGCCGGTGCGCGGCCTTGATCACGTACTCCTCGAACTGGTCCATCGTCACGAGCCCGGAGCACGAGCAGGTCACGAAGAGCCCGCCGGGCTTCACCAGGCCGATGCCGAGGTGGTTGATGTCCTCGTAGCGGCGGCGGCCGGCGAACGGACCGTCGTCGTCCTCGGGATCGCGGCTGAGCACGAACTTCGGCGGATCGAGCACCACCGCGTCCCACGCCTCACCGTTCTTCTGCATCTGGCGGGCGTAGGAGTAGGCGTCCGCGTGCACCCACTTGATGCGGGCGTTGTTGAGGTTCGCGTTGCGCTTGGCCTGCTCGATCGCGGTCTCGTCGAGGTCGACGCCGGTCACCTCCTCCGCGCCGCCGTGGACCTTCGCGGCGATGGCGAAACCGCCGGTGTAGCAGCACAGGTCGAGCACGCGCGCCCCCTTCGTGAACTCCGCGAAACGGCGCCGGTTGTCGCGTTGGTCGCAGAAGAATCCGGTCTTGTGGCCCTCCTCGAAGTCGACCTCGAACGTCACGCCATGCTCGCGCACCTTCACGCGCCGCGGGGCGTTCTCGTCGACGACCGGGTCGAGCATGGCCGGGCGGATACCCTCCCAGTGCGCGACCTCGTCGTCGACCTGCACGATGTGGTTCTTCGTGCCGAGCGCCTCGTGGAGGATCTTCAGCCACTTCGGCAGGCGCTGCATCACCCCGTACGAACAGACGTCGACAAAGAGCGTGTCGCCGTGCCGATCGACCGTGAGGCCGCTCAGGCCGTCGCCGTCGGAATTGACCACACGGTAGGTGTTGGTGACGGCGTCGAGCTGGAGCATGCCGCGGCGAAACTCCACGGCGCGGCGCAGCGCCTCCTCGAAGTACGACTCCGTGACGGGCTCGCCGCTGAAACGCATGATGCGCAGCGGCACGTTGGCCTTCTTGTTCCAGAAACCCGTGCCGAGCCGCTTGCCGAGCTTGTCGTAGACGGCCACGAAATCGCCCGCCCGCGCGTCAGGCGACACGTCGCGGATCATCTTCGGGTAGATCTGCGGCTGGAAGGTGAAGAACTTCAGCTGCACCCAGGGCCGCTGCCATTGCGAGCGGTCGATGGGGGCGGGCGGCGGCTGGGGCTCGTAGGCGCGGCGGCGCGCGGCGGCCTCGGCCTCCACGGAAAACGGTTCGTCGGAATAGTCGGACTCGGGATTCAAGCCGGCAGAATCAGTGCATCTGCGACCGAAACGCGAGGCCGAAGAGCGGCGCCGCCACCGCCGCGCACGCCGCCGACCTCACGCCCGCGGCAACGCCGGCGCCACGGCGGGCTCCGCCGGCTTCGGCTTGCAGAAGAAGGAAAGCACCACTGCGGCCAGGCCGCCGCCCGCCAGCCACAACCCGGCCTTCAACGCCGCGCCGAGCACTACTCCGGCGATGCTCGTCACCAGGCCGAGCACCGCCTCGACCGCCAGCACCGGCACCTCCGGCGGCAGCGCGGGCTTCACGAACACCCGGAAACACCAGTCCCCCATCACCGCGCCGGGCAGGGCACAGATCAGCACGAGACCACCGGCCACCAGGCACGGGAGGCCCCACCACAACAGCAGGCCGCGAAGCGACCGCACACCGAACACCGCCACGCCGAGCAACAACCCCACCGGCAACACCCAACTCCACCGCGCCACCGTCGCCATCAGCCGCGCGCGGTCACGAATCTGCGCCATCATCGCGTACGCCGCCTCCGCCTGGTTGCTCTCGCGCACGGCAAACAAATCCGTGCGGTCCGGCATCTCCCGCACCGCCGGACCCACCATCTCCCGGAATTGCCGCCGCAGCTCGGGCAACTTGTCCGCCGGCGGGCAACAGGCCGATGGCAACGCCTTCGTGTCCGGGCCGCAGGGCGGTTTGCCCTGGAGCACCTGCACGTACGCGTCCTCCAGCACACCGCCGGCCAGCCGCTGCTTGAGGTCGGCGAAGGACAGCACCACCGAGGGCTGCGCCGCCTCGGAGTTCACGTAGCCGAAAAACTGATCGATCGCGCCGTCCGCCTGCGCGCGCACGTAGTCGGCCGGGAGCACCGCGCCGATCAGCGCCTGGAGGTCGGCGGTGCTGAAGCCGCCCAGGAACGCCCCGAAATCCACCGCGCCATCGCCCGCCTCGGGGCCCGCCTGCCGGCTCGCCGCCGCCACGGCCTTGGTGATCGTTTCGGCGGCCAGCTCGGGGAACCGCTCCGCCACCCGCTGCTCGCGCAGCACGTCCTTGTAGGTCTGCGGTACGAGCATCTGCGTGCCCAGCGGCCGCACGAAGACCGCCACCACCGTCGCCATCACGAACGCGGCGGCCAGCACCACCGCGACAAACCGGGCCAGAAAGCGCAACATAGTGCCGAGTCTCCTACCCCCCGCGCCGCCCCCCGTCGAGCCCTCCCTCCTCGTCCCCACCTCCACCTTCTCCTTCTCATTCTCATTCTCGTTCTCGTTCTCGGCCGCCCTGCTCCTGCTTCCTGCCTCCTGCTTCCTGCCTCCGTGTTCAGCGTTCCGTGTTCAGCGTTCAGTGTTCAAAGTTCGAAGTCCGCTCCCCGTCCCCTGTCCCGCACATTCCCGGCTTCCCAACCGCCCGCTCCTCCTTCTCAATCTCGCCTTCCCCCCTTTACCCTGACACCCGATGAGCAACCCGTACCACATTGTCGTCTGCGGCAGCATCGTTCCCGATCCGCTCCAGACCCTTGAACCGATCGCCTCGCCCACCGGCCCGGCGCTCAAGAACGAGCTCATGCTCCCCGCCGTGCTCGACCCGTGGGCCGGCCACGCGCTCTTCGAGGCCGCCAACCTCGCCAAGCAACTCCCCGGCTCCAAGGTCTGGCTCGTCGCCCTCGGCCCGAAGGCCAAGCTCCAGCAGGTCCTCATGACCGTCGCCCAAAAGGTGCCGTTCGAGCTCGTCGCCATCGACGGCCCGGCGGGCGGTTTCACCGAGTCCGCCGAGATCGCCGCCGCGCTCGCCGAGGCCATCTCCACCATCCCCGGCCTCGACAAGACCAAGCTCCTCGTCTTCGGCGGCTGGGAATCCGCCTCCCGCGGCGCCGGCACCACCATGCAGATGGTCGGCGAACGTCTCGGCCTCGTCGACCAGTTCCAAGGCGTCGACCAGATCACCGTCAAATCCGACGGCTCGTTCGAGGTCCTTGAGCGCGTCGAGGGCGGCAAGCACCAAGTCTCCGTCTGCGCCGGCGCGCCGGCGTTGCTCGGCTGGGCTACCGGCAACCTGCCCGAGCCGGCCAACAACCCGCAGGTCGGCATGCTCAACATGCGCACCGCGATGCCCGCGCTCCAGCGCGCCAAGCCCGCCAAGGTCACCAACGAAGGCGTCGCCTTCGCCGGCGTCTCGCTCCCGAAGCAGCGCCGCGAGACGCGCATCGTCAAAGACATGACACCCGACGCCATCGCCCAGGAGATCGTCGCCTGGCTCAAGCAGGACTGAACCCTCGGCCGGAGCGAGTAGTGAGTCGCGTCTATCGAACATCCGGACACTTCAAGTCCACACACGCGCCCCGCGCGGCACTCCGCCACCGCTCTTCAACTTAACACTTTCCACCTAAACTGGCGGCGCTCGCGCCGCCCTCCACCCATGGAAACCATCCTCTTCCTCGCCTTCACCGAAGCCGACGGCACCCTCGTCCAGCCCGCCCTCGAAACCCTCGCCGCCGCGCAGGCGCTCGTCGCCGCCATCCCCGGCGCGAAGCTCGTCGCCGGCCTGATCGGCGCCGAGAACCAGCCCGCCGCCAACACCATCGCGGCCTGCGGCGCCGCGCGGTTCCTCGGCGTGACCGGTCCCGAGTTCGCCCAATCGCGCTACGCCACCGATGCCGCCGCCGCCGAGGCCATCGCCAAGGCCGCCGCCGCCACGATCATCCTCGCCCCCGCCGGCTCCCGCGCCAACCGCGCGCTGCCCGGCGTCGCGCAACGACTCGGCGGCCGGGTCGACACCCACGTCACCGCCCTCGCCGCCTCCGTCGGCAAGCCGACCGTCACGCGCTGGTACTACCGGCAGCGCATGGAAGCCACGCTCAGTCGCACGAGCCGCCCCTGGGTCGCGTTGTTGGAATCCGGTTGCGCCGCCGCCTACGCCGGTGCCGCCGGCACCGCCACGGTCGAACCCGTGCTCGTCGCCCTCCCATCCATCCGCACACAGGTCACCGGCCTGAAGTCGCCGCCCGCCGACCAGCAGACGATCCGCCCGGACGCCAAGCTGCTCTTCGTCGCCGGCGCCGGCTGGACCAAGAAACAGCCCGACGGCCAAGCCCACGCCGCCGAGGCCGAGCAACTCATCCTCGGTTTCCTCGGCAAGACCCAGGCCTCGCTCGGCAGCACCAAGTCGCTCGTCGACCTCAGCGGCGAAGGCCAGGCCGTGCTCACGTTCATGACGCACCTCAACCAGGTCGGCCAGACCGGCTCGACCCCGCGTCACCAGAAAGGCCTTGCGACCTGCTGCCACGGCGAGGAGCCGCACGCCGTCGGCTGGCGGTTCATCAACGAACGCCGCGCGATCAACCTCAACGCCGCCTGCAGCTGGGCGCAGGGCAAGGCCGACGTGCTCTACGTCGCCGACGCCTTCGAGGTCATGCGCAAGGTCAACGCCCTCCTCGGCTGAGACCGAGCCACTCCCCCCGGTCATCTCGCGAACGACGCGAATGTCCCTGGCGGCGGTCGCGCGCGCGACCGCCGCCTTTTTTCATCCCCCGCCCCAACCTCGGCCCCTGCGGCGACCGCCGCCGAATGGGCAGTACTCGCCCGCCCGAGCGCCGCGCCGGTGGCCGACAGCACCGAATTTTGTCCCGATCGGGACAAGATTCTGTGCTGTCGCAGCCCGCCCCTTGCCCGGCCACTTGGCACCACGCATCGTTGCGCATGCTCGACCAGCCACTGGCGCCTGAATCCACCCACCTTTGGCAGCCGCTCACCGCCGCCGATGGCGCCGCTGTCCTGGCGCTGGCGGAGCTCGCGCACCCCGACCTGCCCGAACGCATCGACATCGTCACCGAGCGCGTTCGCCTGTTTCCCGCCGGGTGTCTCAAGCTCGTGCACGCTTCCCGTCTCGTGGCCTACGGCATCGCCCACCCGTGGCGGCTGGGCACGGCTCCGAAGCTCGACACGTTGCTCGGCGCACTTCCCCGCGAGCCGGACTGCCTGCACCTCCACGATGTCGTCGTGGCCCCGGCAGCGCGCGGCCGGGGCGCCGCCGCGAGATACTTCGCCGCGATGGAAGCCGTCGCCCGGGCTTGCCGCTTGCCCGCGCTCGCCCTCGTCTCGGTCTACGGCACCAACCGCCTCTGGGCCCGCAGCGGTTTTGTCGAGCGCGCCGGCCCCGACCTCGGCGGCTACGGCCCCACCGCCCGCTACATGGTACGAGCGCTCGTTTGAGGCGCCGGGCGGGGCGCCGCTTCTTCCTTTCGCTCGGCCCGGGCGCCGCTACGCTGGGCGCCGGTTTTCGACTCGTCGGGCACCGCCTCCACAACCCACGCCAATGACTATCCGCATCGTCCTCGTCGATGATCACGAACTCGTGCGCGCCGGCCTGCGACTCCGGCTCCAGCGGGAGACGAACATCGAGCTCGTCGGCGACGCGCCCGACGCAGCCAGCTGCTACGAAATCATCGCCGAGAAAGCCCCAAACTTGGTCGTGATGGACCTCGAACTGCCCCGGGAAGACGGGCTGGTCGCGACCCGCACGATCAAGGCGCGTTGGCCCACCATCCGGGTCCTCGCGTTGACCGGGGCCCAGCCCGTCAACGTCGCCCGCGCCGCCGTCCTCGCCGGCGCGGACGGCGTGGTGTTCAAAAACGAAACGACCGAAGATCTCGTCCGCGCAGTCCGCACGCTCGCGGCCGGGAAGGTGTTTTTGTCGGCCGACGCCGCCACGGCGATCGCGGCGTTCCTCCGCGCGGCGCCCGAGGCGACGATCGCGGCGCCGGCCGGCGGCCCTGCCCTCTCCGAGCGCGAGCGGGCGGTGCTGAAAGGCTTGGCCGATGGGCTCAGCTACAAGGAGTTGGCGGCGGAACTGGGCGTGGGCGTGAAGTCGATCGACAGCTACCGTGCGCGCCTCGTCAAGAAGCTCGGCTGCGCGACCCGCGCAGATCTGGTCCGCCACGCCATTCAGGTCGGGCTGACACGAGTTTAGGCGCGCGGCGG
This sequence comes from Verrucomicrobiota bacterium, assembly GCA_023446735.1. Lineage (GTDB taxonomy): Bacteria > Verrucomicrobiota > Verrucomicrobiia > Opitutales > Opitutaceae > CAJCBL01. Next base: position 16,573 of record JAEXPQ010000122.1, read on the forward strand.
CCGACGGCTTGTGCGGGAACTTTCCCCTACAAGCGATAGGGAAAATCCGACAAGACATAGAGATACCCCACCTTGGTCGTAGGCCGAGGCATCCGATCCGGGGGTGTAACGCTACACCACCCCACGCCATCGCATGCCAACCGCAGTCCCTCTCTACGCCCCGCCCACCGAGCTGGCCGGCCGCTACCTCACCTTCCGCCTCGGCTCCGAAGCCTACGGCATCGGCGTCCTCGCCGTGCAGGAGATCATTCGCACGCTCGCCATCACCGTCGTGCCACAGTTGCCGGCGCATCTGCGCGGCGTGATCAACTTGCGCGGACGCATCGTCCCGGTCGTCGATCTCCGCCGCCGGTTCGGACTTGCGGGTAACCACGAGGGCGAACGCGCCTGCATCGTCGTCGCCCAGGTTCGCCTCGGCGCCCGCGGCCTCGCCCCGATGGGCCTCCTGGTCGACAGCGTCGAGGAAGTGCTCTCGATCGGCGAAACCGAGATCTCGCCGCCGCCGGAGTTCGGCTGTGCGGTCGACGTCGCCTTCCTGCGCGGCCTCGCCCGCGTGCACGGCGAGGTGAAGGCGCTCCTCGATCTCGACCGCGTGCTCGGCGAGGAACGCCTCGTCGCCTGATCGCGCACCACCGCCCCGGCCCCACCCATTCTCCCGACACCCGCCATGAACACCCTCACAATCGGAAAACGTATCGCCCTTCTTGTCGCGCTTCTCTGCGCCGCCCTCGCCGGAGTCGGCCTCTTCGCCGTCTCCCGCCTGCTCTCGCTCAACCGTCTCAGCAGTTCGATCACCGCCGAGGCCATTCCGGGCATCACCGTCATGGGACAGGTCAACGCCCGCCAGGCCGAGAACCAGCTCCGCGTCGCCCGCCTGCTGCGCGCGGCCACCCCTGAAGCCCGCCAACCGATCAAGGAAGAGATCGCCGGGTTGGTCGCCGCCAACGGCGAGGACCTGAAACGCTATGAAGCGAACCTCCGGGTCGACGAGGAGCGGCGTCTCTACGCCCAGCTGCTCGAGGCGCGCAAGGCGAACACCGCCGCCCGCGCACGCCTCTACGAACTCCTCGAAACCGATACGGAGGCCGCCAACGCGTTCGCCGCAGCCACCGCCGTCCCCGCCTACAACGCCTACTCGAAGGCCGGCACCGCCCTCATGGAGTTCAATGCCGCCCGCGGCGAGGAACTGGGCCGCAAGATCGACGCCGAGGTCCGCTCCGCCATCTGGTTGCTGGTCACCACCGCGGCCGGAGCGCTGCTCGGTGCCGTCGTCCTGTCGTTCTTCAACATCCGTGCGATCGTGAAGATCCTCGCCGGAGTCGCCGACTCTCTCCATGCCGGCGCGCTCCAGACCACGGCCGCCGCCGGCCAAGTCTCCTCCGCCAGCCAGTCGCTGGCCGAAGGCTCGACCGAGCAGGCCGCCTCGTTGGAGGAAACCAGTGCGTCACTCGAGGAGATCTCCAGCATGACCAAGCGCAACGCCGAGAACGCCCAGCGCGCCAAGGATCTGGCCGGCGCCGCCCGCCACGCCGCCGACACCGGCGTCACCGACATGAACGCGATGAAAACCGCGATGGGCGAAATCAAGACCTCCAGCGACGACATCGCCAAGATCATCAAGACCATCGACGAGATCGCCTTCCAGACCAACATCCTCGCCCTCAACGCCGCCGTCGAGGCCGCCCGCGCCGGCGAGGCCGGCGCCGGGTTCGCCGTCGTGGCCGACGAAGTACGCAACCTCGCCCAACGCGCCGCCCAGGCCGCCAAGGAGACCGCCGGCAAGATCGAGGGCGCCATCGGCAAGACCGCCCAGGGCGTGCAGATCAGCCACAAGGTCGGCACGAGCCTGGAGGAGATCGCCTCACGCTCCCGCCAAGTCGACGAACTCGTTGTCGAGATCGCGACGGCCTCCGTCGAACAAAACCAGGGCATCGGCCAAGTCACCCAAGCCGTCGCCCAGATGGACCAGGTCACCCAACGCAACGCGGCCAACGCCGAGGAGAGCGCCAGCGCCGCCGTGGAACTCAACGTCCAGGCCCAGGCCATGCAGGAGAACGTCGGCCGCCTGCTCGCCCTGAGCGGACGCCACGAACATTCCGCTACACCGCCCGCGGCGTGTCGCGGCTCCGCCGGTGCGACCCGAACCCGACCGACGCCGCCCCGGCCGAACCCGAGCGCAGCCAAGGCCGGCCGGAACGCCCCCGCGCACTTTGTCGACCTGACGGCGGCCCCGCACGGCTGAGCCG
>JAEXPQ010000266.1 GCA_023446735.1 Verrucomicrobiota bacterium
GCCGTGGCTGGCGGGGGCGAGCGGGGCGCAATGGTGCGCGGTGGTGGACCGGTTCTATCGTGTCGGCGCGTTGGTGTTCGGCGGTGGGCATGTGGTGTTGCCGTTGCTCGAAGCCGAGGTCGTCGGGCCGGGGTGGATGACGCACGACACGTTTCTGGCGGGCTACGGCGCGGCGCAGGCGGTGCCGGGGCCGTTGTTTTCGTTCGCCGCTTATCTTGGCGCGGTGAGTGCGGTCGGGCCGGGCGGCGTGGCGGGCGGAGCCCTGGCGCTCGGGGCGGTGTTTCTCCCGGGGCTGCTCCTGGTGCTCGGGGTGTGGCCGTTCTGGCAGCGGTTGCGCAACGCTCCCGCGGCGCAGGCCGCGTTGCGCGGGGCGAACGCCGTGGTCGTCGGCGTGCTCGCGGCGGCGTTCGTCGATCCGGTTTGGCCGGCGGGCGTGGCGGACTGGCGGTCGGGCGTGTTGGCGGTCGCGCTGTTCGCCGGCTTGCAAGGGGCGAAGCTGCCCGCGTGGCTCGTCGTGGTTGCGGCCGCCGTGGCCGGTTGGTGGTGGCTGTAGTGCGGTGGCGGCAGGCTGGCGCGCCGGTTTCCTGTCTCTCTCTCGGCGGGGGCGGCTCCTTCCAGTCTACAGGTACAGTGACGCAGTGCTCGTCGGGCGGGATCGGAGTGTTTCATTCGGCCTTCCTATCATGCTCCGGTCTCTGCTTACCCCTCTCCTCGTTTGTCTGGCGGCTGTCCGGCTGGCCGCCGCCGATGCGGCGGCGTTGCCCTTCGTCAGCCCGATCCTCGGCGAGCACATGGTGCTCCAGCGCGACAAGCCCAACCGCGCATGGGGCTGGACCCGGCCCGGCGCCGAGGTGGCTGTCGTGATCGGCGGGGTGCGCGCCAGCGGCGTCGCCGCGGCGGACGGACGCTGGCAGGTCGAATTCACGCCGCCGCCGGCCGGCGGTCCGTACACGCTGACGATCGAGGGCCCGCAGCGCGTCGAGTTCGCGGACGTCCTGGTGGGCGACGTGTGGCTGTGCAGCGGCCAGTCGAACATGGAGTTCGGGCTGCGCCAGGCGAAGAACGGCGAGGCCGAGGTGGCCGCCGCGAACCATCCGAACATCCGGCTCTTCAAGGTCCCTTCCAAGCCCGCCTACACCGGGCTCCCCGTGCCGGGAGGCGCCTGGAAACCGTGCACCCCGGAGGCGTTCCCGCAATGGGGCGGCTTTTCCGCGGTGGCGTACTTCTTCGCGCGCAAGGTCCAGGCCGAGACCGGCGTGCCGATCGGCCTGATCCAGGCGGCGGTGGGCGGCACGCCCGCGGAATGCTGGATGGCGCCCGAGACCTTGCAGCGCCTGCCGGAGTTCCAGCCGGCGCTGGCCGAGATCGCCCGCTTCGCCGCGCGCGGCGGCGAGCAGTACGGCAACTTCGTCAGCCACTGGTACGACGACCATGACCGCGGCCAGAAGGACGGGTGGGGGAACGAGACGTTCGACGACGCGGCGTGGCAGCCGACCTCTTTGAAGACCTGTTTCACCGACCTCGGCGTGCCCGAGACGCCGGCCGTCGTCTGGCTGCGCCGCGAGATCGAACTACCCGACCCGCTGCCGGCGGGCGGCGCGAAGTGCCTGCTCGGCGTGGTGGAGAAGATGGACACGGTGTTCATCAACGGCCGCTGGGTGGGCGCGAGTTCCTGGGTCGAGAACCCGCGCGCCTATCCGATCGGCGCCGGCATCCTCCGCCCCGGGCGCAACGTGGTCGCGCTCCGCGTCCTCAAGACCAAGGCCGACGGCGGCTTCCGCAACCGGGCGGCGGACCTGAAACTCCTCCTCGGCGACGGCACCGCCGTGGCGCTCGAGGGCGCCTGGCGCGCGGCGCTCAGCGTCGACGCCCGCCCGCCGCACCCGATGCCGCTCGGCTACGAGAACTACCCGACGATTCCCTCCGTGCTCTACAACGGCATGATCCGGCCGCTCGCCCCGCTCGCGCTCACGGGCGCGCTCTGGTACCAGGGCGAGGCGAACCAGTTCAAGCCGCAGCAGTACCGCACGCTCCTACCGGCGCTGATCGCCGACTGGCGCGCGCTCTTCGGGCAGGGCGACTTCCCGTTCTACATCGCCTCGCTCCCGTTATTCACCGGCCGCAAGGCCGAGCCGCCTGCGCAGGCCGACGGCTGGGCGCAGATCCGCGAGATCCAGCTCGAGGTCGGCCGCACCGTGCCGCATGCCGGCTGCGCCGTGACCGTCGACACGGGCGACGCCGACGACATCCACCCGACCGACAAGCAGCCGGTCGGGGAGCGCCTCGCGCTGCTCGCGCTGCGCGAGGTGTATGGGCGGGACGTGGTCTGCGTCGGGCCGGTCTTCGCCGGGCTGGAGCCCTTGCCAGGTGCCCTGCGCATCCGCTTCTCGGGCACGGAGGGCGGCCTGGTCGTGCGGGGCGAGAAGCTCGGCGAGTTCGCCGTCGCGGGCGCGGACCGCGTGTGGCATTGGGCCGAGGCGCGGCTCGAGGGCGACACGGTCGTCGTGTCCTCGCCGGCGGTGCCGGCGCCGGTGGCCGTGCGCTACGGGTGGCAGGCGAATCCGCTCGCGACGCTCTTCAACGGCGCGGGCCTGCCCGCCGCGCCCTTCCGCACGGACCACTGGTAGGTCCGGCGCGCGCAGGGCGCCTGCGGTAGCAGGGTCGCGGCTTGCCCGCGGACCGTACCAACGCGGACCGCGGCGGAGGCGAGACCGTGCGGTAAGACGCAGGGCGAGCGCAGAGCGGTCCGGACACAAGGTCCGACCCTACTCGCAAGCGTGATGTCGCGGGCGCGAACCGCGGCCACCGCTGGCCGTCCACCGTCCACTGTCTACCGCCCACCGCTCACCGGCCTCAGGGTCTTCCCCTCGACCCAGCGGCTCTCGACCATCTCGATGCGCGGGTGGGTGGGGATGCCGAAATCCTGATTATGGATGCGCGCCACGAGCAGCTCGACCGCCCACGCGCCGAGCAGCTCCTGGTTCTGCTGCATGCCGGTGAACGGCGTGTCCTCGATGATCTGGCTCACGGCGACCACCCCGAGGTCCTCCGGCGCGCGGATGCCGCCGTGCGCGAGCACCTGCTGGAGCTCGCCGAGCACGTGGTAGAGGTGGACGAAGATCACCACGTCGGGCTTGTGCTTGGCGATCCAGTCCAGGAGCGGCTTCTCCTCGACGCGGTTGGTGCGCAGCACCGGTACCGGGGCCGCGTTGCCGAAGGTGCGTTCGCACCACCCGAGGTAGGCGCTGCTGTAGGCGTGGGCGCTGCGCTGTTCCTCGTAGTAGCCGAGCACGAGCCCCGGCCGCCGGTAGCCGCGGGCGTAGGTGTTGGCGAGGGCGTGGGTGAGGTCGTTGTAGAAATGGCTCGTCACCCGGTGCAGCGGCGTCGCGATGCTCAGGCCCTGGGTGACGATCGCGAAATGGTCGAGCTCCTCGGGGAAACGTTCCTGGAGATCCGGGCTGCCGAAGCACAGCAGGCCCTGCACGCCCCGCGTGTCGAGGATGGTGCGGAAGCGCGCGAGCGACATCCCCGGGGCCTTGAGCCATAGCGGCTCCAGTCGGTAGCCGAGCTGGTCGGCGCGGCGTTGCATGCTGTCGAATACGCGGGTGAGGTGCAGCGACTGCTCCCACGGGCGCGGCGAATCGTAGAACGAGATCACGCCGAAACAGGCCTCCTTCGCGCGGTCGCCGCTGTGGCGCAGGTGGCTCATCAGCTCCTTCAGCTTCGCGTTGGGCCGGTAGCCGATGCGCTCCGCCTCCTTCGCCACGCGTTCGCGGGTCGCCGGCGGGATCTTCGGGCTGTTGCGCAGGGCGAGCGAGACGGCGGAGGGGGAAAGCTCGAGGGCGGCGGCGATGCGGCGCAGACTCATGGGTCGACGTTGACCCCGCGGTTGGGTCACGGCAAGCCGCGCAGCGGTTTTTGACGTGCGGCGCGGGCCTTGGCTTGGGCGGCTCACTTCGACCAACGGCGGATTGCATCCGTTCGCCGGTCCGCGACCATTTGCGGCGGTTGCGTTTGCGTCTCGTTGAACGGTGACCGAACTGCCGCGGCTCGGCTCTTGATCATCCCCGCGCGGTGCGTGCGATCATCGGCTCTCTCCACCTTGTGTGCGCCACCGGCGCGCCTCCCCTCCGCCGGTCGTTCCCCATGATGAAAAACACCCTCGCCTCCCTGCTCCCGTCGCCCCGTCAGTTGCGCCTGGTCGGCCTTGTTTGTCTCGGCCTTGTCGCCGGTCGCGCGGCGGCGCTGAGCGATGCCGCGCGCCTCGTCTCCTTCGCGCCGGCCCCGGCCGCCGCTCCGCTCGCGGCGGACGGCGCGGCGGCGCCGTTGTTCGTGGATGCCGGAGATTGGCCGGGCGTGCAGCGCGCGGTGCGCGACCTCCAGGCCGATGTCGAGCGCGTCACGGCGCTCCGCCCGGACCTGAATCCCGCGGGTGCCGCCGCCGCCCGGCCCTTCGCGGTGTTGGTCGGCACGGTCGGCCGCAGCGCGCTCATCGATGGCCTGGTGCGCGCCGGCAAACTCGATGTCGCCGCGATCGCCGGCCGCTGGGAGGCGTTCCAGTTGGCGACCGTCGAGGCGCCGCTGCCGGGGATCGGGCGCGCGCTCGTGATCGCAGGCAGCGACAAACGCGGCACGATCTACGGCGTCTATGAACTCTCCGAGCAGCTCGGCGTCTCGCCGTGGTACTGGTGGGCCGACGTGCCGACCGTCCGCCGCGAGGCCGTCTACATCCGCCCGGCGCGGATCGTCGATGCCGGCCCGGTCGTGAAGTACCGCGGCATCTTCCTCAACGACGAGGCGCCGGCCCTCTCCGGCTGGGCTCGCGAGAAGTTCGGCGGCATCAACAGCAAGATGTACGCGCATGTCTTCGAGCTGTTGCTGCGCCTGCGCGGCAACTTCCTCTGGCCGGCCATGTGGAACAACGCCTTCAACGAGGACGATCCCGAGAGCCCGCGTCTGGCCGACGAATACGGCATCGTGATGAGCACCTCGCATCACGAGCCCATGCTGCGCGCGCAGAAGGAGTGGGCGAACCACGGCACCGGGCCCTGGGACTACTCGAAGAACGAGGCGGTGCTCCGCCAGTTCTGGGCCGATGGGGTGCGCCGCAACCGCGACTTCGAAAGCATCGTCACCCTCGCCATGCGCGGCGACGGCGACGAACCGATGTCCGAGGATGCCAACGTCGCGCTGCTCGAGCGGATTGTGGCCGACCAGCGCCAGATCCTGGCCAAGGAGGTCGACCCCGACGTCACCAAGATCCCGCAGGTCTGGGCGCTCTACAAGGAGGTGCAGGAGTACTACGAGCGCGGCATGCGCGTGCCTGACGACGTCACGCTCCTCTGGTGCGACGACAACTGGGGCAACATCCGCCGCCTGCCCACCGCGGAGGAGCGAAAACGCGCGGGCGGGGCGGGCATCTACTACCATTTCGACTACGTGGGCGGTCCGCGCTGCTACAAATGGCTCAACACGATCCCGCTCACGAAGGTCTGGGAACAGATGAACCTCGCCTGGCAGTACGAGGCGAACCGGATCTGGGTCGTCAACGTGGGCGACCTCAAGCCGCTGGAGTTTCCGATCGAGTATTTCCTCACGCTCGCCTGGAACCCCGCGCAGTGGCCCTACGAGCGCATCGGCGAATTCTCCACGAAGTGGGCCGCGCGCGAGTTCGGTCCGGCGCACGCCGCCGAGATCGCCGCGCTCGTCAACGGCTACACCAAGCTCAACGGCCGCCGGAAGCCCGAGATGATCGCGCCCGACACCTTCAGCCTCGTGAACTACCGCGAGGCCGAGCGGGTGCTCGCCGAGTGGGCCGACCTCGTGGCGCGGGCCGAGAAGGTCGAGGCCGCGCTGCCCGCCGCCGCCCGCGACGCGTTTTTCCAACTCGTCCTCTATCCGATCCAGGCCTGCGCCAACCTCAACGAGCTCTATGTCGCGGCCGGCCGCAACCGGCTCTATGCGGTGCAGGGACGCTTGGACACGAATCGCGAGGCCGAGCGGGTGCGCGAGGCCTTCGACCGCGACGCCGCGCTGGTGCAGCGTTTCCATTCGATCAACGGGGGGAAGTGGAACCACCAGATGGACCAGGCGAAGTTCGGCTATGTGACCTGGCAGGAGCCGGCGGCCGAGGTGATGCCCGCGGTCTCGCTTCTTCGTCCGAACAAGGGGCCGGTTCCCGCACTCGCGTTCGAGGGTCGCGACACCGGCTGGCCGGTCTGGGGCGCCCCGCCGCCGCGGGTGCCCCCGCTCGACGTCTATTCGCAGGGCACGCGCTGGGTGGAGCTCTTCAACCGCGGCGACACTCCGTACACCTTCACGGCGGTGGCGGATCAACCTTGGCTGAAGGTGACGCCGGCAAGCGGCGAAGTGAAGGAAACGGTTCGCCTCGAGCTCAGCGCCGACTGGTCCGCGGTGCCGCTGGGCAACACCACCGCCAAGGTGACCTTGCAGACCTCCCACGGTCGGCCGTTCACGGTGACCGTGCCGATCGTGAACCCCGCCGAGCTGCGCCCGGGCTCGTTCGCAGGCTTTGTCGAGCTCGACAACCACGTCGCCATCGAGGCCCCGCATTTCGCGCGGGCGATCGACGCCGGTGGCGTGCGTTGGCAGGTGCTGCCCGATTTCGGGCGCACTCTGGGCGGCGTCACGCTCGCGCCCGGGCGCTTCGAGGCGCTCCACCCCGGCGGCGACTCCGCGCGGCTCGAATACGACATCCATTTCTTCTCGGCCGAGTCCGCGAAGGTGGAGTTTCACCTGGCGCCCTCGCTCAACTTCCAGCCCGAGCAGCCGCTGCGCTTCGCGGTGGCGTTCGACGGCGAGTCCCCGCAGGAGGTGCTGGTCGCGACGGATCCGAACACCTGGGAGCCCTGGGGGACCGCGGTGGGCGAGGGCGTGCGGCGCGTGAGCACGCGGCACACACTCGGCCGGGCCGGTGCGCGCACCCTGAAGGTCTGGGCGATCACGCCGGGCGTGGTGTTCCAACGCATCGTCATCGACACGGGCACCGAGCGGCGCCCCGGTGTGCGCCCGAGCTATCTCGGGCCGCTGGAGAGCCCCCGCGCCGGTACGTGAGCGGAGCCGGTCCGGACGCGAGGTCCGACCCTGCGCGCGAACCAACCCGCAGGTGCTGGCCGGGCGCTTGCGGTAGGGTCGCGGCTCGCCCGCGGACCGAAACGACGAGGCTCGAGGTGAAGGCGAGAGCGTGCGGTGCGACGCGGGCCGAGCGTAGGCGGTCCGGACACGAGGTCCGACCCTACGCGCCAGCGAGGCGGCGGCGAGCGAAAGTTCACTATCGAAAATCGAGCCCAATCCTCGCACTGTCCGCTCTGCCTTCGCGCCTCGGTGATTGTCTCGCCGGGGCGCGCTGCCAATCTCCCGTCCATCCCATGAAAAAGGAAGCTGTCCTCGCCAAACTGAAATCCGAGAAGGTCGTCGCCATCATCCGCACCGACAGTGCGGACGGCCTGCTCGACTGCGCCAAGGCCCTCGCCGCCGGCGGCCTCACCGCCATCGAGCTCACGATGACCACCCCCGGCGCCCTCCGCATGCTCGAGCGCGCCAGCGCCGAGATGCCCGACTTCCTCTTCGGCCTCGGCACCGTGCTCGACGCCGAGACGGCCCGCGCCGGCATCCTGGCGGGTGCGAAGTTTGTCGTCACCCCGGCCCTGCGCCCGGATGTGATCACCTGCTGCCAACGCTATTCCGTGCCGATCTTCCCCGGCGCGCTCACTCCCACCGAGGTCATCGCTGCTTGGGAGGCCGGCGCTGACGCGGTGAAGATTTTCCCCGCGGAGTTCTTCGGCCCCAACTACATCAAGTCCCTGAAGGCCCCGTTCCCGCAGATCGAGTTCGTCCCGACCGGCGGTGTCACGCCCGAGACGATCGGCGCGTTTCTCAATGCCGGCGCGTACGCGACCGCCGCTGGATCGGCGCTCGTCGACGGCAAGGCGCTCAAGGAAAAGAACTGGGCCGCGATCACCGCGCGCGCCGCGCAGTTTGTCGCCGCCGTGAAGGCCGCGACCGCGAAGTAAGCCTTGCCGCCCGTCCCTCCTTCGAGCCCGCGAACGCCCGCCGTTCGCGGGCTTTGTCTTTTTGTCAAGAGATTGTGAATTCGTGGTGTGGTTATGCGGTGGAGGCGGGGAGGGGTGCGGTTCTCGCGGGTGGCGCTTGGGGTTCCCGCAGGTGAAGGAGTCGTGCCGGCCCGGGTAGGTGTCGCGCGGCGGAAGACGCACGGATTACGCGCTATGTATCTAAGAAAATGGTTGATCTCGTGGCTGGGCGCAAATCATGTATCTGGCAGCCCCTCACGAACCAAAGTAACAATACAAGAAATGAAACTGAAGCATCTGATCGTGGGCGCCTTCGCGCTCGTGTGTGGTAGTGTTGGCTTCTCGGGTGGGGCCGAGTTTGTCGACCGTGCAACTCCGGGAAAGTATGTCATGAAGACCTATCGAGTGTATCCGCCGGCCGGGCATTTTTCGCGGGTCTATGTGGATATTTGGGCCCGCAACGCTGACCTTGGGTCGATATATGTTGGAGGGAGCGGGCAGGGCGAGGTCTGTCGCGTGACCACCAATGGAGATGGTTGGGTCTCTAGCTCCGGGGTCTATAACAACAACCCGTTTCTCTGGCAACGGGAGATCACAATCAACCACTACGGCCAAGTGAAGTGGGGCGCGAGCTCCGGATATGTCGAGCTGCAGACTAGGGTGTCGTGGTGATATCGAGGCGAGCCTCCGCTTGGGAGCTCGCCTCCTTCTGTGCCTTCCCTCGCGATGCGATCGATCTCCTCCATTCGTCGGCTCGTCGGCTTTCTCGCTCTCCTCGTTTTCGCGACGGCTTGGGGTGCGGGCGCGGGTGGCCGAGTCGTGGTGGGGATCGGGCACCATGAGGTAACCGAATACACGGTCCGGAAGTACCTGGACCGCTTCTTGGCCGGTGCGCGCGCCGACGGGAGCAACTCGGACTCGGCCCGGGAATGGCTTGGTGGCTTTCTCGCCCGGCAGGTGGTGATCGCCGATCTTGAACGCCGTGGATACCTGGAACGGCGCGAGGTTCGCGATCAGGTCGCCCGGATGGAGCGGCACATGCTCAGTGCGAGCTACGGCCCCTATTACGATCGCGTGGTGGCATCCGGTGTGGTGCCGGCGGCCGCCGAAGAATTGCTGGCTGGTGCGGAGGGGACTACCGCCATGCTCGACGGAGTGCTCTTCGCTTCGGAGGCTGCGGCTCGTGTGTCGCTGGGGACCGATTTCGAAGTGGTCGACGATTCGGAGAAGATGCGGCGGTTGACCCTTTGTGGGTCGCAGTCCGCCGCGACGCGCATCGGCGGGCGCTTCGCGTGGTGGCAGGATCCTTTGCTGAGCGTGGTCGATCGGCCCTCCTGTCTGGTCGCGGGGTCATGGTTTTCTGGAATCGAAACCGAGGCAGGGTGGGCTTTCTTCAAGGTCGTGAGCGTCGATCCGGCCGAGGCGGACCGCAGTCCGGCCGGGATTGCCCGTCGGGAGGAGTTGCGGCGCACGGTTCTTGTGAAGGCGCATCGCCAGGCGCGTTTGCGGGCGGCACAGATTCAGCTCGATGAAGATGCTGTCCAGAGCTTCCTGGTCGCGCTCCGCCGGCGACCGTCCGAACCGGATCTCATGGCGTACGATCTTCTGCCGGGAGGATCTGCAACGCCTCTCTTCTCGTATGCGGCCGAATACGGCCGGATCGACGCCACCTTTGGCGAGTTCGCAGACTTCTACAACGGGCTCTTTGTGCGCCGTATGCCCGAGAGCTTGCTGGAGTTGCGGATGTTGGTGGTGGACTTGGTGATCGGTCGCCTCGATCTCGCCTCGGACGAAGCTGCGGCGGCCGCCCGCGCCCCGGCCTTTTTGAGAGATCGGCGGGATTTCGCGAGCCTCACCGCGCTGGCCCTTCACGAACGCGAGGAGATCCTGCCGACGATTCGGATCACGGAGGACGAGATCGGGATGCACTATCGAGCGCGGAGCGCCGACTATGCCCGCCCGCCGTTTGCCTATGGCTGGCGGGTCCGGTTTGCGACCGCGGCCGAGGCCGCCGCGTGGAGGGGGACGGTCGGCGCCGCGGTCGACGAATCCGTGCTGCTGGCCGCGGGGGGGGAGCGTGTGACCTATGCCTTCGGGGAGCCGATCCCCGATCTCGACGGGTATCGGCCACTGATCTTCGATCCCCGCGTTGTGAATGTGTTCGTGGGCCCGGTTTCTTCGGCCTCCGGAGGTATCTTGTTCTACAAAACCGGTGTTGCCGAACCAATGCCGGCACCGCTTGAAGAAGTGCGGCCGCAGATCATCAACAGTCTTCAGCAGGACCGCATCGCCGCGCAAGAGCGTGTGATCGCGATCGGGCTCTGCGCACAGTTCGAGGTCGTGGACGACCTGGTCCCGGCGGACTTCGGTATCGCCGGCGAAGTGTTCAAACCGTGGGCACGATGAAACGACGAACAATTTGGTGCGTCGCGTTTGGCGTTGCGCTGGTATTTGGCTGCTACCGTCTTCTGGATCCGTCTCGGGGCTCCTTCTCCGGACAAGTGAGCCGTGTCACATCCGGACCCGTGGACGCGGTGGTGGAAGGAGCATGCGGGCCTGTTCCCATTGCTGAGCCGGTTTCGATGGCTGTGGCACCGGAGCGGCCGGAATTGTCGGAACATGCCCGGTCGGAGCGCGTCGAGCAGTTCATTCTGCAAATCGAGGAGGAGGATGGAGGCCTGTTCATGCGCCTCAAGGATCTGCCGACAGAACGGCGCGACGCGCTTAAGCGCACGATGGCGGAGAACAGCGTCACGATGATGGAGGTTTTCCGGACTCCCTCGGACTCCGATCTCGGAGGGCGTCTTGCGCAGGCGCAATCGCAGTGCGACGCGAAGATTCGGGCGGTTCTTGGCGACGCAGATTTCGAACGCTACTCGTTGTATCAATCATCGCGTGCGTACCGCGCGACCGTCGGCAATCTTGCCAACGCGATGCGGGCGAAAGGGGTGGGTGTCAGCCTTGAGCTCGAGCACGCGATGCTCGACGCGTACACCGAGGCGGCCATCGAGGCGGCTCGGCCGCTGCCGCCCGGTGCCGCACCGGCGCCCGACAAGGGGGGCGCACTTGCCTCGAAGAAGGTGGGTGCGCTTCTCGACGGCGCCGCACTGGATGCTTTTCTGGAGGCCCAGATTCAGCGCGAGTGACTCGGCCCTCGGTAATGGTTCCTTGGCCAGCCGAATGAAGAACAGCTAGCGATCGCGGCTTCGCCGAGGCGGCTGGTGGTGATTGGGCTTTCGGTGTGACGGCCGCGGGATCGGAGTGGCGGCGGCGCGCGATACGACCAAAGTCGTAGTCTCGCTGGAGCGAAGCGCCTTTACCCCGCGGAGGGGCGGCTCACGTTTCTTTCGATTTGTCGATGCCCCTGCAAAGTCCGAGTTCCCCGCGTTGTCCGGCCCGCTTCGGCCGGCGCCTGCTGCACCTCCTGGGCGGTGCGAGCCGGGGGCGTGTGTCGCGGACCTGGCTGGTGGCGTGCGGACTTGTGGCTGCGGGGGCGGGATGGGGGCAGGGCGCGCCGCTGACCCGCTTCTATCCGTTCGAAGAAATCGGATGCCTTTCGCGCGGGACGCAGTTGGCGCACGACCGGTTTGGGCGCCTCGTGGTGGCCCAGCAGGGCGAGTTCATCGTCCTCAACGACACCACCTGGCAGAAGCTTTGGAGCGAGAACGTCATCGGCATCAACCTGCGGATCGTGGCGCGCGCGCCGGACGGCACGCTCTACTACGGCGCCTTCGGTTCTTGGGGCGTGTTCGTGGCGGGGGCGGACGGCAAGCTGCAGCCGCGTTCGCTGGCCACGCCCGAGAGCCCGCCCTGGGTGCGGGCCACCCGGTTCGATCGGATTCTCTGCACGGAGGCCGGCGTCTTCTTCACCGGCTTGGGCGGGGTCGTGTTCCACGGCAAGGACGGACGCACGCGGTATTTCGAGATCGAGGGCACGGTGTGCGTGTTTCCGCGCGACGGAAAGTACCTGTTGTCGACCTTCGATCTCGGCCTGCGCAGCCTCGACCTCGAGAACGGCACGACTGCCCGGGTGGAATGCCCGTGGACCCGGCGTGATGCGGTTCTCGCGGTGGCGGGCGAGCATCGTAACCAATCACTGGTGGCAATGGCAAGCGGACGGCTGCTGCTGGTGCGCAGCCTCCAGGAGGCGCAGCCGGTGGATCTCGGCCAGCCGCCGGCCTCGATCTCGACGCTGGTCGCGCTGCCGGAAGGCGGGTTTGCCGTGGGCTTCGGCGATCGGGGTGTGGTGTTGCTGACGGAGGATGGGCGGGTGCATTCACGCCTGACCGGCCCGGAGTTCATCGGGGTGACGGCGCTTGCGAGCCACGAACCCGGCGTGCTCTGGGCGGCGGCGGAGAGCGGCCTGTCCAAGGTGTTGTACGACCAGCCGTTCACCACCTTCGGGCGCGCCGCGGGTCTGGCCGTGGATTGGCCCCAAGTCTTCCACTGGCGCGGCCGGCCGATGGTCGTGTCCGGGGGCGTCATCTACGAACCGGTTGCCGCACCGGCCTCCGGCGAGCGCGAGTTCCGTCCGATCCAGAACCGGCCGGGCGCGGGGCTCTGGGCCGTGGCGGAAGTGGGCGGCTCGCTGGTGGTCGCCACCGGCGACCGGGTGTTCGCGGCGGAGGGCGACGGCGTGTTTCGACCGATCGCCTCGGGCGTGCGGGCGGCGCGGCTGGTCCGGCTCGACGACGACACTTTCCTGGCGATCGGGACCGAGCAGGTCACCGCCCTGCGGCGCACCTCCGGTGTCTGGAGCGAATGCGCGAAGCGGGCGCCGGGGGTGGGTTATCCCTACATCGTGCACCGGGGCGGGCCGGCCTCGGCTTGGGTGGAGCTCGGTCTGAACCGGGTGGCGAAGTTCTCCCTCGAAGGGGAGGAGCTGCGGACGCGGCTGGTCGACCAGTTCCCCTCGTCCGAGCCTTGCTGGATCAACGTGAGCGTGGTGGACGACAAGGTCGTTTTCTGCGGCTCGTGGCTCGAGCCGGTCGTGGTCGACGAACGCACGCTGGCGCCGGTGGAGGCGCCGATGCTGCGTCGCCTGTTTGCGGAGTCGCCCCGGCGTATCCAGCGTCTCCAGCGCGACGGCCGCGGCGTGCTGTGGGCCTCCCACGACCGGGGACTGCTGCGCGCCGAGGCGCGGGACGGCCGGTGGGTGATCGACCCCGGCTCGTACGCCGGCATCCAGGGCGCGACCCCGCTGGTCACCGTCCTGCCCGGGGACGACATCTGGGCCTCGACCGGCAGCACGCTCTACCGGTTGCGCCGGGAGGAGGACCGGCCCGCGGGGCAGGGGAGCGGCCCGTTGCTGGTGGCGTTGCGGGATGGGCGCACGAACCGCGAGATCGCGCTCGCCGGGCGGCATCGGGGCGATCTCGGACGTTTCGCGTACGCGGAGAACAGCCTCCAGCTGGACTTCTTCGCCGGCGGCTACGCCGGCCCCCGATCGTTCCTCTATGAGCACCGGCTCGACGATTCGGAGTGGCGGCCTTCCGCGCCGGGAGCCCCGGTGTTTCTGGCGGATCTGGCCGAGGGCGACTACCGCCTGGAGGTGCGCACGGTCGACGACCTCGGGCGGACCAGCCCGGTGACGGCCTTCACGCTGGCGATCGATCCGCCGTGGTACCGTCGGTGGTATTCGTACCTCGGTTATGGCGCGTTCGTGGGCGGGCTGGTGGTGGCGGTGCACCGGCTCTCGGTCCGGCGGGCCCGGCTCCGGCACGCTGCGCTCGAACGGGAGGTGGCGGACCGGACGAGCGAACTGCGGGCGACGATGGCCCGCCTGCGGGAGGAGACGCAGACCAACGCCACGCTGGCCGAGCGCAACCGCCTGGCGGCCGAGATCCACGACAGCCTCGAGCAGGGCTTCACGGGGCTGGCGTTGCAGATCGAGACGACCGCCGGCCTGCCGGGCTGTCCCGCGCCGGTCCAGTCGGGCTTGGCCGCCGCGCTGGGCATGGTGGGCTATTGCCGCAAGGAGATCCGCCACGCGGTGCAGGGCCTGCATGCGCCGGTACTCGGCACCTCGGACTTGGTCGAGGCCATCCGCCTGTCGGTCGCCCAGTCGGCGCCGCAGCCGGGTTTCGGCGTCGTCGCGGTCGAAGGCCAGCCCCGCCGGCTCGAGTCGGCGACGGAGCATCACCTCCTGCGGATCGTGCAGGAGGCCGTGGCCAACACCGTGAAACACGCCGCCGCTCGTCGCCTCGAGGTGACGCTGGCCTACGAAGAGGCGGGGCTGCGGATCACGGTCACCGATGACGGCCGCGGGTTCCGCCCCGAAGCGGTCGCTCGCGGCACCGGTCACCATTTCGGGCTGCCCAGTCTCCGGGCTCGCGCCCACAAGTTCGGCGGCACCGTCGCGATCGACAGCCAGCCCGGAGCCGGTACGACCGTCCGGGTCTGGGCGCCGGCGCCGCAAGCGAATCCCTCCCCATGAACATACCCACCGCCACCGAGCCCCGTAAACTGCGCGTCCTGCTGGTCGACGACCACATCCTCGTCCGGATGGGACTGTCCTTCGCGATCGGCAACCAGCCCGACATGGAGGTGGTGGGCCAGGCGGAGGATGGCGAGGAGGCGATCACGCTCTTCCGCCAGCACCATCCGGACGTCGTCGTCATCGACTTGCGGATGCCGAAGCGCAGCGGGGTGGAGGCGATCGGGATCCTGCGGCGCGAGTTCGGGGCCGTGCGTATCCTGGTTTTGAGCAACTACGCCAGCGGCGACGAGATCGCCGCGGCGTTGCAGGCGGGGGCGAGCGGGTTCCTGGGCAAGGATGCGCCCCTGCCGGTGCTGCTCGAGGCGATCCGCCAGGTGCATGCGGGCGAGCAGGTCGTCGCCGACGAGGCGGCCCGGCGCCTCGCGAGCCGGTTGTCCTCGCAGCTCTCGGCCCGCGAGCTCGAAGTGCTCACGTTGCTGGGACGCGGGATGAGCAACAAGGAGATCGGCGTGGCGATCGGCGTGGTCGAATCGACCGTGAAGGTCCATGTCACCAACATCCTCGCCAAGCTCGGGGTGGCGGACCGCACCCAGGCCGTGCTGGCCGGGGTGCGCCGCGGGATCATCCACCTCGAGTAGCGCGCGAGCGGGGCGCTTGTTGTCGCAGGGGCGCGGCTCGTCCGCGGAACGTAGCGACGCGGCTCGTCGCGGAGGCGAGAGCGTGCGGGGCGACGCCGACCGAGGGTGGGCGGTCCGGACGCGAGGTCCGACCCTGCGCGCCGGCGTGGCGGCCGGGAAAAGGCGAAAAGTCCGGTGGGCGCTACGACTTTAGTCGAATTGCCGCTCGTCCTTCTGGCACCTTGCTGGGAGCGGCCGCACGGAGCTTCCTCGGGCCCCGACGCCCTCTTGGTCGTTCCCCCCCTCCGACACAGTAGGCAAGCACCCAGGCGCCGCTGAGAAAACACCGCGGCGCGAGAACCCCCAGACTACTGACCATGATCAAACAGAAGAAACGCCCCATCGTCGCGTATGCGGCGCTGTTGTCGCCGGCGGCGCTGCTCGCCCAGCCGGCCCCCACCGAGACTCCCTCCGCCGTTCCCGCAGCCGCGAACGCGGAAGAGGAGATCGTCGTTCTCAGCCCGTTCGAAGTCAGCGCCGCGGCCGACACCGGCTACATCGCCACCGACTCGTTGGCCGGTACCCGCATCCGTTCGGAACTGCGTGATATCGCGTCGGCCATCTCGGTCGTGACGAAGGACCTGATGAACGACATCGGCGCGACCGACACCGGCACGCTGCTCCAGTACACCACCAACACCGAAGTGGCCGGCACCCGCGGCACCTTCTCGGGCCTCAACGGCGACGTGAACGAGGCGCCCTCGATGCGCTCCCCCGCCGGCGCCCAGCGCGTCCGCGGTCTCGCCCCGGCCGACACGACCCGCGACTACTTCGTCTCGGACATCCCGTGGGACTCCTACAACGTCGACCGCATCGACATCCTCCGCGGTCCGAACTCCTTCCTCTTCGGCCTCGGCAGCCCCTCGGGCATCCAGAACGCCTCGATGCAGAGCGCGGGCTACAAGAACGAAGGCCGCGCGGAGTACCGCCTCGCTTCCTACGGCAGCCAGCGCGCCTCGCTCAACTACAACCACGTGCTCATCGACGATGTCCTTTCGTTCCGCATCGCCGGCCTGTGGGACCACGAGAATTTCCGCCAGAAGCCCGCTTTCGAGGATGACGAGCGCGTGTACGGCACCCTGCGGTGGGACCCGAAGCTGATCAAGAACCCGGCGTTCCGCACCAGCATCAAGGTCAAGTACGAGGCGGGCGACATCGACGCCAACCGTCCCCGTAACGTCACGCCGTTCGACCGCATCTCCGCCTGGTACCTGCCGGCCAAGACCGCGCAGCAGATCAAGGACGATTGGGGCAAGGACACGGTGAACCCGTTTGGCGGTCTCGGCCGCGCCGTGGCGACCGACCCGTATGCGGTCGAGCGCAACGACGGTGTCGTCGCCGGCGACGGCTTCGGTATCGTGAATGCGAGCACCGTGAACTACAACCCGTGGATGGGCGGCATCGTCAATGCCCAGCAGCCCTACTACACCATCGATGGCTCCACCGGCACCGTCTACGACGTGCGCGGTGGCTGGATCAACGCGGGTGCGCTCGGCAGCAACGGCAAGCCCACCGGCGCCTCCGGCGGTGTCCCGGGCCGGCGTTTCAGCGGTGCGATCTATGCCGTCAACGGGCTCTCCGGTCGCGCCAACGCCTCCGGCTACGTGCTGCCCCTCGCCCAGTACGGCGGCTACCGTGACCAGGGCCTGCTCGACCCGACGATCTTCGACTTCTACAACAACCTGATCGACGGCCCGAACAAGTCCGAGTGGCAGCGCTGGACGGCCTACAACATCGACTTCACCCAGACCGCGTGGAACGACCGCGTGGGTCTTAACCTCGGCTACGACCGCCAGAAGAACAAGTCCGGCAACGAGGGTCTGCTCGGCTGGGGTCCGACGCTCAACATCGACCTGACCCAGAATTTCGACGACTACTACCTGGGCACGGCGAGCGGCAAGAACGCCAACTTCGGCCGGCCCTTCGTGACCGGCGCCGGCGGCTCCGGCGGCGGCCAGACCTTCACCGACCGCGAGTACCAGCGCGCCTCGCTCTTCGCCGAGCTGCGCGTTTCCGACCTCACCGACAACCAGTTCCTGATCAAGCTGCTCGGGAAGCACCGCTTCAACGGTGTGGCCTCGAAGGAGAACTACTTCGTCGAGAACACCTCGTGGCAGATGTACGCCAACAGCCAGGCTTGGGCCGGCTACTGGAACGCCACCGACGGCTCGACGTCCAACATCAACGAGCGCGTCGCCACTGGCGTCATCTACCTCGGACCGCAGATCACCAGCCGCACCGCGGCCGCGGGCGCCTACATCCCGCGCATCGGCTCCACGATCGATCTGCCGGACGCGAACATCCTCGTGTTCGATCCGCGTCCCAAGACGGGGGTTGATACCTCGACCTTCGGCAATGCGTGGACCGTTCCGGCCAGCCTCGAGAACATCATCGGCGGCACTGTCACCCAGGCGTCGAACCTCGACAACCTCCGGGGCTGGAACCGCGACTTCAAGCTTGAGCTCCTGCGCGGTGCCGGCGGTGAGAACACCGACACCTGGACTCGCGCCCAGAAGCTGCAGAAGCGCACCCGGTCCTTCGCGGGCTCCTACCAGGGCTTCCTCTGGAACGGCGCCTTCGTCGGCACGCTCGGCTGGCGCTACGACAAGATCAACACCAAGGATGTCACCGCGCAGAACATCCCGTCGCAGCGCATGCAGCTCAACCTGAGCGACGAGGCGATCGGCGTGATCAAACCGTACACCTACCGCAACTTCGCGGAGGCGAGCGGCCACTCCTTCAACTGGCAGGGCGTGATGCACGTCAATCGCCTGTTCAAGAAGGACCCGCTGCCGTTCAACGTCAGCGCCTCCTACGCCAAGTCGAGCAACTTCGATGTCACCTCGGTGCGCCGCGATGTCTACGGCAACCAGATCGACAATCCCAGCGGTGAGACGAAGGAGTACGGCGTGCTGCTCGGCACCAAGGACGGTCGGTTCTCGGCGCGCATCGTCAAGTATGAGACCACGGTGAAGAACACCGCGGCCACCCTCGCCAACGCGGGCGGCCTCGGCGGCATCATCTCCAACGGCCTCAACTGGCGCAACGTCTTCCTGTACGAGCTCGGTGCGTACACGATGGACTCCGCCAACCAGCCGCTCTACCGCAACCGCTGGACCAACGCCTACCCGCGCTACATCCAGACCAAGAACGCGGACGGCACCTGGACCAATCTGACTGAAGGCACGCCCGAGTACGTCGCCGGCGAGGCCAAGGCCATTGCTCGCATGAACGAGGCGATCCGCGGTTGGAACGACATCCAGAAGTGGCTCGCCGGAAACGGCTTCTTCCAGGCGTGGAACTTCACCCCGCTCGGGCCCGACACCGCCCTCGTCGACCGCGACACCTATCGCTCCGACCCGGCGAAGTACGCCCCGACCCTCAACACGGTCAGCTCCTACGGCGCCACCGCCCCGCAGGGCTTCGCGGTCACCTCGGACACGATCTCGAAGGGTTACGAGTTCGAACTCACCGCCAACCCGCTCAAGAACTGGCGCGTGGCCTTCAACGCCTCGAAGACGAACGCCACCCGCGTCAACGTCGGCGGCGCGACCCTCACCGAGTTCATCGAGTTCATGGACAAGATGCTCCTCGATCCGAAGAGCGAGACGGGCTTCACCGCGGCCGGCGAAGTGCCGCGTTGGGGCGGCGCCGGCGCGGCCATCGGCCCGAACGTCTACGCGCCCTGGAAGGCCAACTACACCAAGATGAAGCTCCAGGAAGGCACCCAGTCGGACGAGATCCGCGAGTGGCGCTTCAACTTCATCACCAACTACTCGTTCTCCACCGGGTTCATGAAGGGCGTCGGCATCGGTGCCGCCTACCGCTGGCAGGACAAGGTCGTGATCGGCTACCCGATGACGGCGGACGGCGGCTACGACCTCTCCAAGCCCTACTACGGTCCCTCCGAGGACGGCGTGGACACCTGGATCAGCTACGAGCGCAAGCTCAACGCCAAGATCAACTGGAAGATCCAGTTCAACGTCCGCAACCTCCTCGCGTCCGACAGCCTGATCCCGACCGCGGTGCAGCCCGACGGCTACACCTGGGCGACGGTCCGCGTGGCCCCGGCCCGCGAGTGGTTCGTGACGAATACGTTCAGCTTCTGAGCTAAGCCTTTCGGCTTTCCTTCTCACGGCGGACCGCAGAACGCGGTCCGCCGTTTTTTCGCCCAGTGGCTGCAACCTTCGCTTTCCCGGCGACGTCCTTTCGCCAAAATGTCCCCGTCCGCACCCCGGTGCGCCCGTGAACTTCCCGCATTTGCGCTCTCTCCCCGTGACTCCTCCAGTTCTCCCTTCGCGTTTCGTTGTTCCGCTCTGCGCTCTCGCGCTCTGCCTCGCCGCCTCCGTCGCTCCGGTCGGTGCCGCGGCCGATCAACCGGCTCCCGTCGAGAAGAAGGATCGGCCCCGGATCGAGATCGGCATGACCGCCGCGCAGGTGCGCGAACGCATCGGCGAACCGCAGCGGATCAAGAAGGTCGACCACGAGGCGGGGCTCGCGTCCGAGATCTGGTACTACGAGACGACCGTGCAGACCGGGGTGCATGAGGAACCGCTCACGACCCGCGATGTCCCGTACATCGACCCGAAGACTGGGATCGAGAAGATCATCAAGGAACCGGTCTATTCGCTGGTGACCGACTACGTGACCGAGACCACCGCCCTGGTGATGGTCGACGGCCACCTCACCGGCTCGAAGCGCTACCGCAGCCGTTCGCAGCACTACTGAGCTCGGCCGCCGGCGCCTCCCGTCCGTTCGCACTTTCCCCTCCCTTCCTCCTCTTTCCCCTATGAAAAACCTCCTCGTTTCCGCTCTTCTCGCCGGCGCCGCGTGCGTCGAGGCGACGGCCGCCGCGCCGGTCCGCTTCGACTGGTTCGAATACACCGGCCGCGACGACCTCTTCGCCGCGCCGCTGCCCGCGGGCCACTTCCGCAACCCGATCCTCGCCGGCTTCTATCCCGATCCCGCAATCTGCCGGGTCGGGTCGGACTACTACCTGATCAATTCCACATTCTCGTATTTCCCCGGAATTCCGATCTTCCACAGCCGTGACCTCGTGAACTGGACCCAGATCGGCCACGTGATCGACCGGCCCACGCAGCTCGACTTCACCGGCCGCGGCATCACCCGCAGCCTCTTCGCCCCGACCATCAAGTACCACGACGGCACGTTCTACGTCGTCTGCACCCATGTGGACGGCGGCGGCAACTTCCTCGTCACCGCGACCAACCCCGCCGGCCCGTGGTCCGATCCGCAGTGGCTGCCGTTCGACGGCATCGATCCGTCGCTGTTCTTCGACGACGATGGCCGCGCCTGGATGGTCAACAACGGCAACCCGCCCGACAACAAGCCGCTCTACCAGGGACACCGGGCGATCTGGATCCAGGAGTTCGACGTCGCAAAACGCGCGCTCGTGGGCCCCCGCTCGATCATCGTCAACGGCGGGGTCGACCTGAGCAAGCAGCCCGTCTGGATCGAGGGACCGCACCTCTTCAAGAAGGACGGCTGGTACTACCTCTGCTGCGCCGAGGGCGGCACCAGTATCCAACATTCCCAGGTCATTCTGCGCAGCAAGTCGCCCACCGGGCCGTTCGTGCCCTGGGAAAAGAACCCGATCCTCACCCAGCGCGACCTCGACGGCAACGCCCCGCAGGCCGTCACGGCCACCGGGCACGCCAACCTGGTCGAAGGCCCCGACGGCAACTGGTGGGCGGTGTTCCTCGCCTGCCGGCCGTTCCAGCAGGGCTACCAGGCGACCGGTCGCGAGACCTTCCTGTTGCCCATGAAATGGACTGACGACGGTTGGCCGCTGGTCCTGCTGCCCGGCGAGCGAGTACCCTACACGGTCGCCGCGCCGAACCACGCCACGGTCCGCCCCTCGGCGAGTCCGCTCACCGGCAACTTCACGTGGCGCGACGAGTTCGACTCCCCGACCACGAAGCTCGATCCGCTGTGGCTGATGCTGCGCACGCCGAAGGAGACCTGGTGGGACCTCGCGGCGCCGAAGGGCGCCTTGAGCCTCACGCCGCGCGCCGAGTCCCTCGATGGCCGCGGCAACCCCGCGTTCCTCGCGCGCCGGGTGCAGCATGCGAAGTTCGACGCCTCGCTCGTCGTCGAGCCGGCCGTGGCCGGCGATGTCTCCGCCGGGCTCGCGCTCTTCCAGCACGAGAAACACTTCTACTACTTCGGCGTGCGCCGCACCGCCGAGGGGCTCGGCGTGTTCCTCGAGCTGGCGAACCGCGATAAACCCGCGATCGTCGCCCAGGTCTCGGTGCCGACTGTGGCCCCGCTCGAACTGCGCCTCGTGGCGGACGAGCTCCGCGGTCGTTTCGAGTACCGCACACCCGGTGGGAAATGGCAGGTGCTGGTTGCTGTGGCCGACCTGGAGCCGATCACGACCAACGCCGCCGGTGGTGGTGGCCATTTCACCGGCGCGGTCGTCGGGCCGTTCACCCGCCTCGAGCCCTGAACGGTTCGATCGCCGCGTCGGCCAACGGGCCTGCACGCGCTCGCGGGAGCGCGGGCAGGCCCGTCTCGTCTCACGGTCAAGTGGCGGTGGGGTCGTCGGGGGCCGGGGGTGGGCGTAACGCTCCCGCCTCCGTCAGGCCTCAACCCCGATTGTGTTCGCCCCCCCCGATGAAACTTCTCCCGTCTGCCGCCTTGCTCCTGGGCGGTTCGCTGCTGTTGCCGTCGCTCCCTGTCGCTGCGGAACCCGAGGGGACGTTGCGCCTCTCCGTCGATCTCGCGGCGCCGGGCAAGGCGATCAGTCCCGACCTCGTCGGCGTGTTCTTCGAGGACCTCAACTATGCGGCCGACGGCGGGCTCTACGCCGAGCTCCTGCAGAACCGATCTTTCGAATACAGCGCGACCGAACAACCCACCTGGGGCCCGCATACCGGCTGGGAACTGGTGGTCACCGGGGAAGGCGAGGGCAGCCTCGGTCTCGGCGACGCGCGGCCGGTGCATCCGAACAACCCGCACTACCTGATCCTCACCGCGACTAAGCCCGGGGCGGGCGTGGGTGTCGCCAACCAGGGCTTCGACCGGCTTCCGGTCGAGGCGGGCAAAACGTACGACGCCTCGTTCTGGGCCTACCAGGCCTACATGGGCATCATGTGGCGGGAGGCGGACCAGACCAAACCGATGCCGGTTGCGCTCCAGTTGCAGGCCAAGGACGGCACCGTGCTCGCCGAGGCGCGCCTCGCGGTCGCGGGGCGCGCGTGGACGCAGCATCGTGCGGTGCTCACGCCGACGCGCTCCGATCCCGAGGGGCGGTTCGTCCTCCTCGTGCAGGCGCAGGGCGCGCTCGCGCTCGACATGGTTTCGCTGTTTCCGCGCGACACCTTCAAGGGCCGCGCCAACGGCCTGCGCCGCGACCTCGCGCAGACCATCGCCGCCATCCGGCCGAAGTTCATGCGCTTCCCCGGCGGCTGCCTCGTGCACGGCCCGGGCGTGCATCGCTACTACGACTGGAAGGACACCGTCGGCCCCGTCGAGCAGCGCCGCGCGCAGCGCAACCTCTGGGGCTACCACCAGACCTTCGGCCTCGGCTACTTCGAGTTCTTCCAGTTCTGCGAGGACCTCGGCGCGAAACCGCTGCCCGTTGTATCCGCCGGCGTGTGCTGCCAGCATGCGGGCCACTCGCCGGGTCGCGGGCAGGAGGGCCTGCCGCTCGGCGAGATGCCGGACTACATCCAGGACATCCTCGACCTGATCGAGTGGGCCAACGGGCCCGTCGACTCGAAGTGGGGCGCCGTGCGCGCCGCCGCCGGCCATCCCGCGCCCTTCGGGCTGAAGTACCTCGGCGTGGGCAACGAGGACGCCATCACGCCCGCCTTCCGCGAGCGCTTCAAAATGATCTTCGACGTTCTGAAGGTGAAGCATCCCGAGATCGTCGTGGTCGGCACTTCGGGGCCCTTTCCCGCCGGCGAGGACTACGACAACGGCTGGGCCTTCGTACGCGAGCTCGGCGTGCCGCTGGTCGACGAGCACTACTACGTCTCCCCGCAGTGGTTCTGGGACAATCAATCCCGCTACGACCGCTACGATCGTGCCGGTGCCAAGGTCTATGTGGGCGAGTACGCCGCGCACGACACCGACAAACAGCGCAGCACCCTGCGCTCTGCCCTCGCGGAGGCCGCCGGCCTTGTGAGCTTCGAGCGCAACGGCGACGTCGTGCAGTTCGCCTCCTACGCGCCGTTGCTCGCCCGCCGCGGCCGCACCCAGTGGCACCCGGACCTGATCTACTTCGACGACGCCGCCGTGCACCCGACGATCAACTACGAGGTGCAGCGCCTCTTCGGGAACAACGCCGGCGACACGCTCCTGCCGGCTGTGCTCGCAGGCGTGCCCGCGGGCGTGCGGGTGACGAGTTCCGTCGTGCGCGACTCCGTTTCGGGCGACGTCATCATCAAGATCGTCAACGGCGAGGACCGCGCCTTCACCGCCGCCATCTCTCTCGGTGGTGCGTCGAGTCCGAAACACCGCCTTGTCGCCACCGTGCTGACGGGCGCGAGTGCCGAGGCCGCCAACGAGGACGGCCAGCCGCCGGTCGCCGTGCCGGTAGTGGCCGGGGGCGAGGTTGGCGCGAGCTTCGCCCGCGAGTTTGCCGCGAACTCGCTCACGATCCTGCGCCTGTCCGAACTGAGGTGAGGGCGGACCGGCGGGTGGAGGGGACGCAAGTGCCGAGGTGGCAGCAAAATCGGTCACCCGGCGATCGGTGCGGCTCCGGTGGTGTGACGGGCGAGCCGCGGGCGATTTTGTCCAAAAGAAAAAAACTTTCGCGCACCCCTTGAAGAAAAACGGGCTTGTTCCGATCACCTTCTGCGAACACACACTCTTGGCACGCTTCTCGCATAACCAACTTCCATGAACTGCTCGATGCACAATCACACCGCTCCGGCCTCCCATACCATGGGTTGCCTGCGAGCCTTTGTGCGCCCGCAGACCGTCGCCTCCTGGCAGATTACCCAGGTAACTACGACGAAACGCGACGTCACCGCGCACGGGAAGTGGAAAAACTGAGGAGCACCTAGCGAACGCATCCGAAGCCCACTTCCACCCGGAAGTGGGTTTTTAGTTTTACGGAACCCAAGGCCCCTTCCGGGAAAACCGAGCCAAAGCTCGGGTTCTTTCCCAGAAAAACCGCGGTCCGTAACACGACCGCACCGGCCGCCGAGGCCTGCGCCGTCGGGATGACGACGCCTTGCCAACCTCGGCACCGCACTCCGGCCGCATCTTCCCGCCGGTTGTGCCCAGCCATCCCTCCCGGTTCGCACCGGTGAAGCAAGGAGCCTGCTCCTCTCTTCGCCCGCGGGCCGTCTGCGACGGGACGCGGGGCACGCCGGCCCCACCTCTTGGATGCGCTGCCGGGGCCGCCCGCGGAGCCCGCCCGCCGTTTGAAACCATCGCAGTGAAAAAACACACCGCGACGGCGGCGGGCTCCCGGCGGACGCGGGGTTCTCCCCCGTACCGTACCCTGTCGGCCACCTCGGCCAACCGCCGTCCCTTTCCTTCCGTCCATCACTTTTCCAACACCAACCACATGTCTGCCAAACACACTACTTCCGCCATGAAAACCAACACGTCGACCATCGCCACCCGAGCTACTCACCGCACCGCTGCCGCCTCCGCCGAGCGAGTTACGCGCCGCGCCGTCGCGACGGGTTGGCCGTACTGCCTTCAGCCGGGTCGACCCAATTACGCCTTCGGTCCGCTCACCAATACCGAGCTGCCCTTTTACGTCCACCTTCCCCGCCCCGCCAACCGGGCCCCCTCTTTGTGCAGTGAACAGCGGCTGAATGCCGCCCCGCCCTCATGAACGCCGCACCTGCCGTTCCCGTTCTTTCCAACGTCCTTGATGTTCTCGATGTCGTCGATGCCGCGTTAGCCGGCCTCGATCGCCGCCTGCCGCTCCATGTCTCGCGCGATGATCTCGCCTCCGCCGGCCGCGCCGCCCTGGTTGCCTCGTTCAACCAGGCCTCCGGCCCGCTCCACGAGATCCGCGCGTACTGCTTCGCCCGCGTCCGCGGTGCGATGTTCGACGAGCTCCGCCGGCTGGACCCGCTCTCGCGGCGCACCCGCGCCAAGGTGACCGAGGTCCGCCGCGCCGCCGCCGAGCTCGAGCAGGCGCTCGGCCGCGCGCCCAACGACGACGAACTGGCGACCTTCACCGGCCTCGCCCCGAGCGCCCTGCGCCAAGCGCTGCGCCTCGGGATCGCGGCCGACAGTCACGAGACCGACGGCGAGGCCCTGGCCGGATTGGCCGACCACGCCGCGGTCTCGCCGGCCGACTTGGCCGAGTCGCTGGACCTGGTCGAGAACGTGCGGGCGGCGCTGAGCCGCCTGCCCGAGAGACACGCCTTTGTTGTGCAGCGCTACCACCTCGAGGAAGCCACCCTCGAGGAGATCGCCGACCAGCTGGGCGTCTCGATCGAACGGATTCGGCAGCTGCGTGCCGCGGGCGAGAAGATGCTTCGCGAGGAGCTCGAGCTCCTCGCCGTGTGAGACAGGGGAAAAGTAGCCATAGAACGCGGGCGGAGTGCGCTCCGCCTCGGGGCCGCTCCGCCCGCGCAACCACCAACCGGAAAACCACCATGAACCACACCCGTATCATGTATCCGACCTCACATTCGTCTCCGACCACCACGCCTTTCGCCCTTCCTCGCGCCGTCACCCGAAACACCGGGCCCGCCGTCTCCCAGACGCCGTGGCGGGGTCCGGTTGCGCTCGTCGATCACCCGAGCGACGCGCCGCCCGCCTGAGCGCGGGCCAGCCAAGCCGCATGGTGCCTCATGGATGGGCGTCGTGCGGCAGGCGAACGCGTGAAACGTTCGCGCCCGGGGCCGTGCTGCCAAAGTGCAGCGCGGCTTTTTTGTTTCCCGCGCCCTCCGTACTTCGGTGCCCCACGCGCCCTCCGTGGTAGCTGGACCGCGCAGCGGTTCAGCCACCCACCTTCTGTCGTCTGCAGCACTCCGGCAAAAACGCACAGCCGCCCGCGTGGTCTCCGTTTTCTTCTTGGGACGTCGGCCGCGTGCTGGTCCGCTCGTCCCGTTGCACCGTCTTCCTCCCCCTCGTTTTCTCGCTGCCATCGATCTCGACGGCACGCTCTTCGACCACGAAGGCCGTGTCGGCGTCGATAATCTGATCGCGCTCGAGCGGTTGGTGGCTGCCGGCCACGGTGTCGTCCTCGCCTCCGGCCGGCACCCGCGGAACATGGCCGAGATCGCGGCGGACCTGCCGCCGGTGCGCGCGATCGTCGCCTGTCAGGGAGGCGAGGTCTGCGATCGCTCCCGCGACCGGGTGTTCTCGCGGGATTTCATGCTGGCGGCCGATGTGGCGCTGGTCGTCGAGGCCGGACTGCGCGCGGGTTTCGGGGTCGTCGCCTACACCGAGGACGGTGAACACACGCCGCGGGAGTGCGCCGACGTGGACCGCTATCGCCGCATCGCCAAAACCGCGATCGAGCACGTGGCGCCCCCGGCGTTCGGGGCCGAACGCGTCTTCAAGGTCATGTGGATCGCGGAAGAGGCCCGGTTGGAGGCGTTTCTCGCCGCGGGCGGTGCCGTGGATTGCCGGCCGGCGGCGGCGGATTCGGTGCGTTCGCACCGCGAGGTTTTCGAATACGGTCCGCGCGGCGTGACGAAGGCCACCGGGGTGGCGGTCATCGCGCGCGAGCTCGGAATCGCGGCCGCGGATGTCGCGGCGTTCGGCGATGCCGACAACGACGTGCCGCTCTTCGCCTGGGCCGGTTTCTCGGCGGCGATGCCGCACGCGCGCCCCGAGGTGCGGCGCCGCGCCACGGTCACCGCGCCGGCCGGGCCGGCGGAATCGGCCTTCGCGCGTGCCGTGGAGCTCCTGCTGGCTAGGCCGGCTCCTGCTCCAGCGACGCCTGCGCGGCCTTGAGCTTCTTCCGGTCGGCGACGGGCATGGTCGGGAAGGTCGGGTCGAGCTCCTTGAGCCGCGCGGCGATCGTCTCGGCGATCACCAGGCGAGTGAACCACTTGTGGTCCGCGGGCACCACGTGCCACGGGGCGTCGGGAGTCGCGGTGTGGCGGATCGTCTCCTCGTAGGCGGCCATGTAGTCGTCCCAGCGAGCGCGCTCGGCGAGGTCCGCGGCGGAGAACTTCCAATGCTTCTCGGGCTGCTCGAGCCGCTCGAGGAAACGCCGGCGCTGCTCGCCGCGCGAGACGTGCAGGAAGAACTTCAGCACCACCGTGCCGCTGCGCGCGAGGTGGCGCTCGAAGGCGCGGATGTCCTCGAAGCGTTGTTTCCAGATCTCGTCGGTCACCAACGTGGTCGGCAGTTTCTGGACACCCAGCAGCTCGGGATGCACGCGGACCACGAGCGTCTCCTCGTAGTACGAGCGGTTGAAGATGCCGATCTGCCCGCGCCGCGGCAGCCGACAGGTGCCGCGCCAGAGGAAGTCGTGGTCGAGCTCCTCGCTGTTCGGCGCCTTGAACGAGTGCACGGCGCAACCCTGCGGGTTGAGGCCGGACATCACGTGTTTGATCGCGCTGTCCTTCCCGGCGGCGTCCATCGCCTGCAGGATGATCAGCACGCTCCAGCGGTTCTGCGCGTAGAGCCGCTCCTGCAGCTCGGCGAGCCGCTCCACGGTCTTCTCGAGGGCCTCGACGGCGTCCTTCTTCGAGGCGAGCCCGTCGGTGTCGGCGGGATCGTAGTCGGCGAGGCGGAAACGGCGGCCGTGGGCGACGCGGTAAGTGCGGGGTAGGGTGGAGGTTTTCATGCAGGGCGGTGCGCGCAGTCAATCCGGTTGCCCCTTTTCCGCCACGACAAACCGCGCTGCCCGTCCGTCGCGCTGTCATACTGGAAACGGCACGCGCGTGAGCGGCCGCACGGCGAGGGCGAGCAACGCGCGTTCGTCGTCGTCGCCGGCCACGCGGTTGAGGTGGATCGTGTGGCAGGTGCCGCAACGGTGGAGCACGTGCCATTCGCCGCGCGGGTCGACCGACACCGCGATCGGCTCCATGCCGCCGCGGCACAGCGAGGCGCGGTCGCCGGGCGTGTCGTCGAGGTGCACGCTCCAGAGGCAGTGCGGGCAGTGGTTGCGGTGGCGCGTGCCGGGCGCATCGAGCGAGAACTCGAGGCCGCAGTGGCGGCATTTCAGATAGGAAGGGCGGGCGGAGCGACGGGGCTCGCGAAACGGGCTGCAGGAATCGTCAGACGGTCCGTCGTCGGACCGAAACGAGGAATGCGACATCGGGAAAACACAGTCGGAAGTGGTCTTCCCCGGTGGTGGAACGCGCGGGACGCGCGGCAGAAGAATAAACGCGGACGACTCGTCCTAGCGCCATCGGCGCAAGGCGGATGGGCGGACGAGCAACGGTGCGGCGGGCGACGGACGGAGCTGACCGACCGGGAGCGGAGAGCAGGCGTGTCGCTACGCCGCTTTGTCCACAGTGGTCCGACCGAAGTTCGACAGGTTGAGATGGCGCGGTTGTGTCTGCATCAATTCCGTGGTGGCGAAGAAAACAACGGCATCGCAACGCAGTAGTTCAAGGGGCGACGTGCTTGTTTCTACTAGAGCAGGCCTATCGATTCCCTATCGAGTCCATGAGCATGTCGCTTTTTGCCTCCCCGAGGAGTTGTAAACAGCCCGCCTTTCTGTTGAATCGCCCAACATGTTGACCCGCCTCCAGACCCGCGGCTATCGCAGTCTAAAATCGATTGATCGCGAGTTGGGTTCCTTCCGGGCGCTCGTGGGGCCGAATGCGAGCGGGAAGAGCACGTTTCTCGACATCGTCGGGTTCGTTAGCGATCTGATGCGCCACCGAGGCGATATTGTCGTCACGGTGCAGGAGCGCAGCAGCACTTTCGAGAAGTTGCTTTGGATGGGCCAGGGTGAGGCATTCCAGCTCGCTATAGAGGCCGAGATCCCGGCGACGGTGCGGAGCGCATTGTCGGAGTCGCTCGCGGCGCACAGCCGGGTGCGGTACGAGATCGAGGTAGGGATGAGCGACAACGAAGTGGGGCTAAACCACGAGATCCTCTGGCTGGTCACGCCATCCGCCACGAAGGAGCCGCAACAGGTAGAACTTTTCCCCGCGATGCAGGCGGCCATGCCCGCGGTTCTGACGTCGGCCGGCCGCGGCCGGAAGGTGGCTGTGAAGAAGAATCCAGGAGGTAACGACAACTACTACAACGAGGGGAAGCGGAAGACCTACAACCCCTCGTTTAAGCTAGGACGCTCGAAATCGGCGTTGGCCAACCTGCCGGCCGACGCGGATAACTTCCCAGCTAGCACCTGGTTCCGCGACTACCTAGAGCGGGGCGTGCAACCGTTCGTTCTCAACAGCCAGTCGATCCGCGAGCCGAGCCCGCCGGGATTGGGCCGGCGTTTCCGCACCGACGGCTCGAATCTCCCGTGGGTTGTGGAGGAGTTGCGGGCGGAGAAGAAGCGCTTCAGCTCCTGGCTAAACCATGTCCGCACCGCCCTTCCGGATATTCGTGATATCACCACGGTGGAGCAGCCGGAGAACCGGCACCGCTATCTCGTCATCCATTACAGCAATGGCGCGGCGGTACCCTCATGGCTGGCATCCGACGGTACCCTTCGGCTGCTCGCATTGACCATCCCCGCGTATCTGCCGGGGATTGAGGGCACATTCCTCATCGAGGAGCCGGAGAACGGAATTCACCCGCGGGCGCTCGAGACGGTGTTGCAGTCGCTCTCGTCGATCTATGGTGGGCAGGTGTTACTGGCGACGCACAGCCCGGTGGCGCTCAACCTCATCGAGCCGGCGCAGATCCTTTGCTTCGCCAAGGATGAGTCGGGTGCTACGGACATCGTCTCCGGCGACCAGCATCCGGCGTTGCGTGATTGGCGTCAGGGCGAGCCCGATCTCGGGGTGTTGTTCGCGTCTGGCATCCTGAGTTGATCCCGCCATGAACGACCTAGTCGTACTCGTTGCCGACAAAGAGATGCAGTACGCCTTGCGGGGTGCGCTGAATCGGCGGGAGGCACTGGGAATTCGCAAGATCCGCCATGATTCGTTCGTCCACTCCGGGCACGACGGTGGCGTACGGCGAACCGGCCCGGAGCTTCTTCGCATGAAGCGTCGGACGGCGACCCACGCGCTGCTCTTGCTCGACTACGAAGGGAGCGGCTCCTCTGTAGGTGCAGCGGAGCTTGAGGCGGAACTGGACCATAGGCTGACTTCCGACTGGGGCGACGCGGCAAAGGCGATCGTGATCGAACCCGAACTGGAGGCGTGGGTCTGGGGCGCCGACAATGCGATGCACGCGGTGCTGGGCTGGGATAAGGCCGAGAGCGCGAGAGAGTGGCTGCGGCAGCGCGGATTTCAATTCTCTACGACGGGAAAGCCAGCGCGACCAAAGGAGGCCTTCTCGGCGCTGTTGCGGGAAGCGACGTTGCCGCGCTCGGCGGCGGTGTTCGAGGAAATCGCGAGCCGCATCAGCTTGCAGCGCTGTCACGACGCCGCCTTCGGGCGATTACGCCAGCAGTTGGTCTGTTGGTTCCCGGGGAGTTGAGAATTGTAGCAGCCACGGCGCCCTGCTCGCGCGTCCAAGGCCCGGCCGTTCGCAGCCGCTCGCCCCGGCTCTCGTCCGTGGACCCTCGCCTTTCACCCCCGCCTTCAGCCCCGCGTATCCTGCGCTTCGGCGCACGCGGTGCGCCTACTACCCGCCGCCCGCGCCCGCCAAAACTTTGACCGCCCCTCCGGCGCGCCCTTTGCTGGCGGAAACGTCCATTCCTGCTACTCCTTTCGTCACCATGTCCGCGGCACCTACCATCATCTACACCAAGACCGACGAGGCTCCCGCTCTCGCCACGTACTCGCTGCTCCCGATCGTCCAGGCGTTCACGAAGCACGCCGGCCTCGACGTCGTCACGCGCGACATCTCCCTCGCGGGCCGCATCCTCGCGGTGTTCGCCGACCTGCTGCCGCCCGCGCAACGCGTCCCCGATGCCCTCGCTGAACTGGGCGCTCTCACGCTCAAGCCCGAGGCGAACATCATCAAGCTGCCCAACATTTCCGCCTCCGTCCCGCAGTTGAAGGAGGCCATCGCCGAGCTCCAGGCCCGCGGCTACGCGTTGCCCGACTATCCGGAGACGCCGAAGACCGATGCCGAGAAGGACGCCAAGGCCCGCTACGACAAGGTCAAGGGTTCCGCCGTGAACCCGGTCCTGCGCGAGGGCAACTCCGACCGCCGCGCGCCCAAGGCCGTGAAGGACTACGCGCGCAAACACCCGCACTCGATGGGCGCCTGGACCTCCGCCTCGAAGACCGCCGTCGCCACGATGGGCGCCAACGACTTCTTCGCCAACGAGCGCTCCGTCTGCGTCCCCGCCGCCACGACCGTGCGCATCGAACATGTCGACGCCGCCGGCAAGGTCACCGTGCTCAAGGACAAGCTCGCGCTGAAAGCCGGCGAGATCCTCGACGCCACGTTCATGAGCCGCCGCGCGCTCGTCGCCTTCTATGGCGAACAGGTCGCCCGCGCCCGCGCCGAGGGCGTGCTGTTCTCGCTCCACCTCAAGGCCACGATGATGAAGGTCTCCGACCCGATTCTCTTCGGCCACGCGGTGCGCGTGTTCTTCGCCGCGTTCTTCGAGAAACACGCCGCGGTGTTCGCGCAGCTCGGCGTCGATCCCAACAACGGCCTCGGTGATCTCCTCGCCAAGGTCGCCACGCTGCCCGCCGACCAACGAGCCGCCATCGAGGCCGATTATCAGGCGGCGCTCGCCGCCGGCCCCGCCGTCGCGATGGTCAACTCCGACCAGGGCATCACCAATCTCCACGTCCCGTCCGACGTGATCGTCGACGCCTCGATGCCCGCGATGATCCGCGCCGGTGGCAAGATGTACGATGCGAAGGGGAAAACCCAGGACGCGCTCGCCGTCATCCCCGACAGCTCCTACGCCGGTGTCTACTCGGCCACCATCGATTTCTGCAAGAAGCATGGCGCGCTCGACCCGAAGACGATGGGCTCCGTGCCCAACGTCGGCCTCATGGCCCAGGCCGCCGAGGAGTACGGCTCGCACAACAAGACCTTCCTCATTCCCGCCGCCGGCACCGTGCGCGTGGTGACCGTTCCCGAAACCCCGAACGCGAAACCCGAAACCCTCCTGTCCCACGAAGTGGAGGCAGGCGACATCTGGCGCGCCTGCCAGACCAAGGACGCCCCGGTGCAGGACTGGGTGAAGCTGGCGGTCAACCGTGCCCGACTTTCCAACACGCCCGCCGTGTTCTGGCTCGACGCCAAGCGCGCGCACGACGCCCAGCTCATCGCGAAGGTGAAGATCTACCTCGCCCAGCACGACACCGCCGGGCTCGACCTGCGCATCCTCGCGCCGGCCGAGGCGTGCGCGTTCAGCCTCGAGCGCATCGCCAAGGGCCTTGATACCATCAGCGTCACCGGCAACGTCCTGCGCGACTACCTCACCGACCTCTTCCCGATCCTCGAGGTCGGCACGAGCGCGAAGATGCTTTCGATCGTCCCGCTGATGAACGGCGGCGGCCTCTTCGAGACCGGCGCCGGCGGCTCGGCGCCGAAGCACGTCGAGCAGTTCCTCCAGGAAAACTATCTGCGCTGGGACAGCCTCGGCGAGTTCTTCGCCCTCGCGGCGTCGTTCGAGCACACCGCGATCGTCTTCAAGCACGCATCCGCGAAGGTCCTTGCCGACACGCTCGACACCGCCACCGGCAAGTTCCTCGAGCACGACCGTTCGCCCGGCCGCAAGCTCGGCACCATCGACAACCGCGGCTCGCACTTCTACCTCGCGCTCTATTGGGCGCAGGCGCTCGCCGCGCAGACGACCGACCCGAAGCTGCAGGCCGTCTTCAAGCCCGTCGCCGACAAGCTCACTGCCGCCGAGAAGCAGATCGTGCAGGAACTCGTCGCCGTGCAGGGCAAGCCGGTCGACGTCGGCGGCTACTACGCGCCGGACGACGCCAAGGCTTCCGCCGCCCTCCGGCCCAGCGCCACGTTCAACCAGATCTTGGCGACGCTCTGAGCAGTTTCGACCGGGTTGGCTGATCGAAATGCTCGCGTCTGGACCTCGCATTACGTCCGTCCGCTTCGACGGAGGTTCAAACCTCCGACTTCAACCGGCGGCGCGCGTCGGCCGGACCGGTCGGCGCGATCTCACGCCGTGGCGCGTGCCTTCAGGCCGCGGTGGTCGCGCCGCAGCGCGGAGGGATGCGTTTACGCGATGTTGCGCGAGGTCTCGGCGCCGTGCATCCGAAACTTCACGGTGGATCGCGCCGGGGCACCGAGTTCGCGCAGTTTGGCGCAGGCGAAGAGTAGGGCGCCGTCGAGATCCTTGAGCTCCATGTCGAGGCTGATCCACTGGATGGAGCCGTCCGTGCCCTGCACGGAACCGCCGCCGGTCACGTGGCCGAGCCCGGCCAGCATCAGCGCCTGGTGCAGCGGGCGCTGGTATTTGCGCAGCCGCTTCTCGGCCATCAGCGGTTCTTCGATGCGCGCGAAGACCTTGTGGCTGGTGCGGACGACGTGTGCCGCCGAGCCGCTCGGCTGCGAGCGGATGGCGGAGGCGACTTTCTCGAACAGACGTTTCATTTTGCTCCCTCCAAAGGTGGGGACAGGGGAAAGAGGATTGGGTTGTTCCCGGAGCCACCCACCGATCGAACATCGATGGATGTAGGGTTCCGATACGCAGACGCGAGCCTACAATCGGCCATGGTCGAAAGTTCCGAACGGCCCTAGCGAGTTTAGCGTTACGGCAGTCCGCGTGGACGACGCGACGGTCTTGCCGTGCGCGGGGATTTAGCGTTCGCTGCGGTCATGAGCGAACTCCCGGACTGCTTCTACTGCCGCAAGGACCAGCGTCTGCACGACCTGATGATCGAGATCGCGCCGCTCGCGGCGTCGACGCTCTTTCTGTTCCGCGAGCAGACCCATCCGGGGCGTTGCGTGGTGGCCTACCGCGGCCACGTCAACGAGCTCTTCGAGCTCCCGCCCGCCGAGCTGGCGCTCTTCACGCAGGACGTGGCGCGCGCGGCGCGGGCGATCAAGACGGCCACCGGCGCCAAGAAGATCAACTACGGCGCCTACTCGGACAAGCTGCCGCACCTGCATTTCCACCTCGTGCCGAAATACGAGGGCGGCGCCTCCTGGGGCACGACGTTCGAGATGATGCCCGCCAGCAAGCGCCTGCTCGACGACGCCGGTTACGCGGCCCAGATCGCCGCGATCAAGGCGGCGCTGTAGTGCCGGAGGCGGGCGTTTCCGACCTGCCGGCGGGACCGGCCGGCGATTGGAGCCAAGGATGATCCGCCGGGATTGAGTTGGCGCGGCGAGGGTTGGTGGCGCAAGTTGGCCGGTCATGAACGAAACTACCATCGGAGGGCCCCCGCAGGCCGCGCCGCTGCGACCGCTCCAGGGCATCCTGATTCTCCTCGGAGCGGTGGCCTGTTTCGCGTGCATGGATGCTTCCGCCAAATGGCTCGGCCGGGAGCTCGGCGCGTTCCAAATCGCCGGCGTGCGCTACCTCGTGAGCCTGCTGGTGGTGGTGGCGTTTCTGAACCCGTGGAGGCGGCCCGAAGTGATGTGGACCCGCCGGCCGGTGCTGCAATGCGGTCGTGCGCTCTGCCTCATCG
Source organism: Verrucomicrobiota bacterium (assembly GCA_023446735.1). Lineage (GTDB taxonomy): Bacteria > Verrucomicrobiota > Verrucomicrobiia > Opitutales > Opitutaceae > CAJCBL01. The sequence continues at coordinate 34,769 of JAEXPQ010000266.1, forward strand.
GCTCGACGATGGGATGTTTCCTCGCGGTCAGATTCATTCCTCTCACGCAGTTCACTTCGATCAACTTCTCGGCCCCGCTGATCACCGCCCTGCTGGCGGGGCCGATCCTGGGTGAACGCATCGGCCCGCGGCGTTTGGTCGCGGTGTTGGTGGGGTTCGCGGGCGTGCTCACGATCACGCGTCCGTTCGGCGGGAGCGTCTCGGCGGCAACGGGCTTCGCCGCCCTCGCGGCGGTGTCCAACGCATTCTATTTCCTGCTCACCCGCCTGCTCTCGACCCACGATCAACCGGAAACGACGATGGTCTACACCAGTCTCGTTGGCACGGTGCTCGTCTCCCCCGCGCTGCCGTGGCTCTGGAAGACGCCGTCGTCGCTGCTGGTCTGGGCGGTGTTGATCGGCATCGGGCTGTTCGGAGCCCTTGGTCATTGGCTGCTGATCCTTGCCCACCGGCACGCACCGGCCTCGACGCTCGCGCCGTTCTTCTATGCGCAGATTCTGGGCGCCGTGGTGTTCGGGCTTACCGTTTTCGGCGACCTGCCGGATCGCTGGACGCTGATCGGCGGCAGCATCGTGATCGGCTCCGGGCTCTACCTGCTCTACCGGGAGCGCGTGCGCCACAAATTCCCCAGCGCGGACGTGGAAGTGTGATCGGACGGACCGCCGACTTGGCAACGGGTGCCGGGCCGCGTAACCCAAGTTCGTCAGTTTGAAGAGCGGCAGAAGAAAGTTACCGAGGGAAGCGGGTTGGGCGGGCCGGGGGCTTCATAGGTGGGTTTTGCGCCGGGGGCTTGTAGTGCCGAACACCCCCTTGGCGGGGA
>JAEXPQ010000284.1 GCA_023446735.1 Verrucomicrobiota bacterium
GCTCGAGGAGGAGGACGCCGCGCTGGAGGCGTGGGTCGACCGCGTGCTGCCGGCCGCGCTCGGGGGGGAGCTCCCGCTGGCCGAGTTGCGCGCGGCGCCGACCGCGATCACACGGCGGGCGCTGCACCGCTGGTTGGCGGACCAGGGCTGCGGCGGCGTGTTGTCGAGTGTCGCGTTCGACGACTTGTTGGCGGCGGTCCGGGCCGGACGGAGCACCCGTTTCAGCGCGGGCGACGAGGCCTTTCTCGAGGTCGATGCCGCGGCGCTGCGCTGGGTCGAGGTGGAACCGGTGGCGGAGCCGGAGTGGGGCGCGGTGGAGTTGCCGGTGCCCGGCGAGGTGGCGTTGCCCGATGGCGGCCGACTGCGCGCCAACTGGTTCGAGCTCGATGCCGAGCGGCGGAAACGGCTCTGCGCGGGCGCGTTCGACGACGGGCGCACGGCGTTCTTGGCGGTGATGGAAACATCCCCGGTCTTTTCCATCCGTGCTTGGCGGGCTGGTGATCGCTACTGCCCGCTCGGCGCGAGCGGCGGGGCGAAGGTGCAGGACCAGTTCGTTAACCGGCGCATCCCCCGGCGGTTGCGGCGGCGGCTGCCGCTCGTGTGCGCGGCCGGCGGCGGAATTCTCTGGGCCCCGGGATTGCTCCCGGCGCATGAAGCGCGCGTTCGCGAGGGAACGCGGGTGGCCGTTCAATTGACATATCTCCCTCCCGACTCACTCTCCGCCTCCACCGGTCATGTCTGAAAACGATAATTCCAAACGCCGTCCGCTGAAGAACTCCCGCCCGGACGGTCTCCCCCTCAAGACGATGTTGATCTGGGCGGCCGTGATCTCACTGGCCGTGGCGATCCTCTATCTGCCGAGCCGCCAGGGCGCGCAGCCCAAAGTCCTGAAGGTGCAGGAAGTCGTCGATCTCGCCGAGAAGGGCGAGGTGAAGACCGGCCTGATCAAGCCCGACATGCAGGGCGGCCGCGACTGGGTGCAGATCAGCGGCGAGTTCACGACCCCGCTCACCGACGAGAAGGGCGTGAAGGTGGATCGTTTCCGCGCCTCGGGCCGCGTGACCGACTCCAGCATGGAGCGCCTGCAGAAGACCAGCGTCTTCACCGAGGCGCCGGCCGACACCTTCCTCTCGAGCCTGCTGGTGAGCGTGCTGCCGTTCGTGCTCATCCTCGGCGTCCTCTATTTCCTCTTCATCCGCCAGATCCGCGCCGCCGGCAAGGGCGCCATGAGCTTCGGCAAGAGCCGCGCGAAGCTCCTCACCCGCGATCGCGACAAGGTCACGTTCAAGGACGTGGCCGGTTGCGACGAGGCCAAGGAGGAGGTCAGCGAGGTGGTCGAGTTCCTCAAGGACCCGAAGAAGTTCCAGAAGATGGGCGGCCGTATCCCGAAAGGTGTGCTCATGGTCGGTCCTCCGGGCACCGGCAAGACCCTCCTCGCCAAAGCCGTGGCCGGCGAGGCCGACGTGCCGTTCTTCTCGATCAGCGGTTCGGACTTCGTGGAGATGTTCGTCGGCGTCGGCGCCAGCCGCGTGCGCGACATGTTCGAGCAGGGCCGCAAGAATGCCCCGTGCTTGATCTTCATCGACGAAATCGACGCCGTGGGCCGCCAGCGCGGCGCCGGCCTCGGCGGCGGCAACGACGAACGCGAACAGACGCTCAACTCGATGCTCGTCGAGATGGACGGCTTCGACACCACCGAGGGCGTCATCATCATCGCCGCGACCAACCGCCCCGACGTGCTCGACAGCGCGCTCCTGCGCCCGGGCCGTTTCGACCGCCAGGTCATGATCGATCTGCCCGACATGATCGGCCGCGAACAGATCCTCCGGGTCCACGCGAAGAAGATCAACCTGAGCGACGACGTCGATCTCGCCGAGATCGCCCGCGCCACCGCCGGCCTTTCCGGCGCCGACCTGGCGAATCTCCTCAACGAAGGCGCGCTCCTCGCCGCCCGCCGCAACAAGAAGAAGGTCGAGCGCATCGACATCGAGGATGCGCGCGAGAAGATCCTCTTCGGCCGCGAACGCCGCCGCATGATGGACGACCAGGAGAAGCGCATGACCGCCTGGCACGAGGCCGGCCACGCGCTCATCGGCGCGGTGCTCGAGGACGACAAGAGCCAGCTCCACAAGGTCACCATTCTCCCGCGCGGTCGCGCGCTCGGCATGGCGATGTACGTGCCCAAGAAGGAAGTGCTCAGCCTCGGCAAGAAGCAGGTCCTCAATCGCATCGCGATGGCCCTGGGCGGCCGCATCGCCGAGGAGCTCGCCTTCGACGACATCTCCAACGGCGCCTCCAGCGACATCCAGCAGGTCACCAAGCTCGCCCGCCACATGGTGTGCGACTGGGGCATGAGCGAGCTCGGCCCGATCGCGTACGGCGAGAACAGCGACACCATTTTCCTCGGACGCGAGATCTCGCGCAGCGAGAACTTCAGCGAGGCCACGGCCCAGAAGATCGACGCCGAGGTGCGCAAGATCGTCGACGCGCAGTACGCCCGCGCCACCGCGATCCTCACCGAGCGTCGCGCGGCGCTCGACGGCATCGCCGAGGCGCTGCTCCAGTACGAGACGATCGAGGGCAAGCATGTGAACGAGATCATCAACCAGGGCCGGATCCTCTCCCCGGTCGTGCAGTCGCTGCCTCCGATCCTCGAAGACAAGACGGCGAAGCCCGAAGCCGACAAGAAGTCCGCCTCGCCGGATCTGCCCGCCGCCGGCTCGGCCCCGGCGCCGACGCCGGCCTGAGTCCACGACAGTGCCCACTCTCCACGGCGCGGCCTCCGGTCCGCGCCGTTTGTTTTTTGGTGCGATGCCGAGGGCGCTTTCCGCTGGCGCCGTTTTCGGCGCGACGGTAGACCCGCGGCCCGATGTCGACTCCCCCCGCTCGCTTCCGGCTCATCCTGCTCTCCTGCGTCGTCACCGTTTTCGCCGGGTTGGCGACGCCGACGATCGCGCAGGAGTCCTCCTTCTCGTCGGCCGATTTTCGCGGCCTGGAGCTCTGGTACCGCCAGCCGGCGCGGGAGTGGACCGAGGCGTTGCCGGTCGGCAACGGCCGGCTCGGTGCGATGGTGTTCGGACGCGTGGCGGAGGAGACGATCCAGCTCAACGAGGACACGATCTGGTGCGGGCGGCCCGAGGCCCTGAACCGCACCGCCGCCGGCCGCCAGCTGCCGCGGATCCGTGAACTGCTCTTCGCCGGGCGGTTCGCGGAGGCCGAGGCGCTCGTGCAGAACGAGGTGATCGGGCCGAAGCCGCAGGTCGGCCGCAGTCACCAGACTTTGGGGGCGCTGAAGCTCGCCTTCACGCTGCCGGCCGGCGAACCGAGCCGCTATCGCCGCTCCCTCGATCTCGATTCGGCGATCGCCGCGACCGAGTTCGATGTGGGCGAGGTCGCGTTCCGGCGCGAAGTCTTCGCCAGCACGCCCGACCAGGTGCTGGTGGTCCGCCTCACCGCGAGCCGGCCGGGGCAGATCTCCTTCGGCGCCGCGCTGGAGCGCGAGGACACGACCGTGGAGGCGCAGGCCGACGGCTCCATCGTGATGACCGGACAAGCGCTCGCCGGCCATGCGGGCGAGGGCGTGAAGTTCACCGGCGTCCTGCAGGTGCGCGCCGAGGGCGGCCGGGTGGACGCCGAGGGCGGCAAGTTGACCGTGATCGGAGCCGACTCGGCCACGCTGCTCTTCGCCGTGCGCACCGCCTACAACGCCGCGATGCCCGCCGTCCCGCTGGCCCGGAGCAACCTCGAGGCGGCGCAGGCGGACCTCGCGGCGCTGGCCCCGCTGGGCGTCGCCGACCTCGCGACCCGCGCGACCGCGGACCACCGGCGGCTGTTTCGGCGGGCGTCGCTCTCCTTCGGCGACGATCCGCACGCGGCGTTGCCGACCGACGAGCGGCTGCGGCGCGTGCAGGGCGGGGCGGAGGACCTCGGTCTGCTGGCGTTGCACTTTCAGTACGGCCGCTACCTGCTGATCGCCTCGTCGCGGCCCGGCGATCTCGCGGCCAACCTGCAGGGACTCTGGAACGATCTGATGTATGCGCCGTGGAGCGCCGACTACCACATCAACATCAACATCCAGATGAACTACTGGCCGGCCGAGGTCACGGGCCTCGCCGAGTGCCACGAGCCGTTCTTCGCGTTGATCGAAAACCTCGCCGCCAACGGGGGCCGGCTGGCCGCGCGCGAGATCTACGGCGCCCGCGGCGCCGTGGCGCACTACACGACCGATGCCTGGCTCGGCGCCTCGACGGACGGGCGCCCGCTTTGGGCGATGTGGCCGATGGGTTTCGCGTGGAGCACGCGCCATTTCTGGGAGCACTACCTCTACACCGGCGATCGCGACTTCCTCGCCCGCCGGGCGTACCCGGTGCTGCGCGACGGCGCGCTCTTCTTCCTCGACTGGCTCGTGCCCGATCCGCAGTCGGGGCTGCTCGTCTCGGGGCCGAGCGGCTCGCCGGAGAACGAGTTCTTCGGGCCCGACGGCGGCAAGTACAGCGTGTCGATGGGATGCTCGATGGACCAGCAGATCATCTGGGAGACGTTCACGAACTTCCTCGTCGCCGCCCGCGACCTCGGCATCGCCGACGAGACCGTGGCCGCGGTCGAGGCCGCGCGGGCGAAGCTCGCCATGCCGCAAATCGGCGCTGACGGCCGCGTGATGGAATGGGCGCAGGAGTGGCGCGAGGTCGATCCCGGCCACCGCCACATCTCGCATCTGTACGGACTGCACCCGAGCGCGCAGTTCACGCGGTCCAACGCGGCGGCCGGCGGCCGGGATTTCTTCGCAGCGGCGCGCCGGACGCTCGAGCACCGGCTCGCCCACGGCGGCGGGCACACCGGCTGGAGTCGCGCCTGGATCGTCAACATGTGGGCGCGGCTCGGCGAAGCCGGGAAGGCGCGCGCCGATCTCCAGGCGTTGCTCGCGAAGTGCACGTTGCCGAACCTCTTCGACAACCACCCGCCCTTCCAGATCGACGGCAACTTCGGCGCCACCGCCGGCATCGCCGAGATGCTCCTGCAGAGCCATGACGGCGGCATCGTCGATCTGCTGCCGGCATTGCCCACCGAGTGGCGCCACGGCCGCGTGACCGGACTGCGCGCGCGCGGCGGCTTCGAGGTTTCGATCGCGTGGCGCGACGGCGAGGTCGAGCGCTGCGAGGTCGTCTCGCACCTCGGCCGTCCGCTTTCGCTGCGGCTGGGCGACCGGATCGTGCGCGACCTGCCGACTACAGTCGGCCAACGGGTGGACGCGCTGGCGGCGTTGGCGCGGTAGGCGGCCGGTCAGCCCAGTTCCCACCAGGCGCGGGCGACGCCGGCGACCAGGCCGAAGAGGTGCGACTCCCACGAGGTGCTGCCGCGCACCGGCGCCACGCCGGCGAGCATGCCGCCGTAGAAGAGCAGCACGGCCCCGCCGACGAGGAGATCCGGAGTCGTGCGCGTGAACCAGGCGACGGCCACGAGGTAGCCGAGGAACCCGAAGATCACGCCGCTCATGCCGACATGCGTCGCCTTGCGCGCGGCGGCCCAGACCAGCACACCCGTCGCGAGGGCGATCGTGCCCGCGACCTCGGGAAAGCGCGCCTCGTTTCGCCGCAGCACGAGGTAGCCGAGTCCGACGAACGGCGGAAGGTTGGCCAGCAGGTGCGCGGCATTGGCGTGGAGAAACGGCGACGCGACGAGCCCCACCAGCCCCGCGCCGGTGCGCGGCACGATGCCGCCGCGTTGCACCGCGCCGGACCAGAGCGCGGCCACGAGCGTGCCGATCACCATCGCGGCTGCCGGCCACGACAGGAAGGTCCAAGGTGTTTCCGTGTAGAGCCGGGTGAGGAAACGGAGGATGTCGTCCATGGCGGCCTCCTATTCGACGAGCCGCAGCTCCACCACCAGGTCGACGGCTCCGTGGGAAGGCGCGGCGGTGGTGATCGAAAGAAACGACACTCCGGGATTCGGGGCGTCGAAGTCCGCGGGCGGCGTGGCGGGGGCGGTCGAGAAGACGGCGTCGGCCGGTCCGGAGAGGGTGGCGCGCAGGGTGCGGCCGTCCTGGCGCAGCAGCGCGGCGGTGCCGGCGAGCTCGACGCTTGCCCGCGTGGCCATCGCCCATCGCACGGCGGCGCCGGGTGTGAGCCCCGTGATCGAGTCCCGGATGCGGACGGTCGCGCCGTCGTGGATCTCGAAGCGGCGCAGAGCCTGGGCGGCTTGCCCGGCGAAAACGGTGGAAAGATCGATCAAGGCGTAGGGCGCCGGCGCGTTGGCGGAGAAGTCAACGATCGGCGCGGCGCCGGACACCCGGTGGAGCCGGTCGTCCAGCGTGAGCGTGTTGTGGCTGCGGTTGTTCAGGCGGAAAACGCCCCAGCGCGGCGAGTCCTGGCCGCGGTCCCAGAGCTTGAGGCCGCGCGATTCCAGCGACTCGTAGTCCTGCATGCCGAGATCAACCGCCCAGCGGACCCCGCCCGCCTCGAGCACAAACGAGCCGGCGTCCATGTGGGCATGCGACACGTTCGCGGAGCCGCCCTTCACGGCGAGGTACAACGCCGCCGGGTCGGTCCACGAACTCCGGAAAACGGCGACGGGGTTCGCGCCGCGTCCGCCCCAGCGGAGCGGCAGCCGCGGCGCGGCGCCGAAGCCGCGCTCGGGCCACCAGAGCGCGACGAGCGGACGGAAACGTGCGGTCTCCCGGTAGGCGTCGAGTGCGGCCGGGTCGGTCGGCGGTTCGCCGAGGAAGCGATCCTGGCCGAGCACGAGCCCGGGGTCGTACAGGCGGCGGGCGAACCAGAAGAGCGCGGGCTGGAGGGCGCCCGGTTCGCGGCCGTCGGCGAAATTGAAGAGACGGCCGCTCGGGCCGGTGAGCTGATGTTGCACGCCGGCGCTTGCGAGGAAGCCCGGAGCGGCGGTCAATCCCCAGTCGGTGCCGAGCGCGGTCTCAAGCGCCGCGAGCAGCAGCACGGTGTAGGTGGTGCCGTAGCCCCAGTACCCGGGGCCCTCCGGGTAAACGCCGTCGGGGGCGTAGGGCGCGAGCCCGTGGCCGAGGTGCGTGCGGGCGGCGGAGAGGGTTTCGCGGGCGAGCTCGGGCTCCTCGTCGGCGACGGCTAGTGCGGCGAGCGCCAGGCCGGACCAGCAGACCTGGTTCCAGTTGTTCTCCGCGACCGGCCAACCGCGGTTGGTCGCGGCGAAGGCGAGCCCGGGGCGCAGCGCCTTCTCGACGAGCGCCGCGCGGATCGCGGCGCGCGAGGGGGCCGGCAGGGCGTCGAAGAGCCAGTCGTAGCCGATGGCGAGCGCCGCGGCCATCTCGGCGACGTCGAGGAAATGGTCTGGGTTCCAGTCGGAGAACGCGGCGGCCGCGAGCAGTTCCTGTTCGGCGCGGTAGGCGAAGGCGGTGTCGCCGGTGCTTCGGTACGCCAGGACGAGCGCGAGCGTGCGTTCGAGGACCGTGCGGGAGACGTGGAGCAGGCGGCGGCCCGTGAGCCGGCGCTCGGCCGGCGGGGCAGCGAGGATGCCGCGGGCGAGCGCCTCGTTCCGGCGGAGAAAGTCGTCGTAGCCCGGAACCGTTGCACGGGCGGTGTTGAAGGGCTCCCACCAATCGTGGCCGGCGACGAGGACCCGCGGATGACCGGGGCGCAGGGTGGCGAGCGGGTCGGCGTCGGTCGCGCGGAGCAGCGGCGCGACAAGGCCGAGGGCGAGGGCGAGGAAGAAGAGACGGCGCACCCGGCGAGTGTCCGGGTGTTGGGCGACGGGGCAACGCGTGAAGCTTGTCGGCGCGCGGCTTTCGGTGTGAGGTGCGGGCGTGAGACTCCGGCATGCCTGTTTCCTGCTCCTCGGCGTGGCGGTCGGGGGCGCGTCCGCGAAGGACGAGCCCGCGCCTGCGACCGTGGTCTGGTCGCTGGCGGAGCCCGGTCGGGTCGGGGCGATGACGCCGGAGGTCGCCGGCGCTCCGCGGGCGTTGGCGGAGGCCGAGGGCGGACCCGGGCTCCGGTTCGACGGTGTCGGCGACGGGCTGTGGCTGGCGGTGAATCCGCTGGCCGAACACGCTCGGTTCACGGTGGAGGTGCTGATCCGACCGGAGGCCGACGGACCGCGGGAACAGCGTTATTTCCATGTCGAGGACACCGCGGGAAGCCGCGTTCTGCTCGAGCTGCGCCTGCTCGAGGCGGGCCGCTGGTGTCTCGATGCGTTCCTGAAATCCGGCGAGGGCAGGCTGGTGTTGATCGATCGCGCGAAAACGCACGCGGCGGGACGGTGGATGTGGGTGGCGCTGCGCTACGACGGCGTGACGGCCTCGGCCTGGGTGGACGGCGTGCCGCAGGGCGCGGGGGCGGTGGCGTTTCCGGCGATGCGCGAAGGCCGGATCTCGCTCGGCGTGCGGATGGACCGGCGCTCGTGGTATCGCGGAGCGATCCGCGAGGTGCGCATCAGCCGGGAGGCTTTGCCGGCGGAGCGGTTGCAGCGGGCGCGGCCGGACGGGGGCCGGTAGGCGGTCGCGCCAACCGGATTCGCAACGATTCGTCAATCTCCGCGAGCGGGGCGGGACGCGCAAATAGCCCTTGATCGCCGGGCGCGTGGCGATGCACTCGGCGGCTTCCCTCAAACCTCGATGTCCACGACCGCGGCTCAGCCGAATCCCGATCACGTGCTCCGCATTGCGCAGGAGCTGAATCTGAAAGTCTTCCAGGTCGCCGCCACGGCGCAGCTCTTCGCCGAGGGCGCCACGGT
>JAEXPQ010000285.1 GCA_023446735.1 Verrucomicrobiota bacterium
CTGTTCGGCCGCGTGCTCGAGCGCGAAGAGCGGCGCGCCGGCGGCGACCCGCGCGCCCTTCTCCACGGCGAGCGTCTCGACCCGGCCGGCGAGCGGCGCGCCCCCCAGGGGGTTGTCGCCCGCGACCTAGCCGAGGAAGCGGTCGGCGCGCGGGCGGTCGCAGCCGGAGAGGACTCCGAGGAGGAGCGCGGCGCCGAGCAGTCCGAGGGCTGTGTAGTGGCGCCGACGTGACAGACTAGCGGGAAGGTCCTTTTTCATAGGCTTTGCGGCCGGCGGGGGTGAGGATGCCGTTGAAGACGACGGTGAGCACGCGGTCGACGACCTCGTGCGGCGGGAGTTGGAGGCGGTCGAGGGTCGCGGGCCGGAGCAGGCCCTGGACGGTGGTGAGCACCATCTCGGAGACGAAGGCGGGGTCGAGCTCGCGGCGGATCAAGCCCTCGGAGACGCCGTCGGCGAGCAACCGGCCCCAGACCTGCGGGAGGATCTCGGCGCGCACGGATTCCATGCGCGCGAAGAGCGCGGGGTGGTGGCGCTCGAGGTCGCGCAGGAAGGCCGGGGAGACCTCGCTCATCTGGCGCACGATGAAGGCCATCATCCGGTGGGCGCGCTCGACGACCGGCACGGACTCGTCCTCCGCGAGGGCCTTCATGCCTTTGCGGACTTCGGCGATCTTGGTCTCCAGCATGAACGAGACGAGGGCCTCCTTGCCGGGGAAGTGGGCGTAGAGGGTCTTCTTGCTCATGCCGAGCTCGCCGGCGAGGTCGTCCATCGTGGTGCGGCTGAAGCCGAGGGCGATGAAGTGTCGCCGGGCGGCGGCGACGATGCGGGCGACCGGACCGCCGGCGGGCGGGGGCGAGAAGGCAGGCGAGGCGGAAGCTTTGGCGGCCATGGAACGAAGGAAACTAGATAGGGTTTTCTAGTTTCCGCGCAAGCGCAATTCGCGCGGGGCGTCAAATGTGAGCCTAAATATCCTGCCCTATGGTGAACGTGGGTGCTATTGCATACTATGGCACACGCTGGGTCGAACTGGTCACGCAGTTGCCGTTGGTGTGTTTGACCGCCGGTATCCCGTATTTGGCCAGCGGGTTCCTCCGGTGTTGCCTGAGGCTCCTGTGCTGCGCCCGCACACCGAAGAAGAAATGAATGCCGAGAAACCGCGAGACGCCGCCCCGGCGCTTACGGAACGTGATATGACTTTGGGGTGGCGGGCGAGAAGTGCCAATCCGCTGTAGGCGATAAGGTCACAGATCGTGACGCACGCTCCACGGGCCGAACGGCACGAACCATGACTCACGACAACCCCATTGGTGAGGTCGTTTGCTCCTATTCCGACCGACCTCGTTGAGCTGATCGCTACCGACCGGAACGCTGCGCGGACTTCAGGACTGGCTCGATGGATCTGCGCAGCGTTTCCACGACCTCACTGAAGTGAATCGAGGCACCGGTCGGTCCGTTGCGCCGGAGGAAGGCGGACCATTGGGTCTGCTTGGTCGCGTCGTTGGCAAACGCGACGGTGAAGACCTCGGGCGAGGCAGGGAGGACGGTTTGACTCCGCGCGAAGGTTGCTTCGACGGCCTTCAGCAATGTGGCGGTGGCGAACTCGAACGGAGGGAAGATGAACCACAGGTCGTAGAAGTCTTTCTGGCGGGTGTTGGCCGCCCCGAGTTCGACCATCGCCTCGAACTTCTCGCCGACCACGGTGTAGCCCCGAACGACTCACCGAACCGAGCGGTATCGGTCGGAGTCTTGTCGACCGCTTGGTTCCTGCGTGCGGGGGCCGAGGGCAGGATATTTTGGCACATTCTGACGCTGCATGCCCCTCGTTTCCGAGGGAAGCCGAGGGCAAGAGAACCTGGCTCACATTTGCGTCTGGTCGCTGGGTCGTCACGGACCCGGCGCGACGCGGGCGAAAAAAAGGCCGGACGCGAGGCCCGGCCGGAAAAGGAGGAGGTAATGCGCGCCTCAGTACCGGCGCTCGCGACGTTCGCCGCGTTCGCCACCGAAGCCGCCGCGCTCGCCGCGGTCGCCACCGCCGAAGCCGCCACGGTCGCCACGACCGCCGCCGAAACCACCACGGCCACCACCACCGCCGCCGAAGCCGCGACGCTCGCCACCACCGAAGCCACCGCTGCGCGGCGGGCGGTCTTCCTTCGGGCGGGCTTCGTTGACCGTGAGGTTACGGCCGTCCATCGCGAAGCCGTTGAGGGCCTCGATGCACTTCTGGCCTTCCTCGGGCGTCGCCATGGTGACGAACGCGAAACCGCGGGAACGACCGGTGAACTTGTCCGAGATGAGTTCCACGGACTCGACGGTGCCCTGCTGGGCGAACAGACTCTGGAGGTCTTGGGAGGTCGTGGAGAAGGGCACGTTCCCGACGTACAGTTTGGTGCTCATTGATGATCTGACTCTGACAGCATTGGCCGGCTGCTTTCCGCCCTGTGCCCGAACTGCCGGGTTTCAAACCGTCACCGGGCTCGCGCCCGCCTGACGGCTGTCCAGATGCGGAAATCTACAACCTGCGCGGCGGTTCCTCGCATCGGCGCGCCGGGGGAGGCAAGACGATTTCCCGGGATCGCCGCGGTCCCGGGAATGCCCAACAGTAGTGGAGGAAAGGAGTCGAGCGGCGTAGTTGTAGTTCGGCTTCGGGTGTCCGGGCCGGGCCGCCGCGGCGGTCGGGTGGACGACCGCAAGCACGAATTTCTCCTCTGAGAAGTCCGTTTTCTCCTCTGAAAATCCTGTTGCCATGCCCCGGTGCCGGGGTATCAACGGCCCTCGTATGGCAAAAAAGTCACCCAAGTCTCCCCGCAAACCCAACGCTGCTTTCATGAAACCGGTCAAACCCAACGAGGCGCTCGCCGCCGTCGTGGGTGCGAACCCGCTGCCCCGCACGGAGCTCACCAAGAAGCTCTGGGCGTACATCAAGAAGAACGGCCTTCAGGACAAGAAGGTTAAGACCAACATCAACGCCGACGACAAACTCAAGGTCATCTTCGGCGGCAAGAAGACCGTCAGCATGTTCGAGATGACCAAGCTCGTCTCGAACAACCTCGAGAAGTAATCGACACATTCTCCCGCCCGCCAGGCGCCGGTCGAGCTTTGCTCCCGGCGCCTTTTTTGCGTCCGTTGCCCGCGGCGAAGGACGGGTGTTTCCCCGCCCCGGAGGCGAGGCGCTGCCACTCCCGAGTGTCGGCGGTGCCGGGACTGCTCCCCGTGTCCATGCGGCCCCCACCGCAGAACACGTAATCCCCGGAAGGAAAGAATCTGGGCTGACGCAAAGCGGATCGCTGGCGGGTCGCGTCCCGCCGCGACCAATGCCGAACCCGGCGTCGGTGGCGCGGCGCCCGTTGGCCGGTGCAACCCCCTCTGGTCGTCCAAGAACAAAGGGTCACTCCCGGTGCGCAGGCCCACGGAGCCTACCGCGAGTCGAATCGAACTGTCGGCTCAGGCGCAACGAGGCCGTCGAGCGTCGAGGCGACGAGGGTCGAGAGCCGGAGGGCCGAGGGAGAGCACGAGCAGACAACGCTTCCCGGATCCGATCCCCATCGGTTGGGCGCCCAGCCCTCGACACTCGACTCTCGACTGTGTCGACAGGTATGGGCTCACGCGGCGGTCAGGCGCAGCCCGGCCTCGCGGAGGATCCGGTCCCAGCCGCCATGGCCGAGCGCCTCGCCCACGTGGGCATCGTCGGCCTGGAGCAGGAGGCGCAGCTTGCGCAGCGCGGCGATCTCGATCTGGCGGAGGCGTTCGCGGCTGATGCTCAGCTCGGTGGCGACATGGGCGAGGGGCAGCCCCCCGCGGCCATCGAGGCCGTAGTGGCGGCGCAGGAGCGTCTGCTCGCGGGGGGAGAGTTTGAGCAGGGCTTTCGCGAGCCACTCGGATCGGCTGCTGGCGGAGGCGGTCTCCTCGCCGGTCGCGGCGTCCTCGTCGGCGAGGGCCTCGTGGAGATTGCCGGCGTCCTCGGCGTCCTCGTCGGTGTCGTCGAGGGAGACGATGGTGCCGAGGGCCTGGCGGACGTTGCGCAGGCGGGTGACGCTCAGGCCGGCGGCGGCGGCGATTTCGCCCTCGGTGGGTTCGCGGCCGAGCTGGGCGGTGAGCGCGGTCTCGGCGCGGGCGATGAGCAGCGCGTGGTAGTTGACCGAGGCGGGCAGGTGGAGCAACGAGCGCTGGGCGGCGATGAGCGCGAGCATCTCCTTGCGGATGTGCATGCGCGCGTGCGGCGCGAGGCGGCCGCGGTCGTGGTCGTAGGAGTCGACGGCGGCGATGAGCCCGAGCACGCCGCTGGAGAAGAGGTCCTCGGGGTCGATGCCGCTCCAAGTGTATCTCTTCGCTAGATGCGCGACGAGCCGGAGATTGGAGAGGATCAGAAGCTCCCGGGCCTGCGCATCGCCGGAGCGGCGGGCGAGGTTGAGCGCGCACTCCTGCTCGGCGGCGAGGGGAGGCAGGAAGGTCAGCTGGCGATGGTGCTCGAGGGCGATCACGTCCCGCCTATCGGCGCGGGCGGAAACCGAGTTGAGCCTCCCGACGACAAAATGATCGTAATGCCCCGGCGGGCGGCAGGGGGTTCTTACCCTAGGAAATAGGGACGGAAGACTCTGTTTCCCTCGGGGCACGCGAGCGCTTGCGGCTTGGCCGCGGTCAGGCCTTCGCGCAGCGTGCCGCCATGAGCGAAGTTCCTCCATCCCCCCCGGTCGGCGCGGGCGCGACCCCCCCAGGTGCGCCCCCGCCCCCCCCCGGCGCCGGGCCCGGCGAAGCGCCCGCGCGCGGTGTTTCGGCTGGAGACGGCACTGGTCGATCCCTCGCTGGCGGGGCGGCCGCTGGCGGCGCATTGGCAGCGTCTGGCGGCCATGGCGATTGACCTGGTCCTCGTGGCGCTGCTCTCGGTCCTGACCGGGCCGCCGCTGGCGATCGGCATGGGACTGACGATCGCCTCGCTGGGCGGGCGCAACGTGAGCCCGACGCGCGTCTGGGCGGTGGTGCGCTGGGTGTTCATCGCGCTCGGTTGCGCTGTGGTGGTCGCGGCGGTCTTTCTCTCGGCGGGGCGACCTTTGGTCCGGCCGGGAGCGTTTCACCTCGCGGACAAGGTTCCCGCCGAGACGGTGCTCGCGCCCGTGGAGTTGCCGCTCGCGCCGTCCAAGGACGATCTGCGCCGGGCCAACGCCCTGCTTTCCACGCAGGTCGAAACGCTCCAGGCGGACAACGCCCGCCTGCGCTCGACCCTGCGCGGTTCCTCGTGGCTCAATGCCGCGAGCGATTTCAGCCGCACCCTCGGCCTCACCTTCGGCTGGGCCGGCGTGTACTTCACGCTGACCCTGGCCTGGCTGGGCGGACGGACTCCCGGAAAATGGATCGTCGGCACGCGCGTCGTGCGGCTCGACGGTCGGCCGCTCACCACGCTGGACGCCTTCACGCGCTACGGCGGTTACGCTGCGGCGCTGGCGACCGGCATGATCGGTTTCGCCCGGCTGCTCTGGGAGCCGAACCGCCAAGCGATCGAGGACAAGATCGCCTGGACGGTGGTGCTGCGCGGGCGCTGAGCCGACGATTCGGTCGAGAGTCGAGCGGAGAGGAGCGAGGGGCAGGGCCAAACCGTCGGAGAGCTGACCCAGTGCGCTGGTTGGCCCGGAGTCTCGCTCGGCACTCCGGCTCTCGACGCTCGACGTCTCGACACTCGACTGATTGCGGCTCAGCCCAGCAGGGCCGGGATTTCCTCCAACTGCGCGAGGCGGTGCGCGCGTTCGTCGGGCAGCGGTGTAGCAGTGTTGCTGAGCCAGGCGGCGTGCCAGCCGGCGGCGAGCGCGCCGGCCACATCGTGGTGCCAGCTGTCGCCCACGTGCAGGATCTCGAACGGCGCGCAGCCGAGCGCCGTCGCCGCGTGCGCGAAGATGCCGTGCGCCGGTTTCTCGATCCCGAGATCGGCCGAGACGAAGAGCTCGTCGAGCGCGCCGCGCCAACCGAGGCCGTCGACGACGCGGTGCAGGCGCGAGTCCCAGTTCGAGAGGATCGCGAGTTTCAGGCCGCGGGCCCGCAGCGTGGCGAACAGCGCCGGCAGGTCGGCCCGCGGACGCCACCGGCGGGCGTCGGCGAACGCGTCCCACAGATCGGGGTAGAGGCGGTCCGCGGCGGCGGGATCGGCCCAGGGCGAGAACACCTCGCCGATCAGGTCGCGCCAGAAGGCGCGTTCGGCCGCTTCGCTGGAGCGCAGCTGGTGGTAGCGGGCCTTGAACGCCGCGTGGAACCGCCGCTCCAGCTCGTCGTCCGCCGCGGACAGCCCGTGGGCGCGCCCCACCTCGCCGTACACCGCGCCGACGGAGGGATGCGGGTCGAGCAGCGTGCCGGCGGCGTCGAACGTGATTGCGCGGATTCCGGGGAGCCTCACGCCGGCAGGACAAGCGGACGGGGCCCCGGGGGCAAGCATCGCGCGTTTTTCCGAATCCAAACACCGTGCTCGTCGCCACACATGGGCAACAACCTCCTGACCATGACTCTATTGTTCCAGATGAATCCACTGCTCGCCCTTGCCGCTCCGTCGCCGGTGTTCGCGCAAATCCCCAACAGTCTCTATCCGCTGATCATCCCGCTCGCCGGCATGGCCCTCGGATTGGCCGCGATCATCGTGGGCACGGTCGACAAACTCCAGAAACGCCGCCTGCGCCACGAGCTGCTGCGCGTGGCGCTGGAGAAGGGCCAGCCGCTGCCCCCGGAACTGCTCGACGAGAAGACGGCCGAGCGCGCTCAACGCGACGACCGGCGCAGCGGGCTCATCTCGGTCGCCGTCGGCATCGCCCTTTATGTCTTCCTCGGTCTGCTGATTCCTCACTACGGCGTGAAATGGGTCGCGCTCATCCCCGGTTTCGTCGGACTCGCGTTGCTGCTCAATTGGGCGCTCGAACGGGCGGGCGACGATCGCCAGAACAAGCGGTGAACCTCCCGCCCCTCCGCTTCGCCAACCCGCCCGGTTCCGACCCTTGAGCCCGACCGACCACGACCTGATCGCCCGCGCGCGGCTCGACGACGACCGCCACGCGTTCGGCGAGCTCGTGCGCCGGCACCAGTCGGCGGTGCGCGGCTTCCTGCGCCGTCTCACGGGCGGCCAGCACGCGCTCGCCGACGACCTGGCCCAGGAGACGTTTCTCTCCGCCCATCGCGACCTCGCCCGCTACCGGGGCGATGCGCCCTTCTCGAGTTGGTTGCTCGGCATCGCGTACAACCACTTCCGCTCGGCCCGCCGCCGCGAGCGCGCGACGGTCGAGTGGGCCGGGGAAGTGCCGGCGGCGGAGCTGGCGGCCGGTCACGAGGCGTCCGTCGCCCCCGCCACGACCGCGGTCGACCTGCAGACGGATTTGACGGCCGCGCTCCGGCAGCTCTCGCGCGACGAATGCGCCGCGGTGCACCTCTGTTACGCCGAGGGGCTTACGCACGAGGAGGCCGCCGCCACCCTCGGATGCCCGCTCGGCACTGTGAAGACCCATGTCCTGCGCGCGAAGGAAAAGCTGCGCCGCCTGCTCCGCGCCTGGGCTCCCACCTGAACCTCTTTTCGTCATGAAGCCGCAATCGACACCAGAATCCGAAGACGCCGTTTCCGCCGAGGACCGCCGCCTGCAGGCGCTGCTGCGCGAGCATGGGACGGACTACATCGACGACGCCGGTTTCACCGCCTCCGTGCTCGGTCGGTTGCCGCCTGCCCGGAAGACCCGCTCCCGGCGCCGCATCTGGCTGGTGTCTTTGGCGGCCGCGGTCGGCGGGACGGCGGCGGTGGTCGGAACGTGGAATGATCTCGGAGGCGGCGCGGAACTCTGGCGGCTGGCTTGCGCGTGGTCGGCCCGCCCGCTCCCGTACTGCGGCGACGTGCTGTCGTTCGGCTCGCTGCTGGTGCTGGCGGCAAGCCTGGCGGTCGGCTGGCGGGCCTACGCGCGGGAGAGCTGAGCGGCCCCGCGATCGGTTCGTGTCCGGACGCGGGGTTGCGGACGGCCGCGAGCGCCGCCAACCTCGAGCCATGCCTCCCCGCCCCCTCCTTCCCCTCCTCGGTCTCGTCCTCGCCCCCTGGCTCGCCGCGACGGAGAGCTCGCCCCCGGCGCCGGTCGCCGAACTCCGGTTTGCGGTGACGGACATGGATCGCACGGCCGACCCGCGGCGCGATTTCCTGCGCTTCGCCGCCGGCGCGTGGCTCGATCGCGAACGCATCCCCGACGACCAGTACCGCTGGACGAGCTTCAACGCCCTCGAGCGCGCCAACGGCGAGAAGATCCGCCTCGTGCTGGAGGCCGCCCGGGCCGACACCACCGCCGCCCCGAACTCCCCGGCGCGGATGGCGGGGCTGTTCTACGCCTCCGCGCTCGACACCGCCGCGATCGAGGCCGCCGGGCTTGCCCCGCTGGCGGATCTGCTCGCGATGATCGATGCGGCGGATACGACGGAGGCGCTGGCACGGGCGGTGGGCCGGCTGCGCCGCCTCGGCGTGGGGGCGCTCGGCAGCCCGGGCGTGCGGCCTGATGCGCGCGAGAGCGACCGCAACGCCTTCTACCTCACCCAGGGCGGACTCGGCCTGCCGAACCGCGACTACTACACCGAGGAGAACATGGCCGAGAAACGCGCCGCGTACGTGGTCCACGTGCGCCGCATGCTCGAGCTGCTCGGCGCGCCCGCCGCCGAGGCGCAGGCCGGCGCGGAGACGGTGCTGGAGCTCGAGACCGCGCTCGCCCGCGCCTCGAAGCGCCCGGTCGAGCTGCGCGATCCGGTGAGCAACTACCACCGCCGCACGTTCGCCGAGCTCGAGCGCGAGGCGCCGGCGTTTCCATGGCACGCTTGGGCGGAGGGGCTCGGAGTGCCCGCGCTCGACGCCGTCGTCCTCAACCACCCGCCCTATGTCGCGGCGATGGCCGCCGAGTTCGGCGCCCGCCCGGCCGCCCAGTGGCGCACCTACTTGCGCTGGCAGCTCGTGCGCGCGTATGCGCCGTATTTACCCGCGGCGTTCGAGGACGAGAGTTTCCGCTTCAACGAGACGGTGCTGCGCGGCACGCCCCAGCCCGAGCCGCGCTGGCGTCGGGCGGCCCGCGCGGTCGACGGCGAGATCGGCGACACGCTCGGCCAACTCTATGTGGCGCGCTATTTCCCGCCCGAGGCCAAGGTGCGCATGACCGAGATGGTCGGCCACATCCGGGCCGCCTTCGCCGCCCGCCTCGAGCGCCTCGAGTGGATGACGCCGGAGACCCGCGCCCGCGCGCAGGCGAAGTTCGCCGCCTTCCGCGCGAAGATCGGCTACCCCGACAAGTGGAAGACCTACGCCGGTCTGGTGGTCGCCCGCGACAGCTACGCCGCCAACATCCGCCGCGCCCGGGAATGGGAGACGGACGACGAGCTCGCCAAGCTTGGCCGGCCCGTCGACCCCGATGAGTGGGGCATGACGCCGCCCACGGTGAACGCCTACTTCTCCTCGACCCGCAACGAGATCGTCTTCCCCGCCGGCATCCTCCAGCCGCCGTTCTTCGACATGGCGGCCGACGATGCGGTGAACTTCGGGGCCATCGCCTGTGTGATCGGGCACGAGATCACGCACGGCTTCGACGACAAGGGCCGGAAGTTCGACGCCCGCGGCAACCTGGCCGACTGGTGGACCGAGGCGGACGCCGCGGCGTTCCAGGCGCGCGCCGACAAGCTCGTCGCCCAGTATGGCGGATACGAGGCGCTTCCTGGCAAGTTCGTGAACGGCAAGCTCAGCCTCGGCGAGAACATTGCCGACCTCGGCGGCGTGAGCGTGGCCTACGAGGCCCTGCAGCGCTCCCTCGCCGCGCACGGGCGGCCGGAGCCGATCGAAGGCTTCACCGCCGAGCAGCGCTTCTTCCTCTCGTGGGCGCAGCTTTGGGGCCGCACGCTCTACCGGCCCGAGGCGCTGGAGCGGCAGCTCGTCAACGGTCCGCACGCGCCGGGCAACTTCCGCGCCGTCGGCCCGCTGGTGAACCTGCCCGAGTTCTTCGAGGCGTGGGGCATCAAGGAGGGCGACACGCAGTGGCGCGCCCCCGAGCAGCGCGCGCGGATCTGGTGAGGCTGGCGCGGAGCCGAACCATGCTCCCCGCTCGCGCGAGCGGGCGTTCCGTGGCATGATGCGGAGACCTCCCCGCTCTCGCCATGAACTGCATCCCCGTGTCGGCCCTGTATCGGTTTGTCGTCTTCGCGCTCTGCGCCGCCTGCACCGTTGCGGCGGAGGACGGGCCGCGGGCGCGGACCAAGGCGGGGCCGGTTTTAGGATACACTGAGCGCGGGGTGCACGTCTTCAAGGGTGTGCCCTATGGCGGCGACACCGCGCTGCGGCGCTTCGCCGCGCCGGTCCCCCCCGCGCCCTGGACCACCCCGCGCGACTGCCGGCAGTTCGGACCGATGGCGCCGCAACCGGCCGGGCGCGACAAGCCCGCGGGCGAGGAGAGCGAGGACTGCCTGCGGCTCAATGTCTGGACCCCCGGCCTGCGCGACCTCGTGCCGCGCCCGGTGCTGGTGTATTTCCATGGCGGCGCGTACAACGGCGGCACCGTCAACGACGACCTCTACGACGGCGGCGCCCTCGCCCGGCGCGGCAACGCCGTCGTCGTCACGGTTAACCACCGGCTCAACGGGTTCGGCTTCCTCTACCTGGCGGAGGTGGGCGGCCGCGAGTTCGCCGAGTCGGGCAACGCCGGCATGCTCGACCTGGTGCGCGCCCTCGAGTGGGTGCGGGACAACATCCTCGAGTTCGGCGGCGATCCAGACTGCGTGACCATCTTCGGGCAGTCGGGCGGCGGCGCGAAATGCGCCACGCTCATGGCGATGCCCGCGGCGCGCGGACTGTTCCACCGCGTGTGGACGATGAGCGGCCAGCAGGTCACCGGCCGCACGCGGGCCCACGCTACGGCGACAGCCCGGGCGCTGCTCGCCCAGCTCGGGCTCGCGCCGGGGCAGGCCGGCGAGCTGCGCACGCTGCCGCGCGAGCGCCTCGCGACCGCGATGGCCGCGGTGATGGGCGGCCAGGCGTGGACGCCCGTCGTCGACGGCACGGTGTTGCCGCGCGACCCGTTCTCGCCCGACGCCTCGCCGCTTTCCGCCGGCATCCCGATGGTGCTCGGGAATACGTTCGACGAGACGCGCACGCTGATCGGCCGGGGTGCGCCGGAGCTGTTCGACCTCCCGTGGGAGGCGTTGCCCGCGGCGCTGGAGAAGCACGTGCAGCCGTTCCTCGGCAAACTGCCGCCCGCCCGGATCGTGGCGGAGTACCGCAAACTGTATCCGGAATACTCGCCTGCCGACGTTTTCTTCGCCACCACCACCGCGGCGCGCTCGTGGAAGGGCATGGTGCTGGAGGCCGACCGGCGGGCGAAGCAGCGCGGCGCGCCGACCTTCGCCTACCACGTGACGTGGCGTTCGCCCCTCGACGGCGGGAAATGGGGCGCGCCCCACGCGATCGACATCCCCCTCGTGTTCGGCAATCTCGAACGCGATCCGCTCACGGCGGGCGGAGGCGAAGACGCGCGCCGGCTCTCCGAGTCGATGATGGAGGCGCTGCTGACCTTCGCGCGCGTGGGCGACCCGAACAACGCGCTGTTGCCCGCCTGGATGGCCTACGATCTCCAATACCGCGCGACGATGCTCTTCGAGCCCTCCCCTCGCTGCGCCGACGATCCGCGCGGCGCCGAGCGGAAACTCTTCGAGCCCGTGCCGTACGTGCAGCCGGGAACTTGAGAACGGATTCCTGGCGCGCTGATGCAGACGAGAGACGATGGCCGAGGGACGAGCTCCAAACCGCCGGTGGCCGGATCTTTGTTCGCTGTCTGCGTGATTCTCCGCTCAGCGGACCGGTTTTCGTCGCTCGTCGCTTCGACGCTCGACTGGCCACGGCTCAGGTGCGCGCTGCCCGAGCCCGGGCGCGGTAGGCGCCGGGGGCGACACCCATCGTGCGCTTGAAGGCGGTGCCGAAGCCGAACGCGTCGGCGTAGCCGAGGCGGGCCGCCACCGCCTCGAGCTTCTCGCCAGTATGGAGCAGCAGGCCGGCGGCGGCCTGCATGCGCAGGTGCGTGAGGTGGGCGCCGGGGGGACGGCCGAGGTGACGCAGACAGAGGCGCCGCAGGTTCTCCTCGCTCATGCCCGCGGCACGGGCGAGGCGGGGCATGTCCCAGGGCGCACCGAGGTCCTCGCGGACCACGGTCCACAGCCGTTCGAGCCGCTCGTCCGACCGGTCCGGATCGACGAGACGGCGGACGAGGTGGTCGGTAAGGTCGCCCCAGAGCGACAGCGCCGCCGGCTCGGCGCGGCCGGATTGCTCCCGGCAGAATCCCTCGATGGCGTGGCGCAGCCCGGCGGCATCGCAGGCGACGAGACGTGGCGGCGTGCCCGGTTCGAGTCCGGGTAGGCGGGCCGGTTCGAAATAGACCGCCCAATGCAGCCGCCAACTGCGGCCCGGGCGGATGTGGTAGGCGCAGCGCGAATGCGCGGGCATGAGGTAGGCGTGGCCGGCCGGGCAGGGGACCCAGGCGCCGTCGACGGCGGCGAGGCCCTCGCCCGACTCGGTCGCGACGAGGGTGGCGAAGGGCGGGTTGTGCCGCACGAAGCCGTAGCCGGAGCGCGCCTCGGTGAAGCCGACCACGCGTTGGTGCACCGCGCCGAAGCCGCCCGCCCGCGGCGTGGATACGACCCACTCCCGGGTCTCGGGCCCGAGTTGGTGGGTTTCGCGAAGGTTTTCGACGGCAACAAGCATGGAAATGGGCGGCGCGTCGGGATATAACACATGGCAACCGCACCGCGTCCACCGCCGTCTTTCCCCGCCATGGCTTCCGTCTCCGCTTCCTCCCGCCCTCGCATCGATCTGGTCGACGCCCTGCGCGGCTTCGCGCTGGTCGGGTTGTTCGTGGTGCACTGCGTGGAGCATTTCGAGATCGGCGGGAAGCCGGCGCAGGCTCCGGCTTGGCTGCAGGCGCTCGACGGGCAGGTGCACCACGCGGTGTTCTTCCTGTTCGGCGGCAAGGCGTACGGGATCTTCGCGGCGCTGTTCGGGCTGAGCTTCTTCATCCAGCTCGACGCTGGCGCGCGCCGCGGTGAGGACCTGCGGGTGCGTTTCCTCTGGCGCTTGGCCGTGCTGGCGGCGATCGGCTACGTGAACGGGCTGATCTACTGCGGCGACATCCTCACGATCATCGCGGTGCTCGGACTGCCGCTGGTTGCGTTGCAGCGGGTGCCGAGCCGTGTGCTTGGCTGGCTGGCGGCGTTCTTCCTGCTCGGCGTCCCCGCGTGGTGGACGGTTGGTCGGGTGCTTTTCGCCGGATACGTGCCGGAGGCGCCGTCCCATTGGTCACTGTATGGTCAATACTGCGCCCTGTATGCGCGGGCGCCGCTCGGCGAGATGCTGGCGGCCAACGCGACCGGCGGGCAGACGCTGCGGTTCCTGTTCACCTACGAGAGCGGGCGCTACCTGCAGATGTTCGGGCTGTTCCTGTGCGGCCTGCTGGTGGGGCGCAGCCGGGTGCTCGAGAACCCGGTGCGGGCCGTGCGATTCGGGTGGCGCGCCCTCGTGCTCGGCGGGGTCGGGTTCGTGGTGCTGTGGCCGATCGCCTCCTGGATCGAGTCGTTCGCGCCCGAGGGCGTGGCGCGCTACATGGTGGCCCGGATCACCGGCAGCTGGGTTGGCTTGGCGCAGATCGCAGTGTTGGTCGGCGGTTTCACGTTGTTGTACCAGGCCACCCGCGCCGGCCGCTGGCTCAAACCGCTCGCCGCGTACGGGCGCACGAGCCTGACCGCCTACATGACCCAGAGCCTGTTCTGGGTGCCGCTCTACTACGGTTTCGGGTTCGCCCTCTACAACAAGCTCGGCGCCACGCTCAGCGTGCTGGTCGGGCTGCCGTTCCTCGCTGCGCACATCGCGGCGGCGAACCTCTGGCTACGGAATTACCAATACGGACCGCTGGAGTGGTTCTGGCGCGCCTGCACGCTGCGCTCGTTTGCGATCCCGCTCCGCCGCCGCGCCCAGGAACGGACTCCGGCACCGCCGCAACCGGTGGCGGTCTCCGACTGAATTCAGGCCTGCATCCCCATGCATCGGCACCGCTCGCGGTGTCTCGCCACCGCCGGAAACGGGCTCCGTCCTCCCGAGACGGAGCCGTTTCCGGCGTCCGGGGTGGCCTTGCTTACTTCACCTGGAGGTCGACGGAGGTGGAGCCCACGAGCTTTCCGGCGGAGTTACGCACCATCACGGTGATGCCGTAGCGACCCGGGTCGCTGGCGACGAAGAGCACCTTGTCGCCCTCGCCGGCGTGGTTGCCGCCCCACTCGTACCGGTAGGGCTGGTCCTCGCTCTTCGGGAAGTCCACGACGCAGGCGATCTCGATGATCTCGCCCGGCGCGCACACCGTCTTGGCGGGCTCGAGACGCACTTCGCCCTCGGGGCCACGAACCGCGTCCTTCTTGACGGAGGGCTCCGCTGCGGCGGTCTTCGCGCTCGCCCCGAGCGACGCGAACAGTTCGTCGATCTGCGGTCCGATCTCGGCCCAGATTTGGTCGGCCTGCGCGCGGGTGTCGTAGAGCACCTTCTCGTTGCCCTGGTTGTCGCGGACCACCCGGCGGAAGCCTTCGACGGTCACGTAGGTCTCGATCGCGAGGAAGACGTCGCCGCGGCGCAGAATGGCGCCGCCCTCGAGGGTGTAGCGCCAGGGGTCCTCACTCTGCGGCACGACTTGGCGGCGCACCATTTCGCCGGCGTACCCGCCGATGCCCTTGACCGGGGTGACGGTTGCACCGGGCCGGCTGCGGGCGCTCATCGTGAGATCGGCGACCATGTCGCCATTGCCGCGGTCCTCGACGGCGTCGACCAGCTTGGCGGTGAAACGGGCGGAGACGTAGACATGGTTGCCGGAGGCGGAATTGCCCTGCTCGCGTTGGAGTTGGCGGATCGTGGAGCGGGCCCCGCCCGGCTCCGTCCAGCCTTTGGGTACCTTCAGGTCGATCTGTGGCGGACGGATCACAATCGGGATCGCATACATCGGTGGAGGCGGGAGCAAATCGGCGGGCGGCGGAGGCGGCGCCTCGCCGCTCTCGAGCTTGGCCAGCGCCTCCTCCATCTTGCGGTTCATTTCCGCGAGCTGCTCGGGCGTCATCTTGGCCATCGCCTCGTCCATCTCCTTCTGGGCCTTGTCGAGGTCGGCCATGGCTTGGTTGAGCTCGCCGGTGACACTGCCTTTCTCGTCGAGCTTCACGAGCGCGAGATCGAACGCTTCGGCCTGCGCGAACTCGCCCACTTGGCGCACCTGCACATCGATCTCCACGGCGGCGGGCGTGGAGCGGTCGGCGAGGACCGAGACGCGCTGCTTCACGCCCTCGGGGTTCATGGAACCGCTCGGGTCGTACTCCAGCACGGCGGCATCCTCGAAGGTCAGTTTCTTCCCGGGCTGCAACAGCATGACCTGATACTTGCCCAGCTTGAAGTCCGGCAGCTTGGCGCGGTCCAGGCGCAGCGTGAACACCTCGCCGGCGCCGACCTTCTCGGGCACGGACACCACGGCGCTCTTCGGCGGTTTCGGCTTGGCGCGCGCCACGCGCAGCACGTCGACGGCCACCGGGATCTTGCGTTGGTATTTGCGGACCAACAACGGCTTGGCGTCCATCACATCGCGGGCGACGTCGGCCCCGCCGGCGACGAAGAGGATGATCTCCAGGCCGAACTCCGCCGTCACGGCCTGCTGACCGATCTCGGAGAACGTGAAGCCCTGGGGGGTGAAGACGTCGGCGATGCGGTGGCGGCTCGACAGCTCCTGCCGGCGGTTGCCCTGGGTCCACACGAGGGTGGCGCGGTAGTCGCACTGCACATCCTTCTTCACGCCGCCGAGCGGCTGCAGGTCGGCCGCGATCTTCTGGAGCGCGGCCTCGATCTTCGGCCAGTCGGCATCGGACTGGACGGCAAGTTCGACGGAGCCCTCGGTCTTACCCTCCTCGATCTCCACCTTCGGGGCGGGGACACGGAAGATCACCTGGTTGAACAGGTCGTCGAGCATGAGCTCCTGGTCGATGACGCGAACCATGCGCTCCTTCCGCACGCGCGACCATTCCCGCAGGACGATGGGCGTCATGCGCTTCATGAGCGCCTGCTTGATGCCTTCGCGCGCCTGGGCGGTGGCCTCGGAGTCCTTGCCGGCACCGGTCTCCTTCAACTGCGCGATGTTCCAGGCCTGGGTCTCGACCAGCCGTTGGACCTCCACCGGGGAGGCGAGCCCGAAGGCGATCTGCTCGATGGACTTCTCGGAGCCGGTGAAGCCCTGGTAGCCCTTCACGGACGAGATGCCGGCCAGGAAATCCTGATACTCCTGGCCGCTGACAGCGAGGTCGTAGCCCGCGTCCTTGGCGGAATCGATGACCATGTTGGTCATGAGGCCCATGAATCCCGGCACGAGGCCCACGAAGAACATGATATCGCAGTTGGCCTGGCGCAGCGCGTCCTCCGCGCCCTTCTCGCCCCAGGTGCCGGAGACGCTCATGACCGACCACGCCATGAACGCGCCCTGGAGGCCGCGCTCGAACATCGTCCAGTTGTCGGCTTTCTCCCACACCTCGCGCATCGCCTCGCCGAACTTGCCGAAGCGGCCGGCGGAGCGCCCGAGGATCGCCTCCACGATCTGGCGGTCCACCGGACCGGGATTGCGGGCAAGTTCGCCGAGGAGTTTCGAGTTGAGGCGTGCCTCCTTGAGCAGTGCGGCGAGTCGCGGATTCTCGAACACGGCGGAGCCGAGCTTGGCCTGCTTCGCGAGGTCGTCGATCTGGCGGAGGAAGTCGTCCATCACGCCGGAGGTGAGGTTGCCCTTGGCGCGGGCGCGCTCGAGGTTGTCCTTCAGGCGGGAGAGGTACTTGGCCATGGCCTCGGCGTCGCCGGCGTGGGCGGCCTCGGCGGCCTTCTCGGCCCACTGGAACGCCATGTTGGCGTAGCCGCCCATGGTGTGTTTGCCGTATCCCTCGGCCATGTGGACGAGGTCGGTGAAGCCGGCGCGGACCTTGCCGCCGGCATTGTGGAAGAGGCGACCCTGGGACTCGAAGGTCTGGATCATGGCCGGAGCGCCTTCGCCCCAGACGCCCTCGACCATTTCGCCGGCGAGGCTGGGCACGGCGCCGGCGCGGGTGAAGAGTGCGCGGGCGGTCTTGTCGTTGACGACGTTGCGCATCACCTGCGGCGGCGGGTAGAGGTTCACGCTCTTGAGGACGAGGCGGGCCACGTCGTCGCCGCCCTGTTTGGCGATGGCGGCGGCCTGGTCGACGGTGTATCCGTAGTTCTGAATAAGCAGCTTCTCGATCTCGGCGGCGGACTTGCCCTTGAACACGCCGCGGATGCGCTCCGCCAACTGGTCGCGCACGGACTTCCACTTGGCGAGCACCTGGCCGTCGTCGCCCTGCATCACGAGGCGCAGGTCGTGGTCGGAAGTGCCGCCGAGCAGCGGATCGGCGTAGTTGCGCGAGAGCTTGGCGCCCTTGGCCGCCGGGCCGCGCAGCCACGAGCCCTGGCCGATGATCTGGAGGCTCTTGTCGTTGGCGAGCAGGGTCTCGAGTTGCTCCAGCACGATTTTGCGCGTGCCCTGCGAATACGGCATGGCCTGGGTGAGGTCTCCGGCGATGGCGAGCGCGGCGGACAGCAGCCACGCGGCGGCGAGCAGCAACGGACGGAAGCGATGGGCGTTCATGGCGGGAAGCGGGTCAGAACCGGGCGGGGTCGGGCACGGGGCAGCGGCAACGCGGGCAGCCGGTGGCGTCGGCGGCGAGCAGGGCGCCGCAGTTGGCGCAGGCGCGGGCGGCGCCCGGCGGGGGTTGCGCCTGCACGGGAATCGGGAGTCCGGGGAGTTTGGTGACGATCTGGCCGACCGCGTAATAGCGGGCGTGGAGCTCTGGGCCGACCGTTACTTCGCGCTGCGCCCCGGTGCCGGTCCGCACCTGCAGGAGGTGCTGGTGCTCGGTTGGTCCGGCGGCGGAGTCGTCGTCCTTGTCGGGGCGGGCCGCGCGGATTTCCAGCCGGACGATCTCGCCGCGCCACGTTTCCGCGAGGCGGCGTTTGCTCGCCAGGGTGAAGAGGAACATCACCACGATGAAGGCTCCGGCCGCGAGCAGGGCGGCGGGCTCGCCCCGGCCGACGACGAGGGCGACCACGAGAGCGGTCGCTGCGAGCGCCGCGAAGAACCACCGGGCCCAGCGGGACCGGCGACGGAGATAGGCTTGGATATCGGCAGGCCCGGCGAGGGCCGGCGACGGCGAGGGGGTGCTCATGGCGCCACGGGGTTGGGGTGGGGGGGGCGGGACGGGGACGATACCCGAGTCGGGCCACGAGACAAGAGCCCTGCCATGGAAGCTCGGCGACGTTGCAGCGGGTCGCGATCGGGCTTCAGACCGAAACGGAACGAGGTGGCGAAATGGGCCGGCTGCGGAGGGTGTCCAGAGGTGCGGCTGTCGGAGTCAGTTGATAGTGCTTTCCCCTATCACACAACCGGGGAGGGACGTCCTTGCAACGCAGTGAATCCATCGTGTCATGCCCCATCGGTGTATAGCTGCCATCGGTATGTCCGGACCTTCTCCGCTGCCTGTCGGGCGCAAACGAACCCTGCTCATCGTCGAGGATCACGCGATGGTGCGCTCGGCATTGGCGCAATTGCTCAATCTTGAGCCAGATCTGCGGGTCTGCGCCGAGGCTGGCACGCCGGAACAGGCTCTTGTGCTTGCGCGGGAGCTGCGGCCGGACGCCATCCTGCTCGACTACCACCTTGACGCTTCCGATGACGGGGCCCGGTTGATCGGGCTGCTCCGCCAGACCAACCGGCCGCCGCCGCGGATTCTCGCGCTTTCTTTGCTGAAGGAGGAGCAGGTGGGGGAACGAGCCCTGCGGGCCGGTGCCCACGGGTTCATCGACAAGTCGGCGGACACGGCCAGCCTGGTCGCGGCGCTTCGTGTCGTGCTGGGAGGGGGCTACTATCTGAGCCAGGCGTTGCAGGCGAAGCTCCTCGATTGTTTCGAGGGGCCGGCCGGAGCGGCGGTCCCTGCCGCCTCGCCGGAGGCGGCGCTGACCGAGCGCGAGCTGCAGGTGTATCGGCTGATCGGTGCCGGGGAGTCGATGGAGGCGATCGGGCGCCGGTTGGGAGTCTCGGCGCGGACGGTCGCGAGCCACCGCGAACACATCAAGAACAAGCTTGGCCTGATCGACGCCGAGGGGGTCGAGGAGCGAGCCGCCCGCTGGCTGCGTGGCGCGGCTGCAGTGTCGGCCGGGAGGAGCCCGCCATGAAGGAGGTTTCCTGCCGCGTGATTCTTATGGGGGTGCAGCTGACGGAGCGGCACGGCCTGCCGACGGAGTCTTTCTTCGATGGGATCGACCTGCCGCGCGAGTATCTTTTGGATCCGCGCAATCGGGTCGATTGGGCGGTCTGGGTGCGATACATGGAGAATGCCTACCGGGTGTTCGGGAGTCGCGAGAGATGGGTAGCGATCAATGGTGAATTCGCCTCGACGCCCGGATTGATCGTCTGGCGAAAGGCGTTGTCGAATCTCGTCGAACCGGCGCGACTGTTCCGGTTTTTCGCAACCGCGATTCTGCCGCTCAACTATGGCGTGATCACGGTCGCGGCCGAAGCGATCGGACCGAACCGGCTGCGGTTGAAGTTCACCATTCCGAAACACCTGCCGGGATGCGAAGTCGTGATTTGGTCGGGCGAGGGGGTTTTGGCGACCTTGCCCATGCACGCCGGATTGCCGCGCGCGAAAGTCACCCTTGAGGAGTATTCGCCGCACCACGGAGTGTTCTTGGTCGAGCTTGCTCCATCGGGCACGTGGTGGGCACGGTGGCGTGCTTGGTGCCATGGCGCGGAGGCCAAACGGAGCACGGAGGATATTATCCGCCAACAATTCGACGAGCTGCGGCTGAGCCATGCGGAACTGGAGCGTCAGGCGGGCGACTTCCGCGGGGTGCTGGACGCCAGCACCGACGCCGTGGCGGTGGTGCGGGACGGCCGTGTGCTCTACGCCAATCCCGCACTGGCGGAACTGCTCGGAGCGGAGAGTGCTGCGGCGATGATCGGCGGGGACAGCGCGCGCTGGTTGGCCGCTGAGGACCTTGCCGCTCTCCGGCAGTGGGCCGCCACGGGCGGCAGCGGCGGGCGGCGCGAGGTCGCTCTGTACGCCGGGGGGCGCCCCGGCGTGTTTGCGGAGATCGCGCCGCCGCGAACCGTCACATGGGAAGACCAACCGGCCGTGCTGTGGATGCTCACCGACATCACCGAGCGGCGGGCGCTCGAGCGGGCCTACGCGCGAGCCAGCGAACGGGAGCAGGAACGCATCGCGCGCGACCTCCACGACAGTCTCGGGCAACAGCTCACGGCCGTGGCGCTGCAGTTGCGGCTGTTGGAGCGCCGCTTGGGCGGGATTGATGATGCCGCCGCCCGGCAGACCGGCGAACTGGCCGCCCTGGTCAGCGACGCGACCCGACAAGCGCGCGACCTCGCGCACGGACTTGCGGCTGGAGAGGTGGTGCGCTCCGGCCTTCCCGCCGCGCTGAACCACCTCGCGGTGGCGACATCGGGCTTGTTCCCGATGGTGGTCGAGGTGCATGGGACCGACGGGGCGGCCGCCGCGTTTGGACTGCTCTCGAACGATACGGCGCTGCAGCTCTACCGGGCGGTGCAGGAGGCGTTGACGAATGCCCATCGACACGGCCGGGCGCGAACGGTGGAGCTGCGGATGGAGGCATCCGCGGAGGCGTTGACCCTGGAGATCGAAGACGATGGCAAGGGCATGGCCGAGCCCCCCGATGGGGCGCGGGCCGCCGGGATGGGACTGAAGATCATGGGCCACCGGCTCGCCTCGGTCGGAGGGACCGTTCTCGTTGCGCCGGGAGCCGAGGGGCGCGGAGTACGGGTTCAGCTACGCCTGCCGTGGCGGGGAGCGGGGGCGTTGTCGGGCGCTTCGACGGTTGTCGCTGACGCCGGCGCGGTGGCGACGCGGGAGGGGCCGGTTCGCGCGCCGGGCCCGCCGGCGGAGCGCGGCGTGGTGGTGATCGACGACCATGCGATGGTCCGTGCCGGCCTGGTGCAGTTGCTTGGGCAGACGAGGGGCTTTTCCGTGCTGGGCGAAGCGGGCAACCGGCAGGAGGCGCTCGCCGTCTGCCGGGAGCGGCGCCCCGGGGTGGTGCTGTGCGATGTGCAGCTTGGCACCGAATCCGGAGTGGAGTTGATGCGGGAGTTGCGGGCCTTGCTGCCGGAGTCCCGGATTGTTGCGCTCTCGATGTACGCGGAGGAGCTTCATGGTCCTGCGGCCCGAGCCGCCGGCGCGGATGCGTTCGTCGGCAAGCAAGCCGGGCCGGAGGTGTTGGTCGCCGCGCTGGGGTGAGGCGTGGCCTTTGGTCTGGGTGGGCGGCGCGCTCGGTCCTATGTTGCCCGCTCACACCAAGCCAAGGTGCAGCGCAGGGCTGCGACTTGGCTTGGTCCGATGGTCGGGTTCACCGGCGCATCCGGCGGCGGTAGGTAGCGAGGCCGAGCAACGTCGCCGCGCCGAGGAGTCCGTAGGTCGACGGCTCCGGCACTGCGCCGCCGCCCGAGGGCGTACCGTCCGGCGCGGCTTCGAAGGTGTAGACCTCGAGCTGGAGGATGGAGAATAGGTCGAACTGGTTGCCGTTTATGGAGCCGTAGCCGCCGCTGGTCAGCTCACCGCCGTAGGGGCCGCTTCCGTAACTATACAAATTGGAGTAGCCCCACTCGAGTGTCCCGTTGCTCCAGATATCGTGGCCCCCGCCGAAGGTAGGTCCGTAACCCGTACTCACGTATGTTTGGTAGTTGCCATAAGAATCTGCCAGCCGCTGCCGGCGAATGGAATCGTAAGTCAGGTTAAAGAGGAATGCCGTCCGGTCGGCATCGTTCGGCGTAACATGAAAACCACCGCCTGCCGTCCAACTCTGCGGGTTGTAACCGCCGATTACCTGCTGCGGTAGGCCGTAGTAGGACTCGTTCCCCATGTACGATCCGACCTTGTACAAGACGAAGGTCGGGCCCTTGAAGTCCGCCGCGGCGTGGAAATCGAGCGAGTCCTGTCCATCCCCGATGTTTTTGGTGAAGATGTTGGTGCAGGTCAGGTTTCCGGCTCCGAGCCAGCCCTCGAGTTTGGTCTCGTAGGTGGGCGTTAGTAGTTGGGCGCGGCAGGGGAGCGCGGCGCCCACCAGAAGGAGCGCCAATCCGCCAAGGCGGAAGACTCCGGGTTTTGCTGTATACGGTTTCATAGGTGTGTGTTGGGAGTTTGGTGAGCCCTCCGGTGGTCGCCGCGAGGGCTGAGGTTGACGGCCTTCCCGCTTAGGGAACGGTGACTATAGTGTCTGTGACGTCGGCCCCGCTCGGATCAAACAGCCGTGTGGCGATCGTCTTGGCGGGCGATTCCCTCCCGCAGGAGTCTTGTCCCGCACCCATCGTGACGTGGGCGAGGCCGGCGACAGAAATCCCGTCCCCGTTGGGCTGGGCGAGGGAGCTCCCGGCGATCGTGACGCTCACCGAGCCATTGGGGTCGAGATAGAGGTAGGGTTGGGCGGAGCCGCTGGCAGCCACTCCGTGAACCACAAACTCGGGAACAGTAGAAACGGAAGGAGCGTAGATACCGGTCAGCCCCCGGGTTGCGTTGTAGGCGACATTTCCATGGTGGATGCCTCCGAGTTTACCGTCGGTGCTGATGATGCCCGTCGCTGCCACAGCGGCCCAGCCTGCATAGGGTGCATCCGCCAGCGTGATGCCCGGGTTGGTGAGCGTGCCCACCGCGTAGATCGTGATATGCGTGGTTTCGTCGGCCCCGGCGAGGATGATGGTCGCGTTTCCCTTTGTGTACCGAACATCGCTCTGGTTGTAGAGCACCGGGTCCATCGGACCGGAGGGGACGTCGAGGACGACCGTGGCGGCCCCGGATCCGGAGAGTTCGACTTGCACGATGCTCTCGTTCGTATCGAGGTACGACATGCGGGCAATCTGGCCGGAATCGGCGGTGAAGGTGCCTGCAGTTCCGGCTAACAGGAATTGATCGTAGATGGTGCCGTCAGGTCGCGCGATATCCTGCCAGTCGGTGCGGGTTTCGACGGCACCCGCGGTGCGCAGGCCGGGGAGGGGGAGTACTCCGAGAATCGCCGGTTGGGACAACGTTTGTCCGGCCTCATTGGTGACGATGCAGTCGTAAATCCCTGCTTCTTCGGGGCCAATATCGGAGAACTCGAGTGTGCAGGTGGTCTTGGTCGGGAAGGCGTGAATCACTCGTTTGTTTTTGGCGGTGTTTCCCGCCGTTCGCCCGTTCCGAAACCACTGGAATGACCGAGCGGTCAGCCCGGCGCCTTGCACGGTGGTTTCGAGCTGCATCGTTCCGCCCACCAGGACGGAGCGACCTTGCGGCGATGCGATGACCACCGGCGCCGCTTTGAAGGTGTATACTTCGATCTGTGCGATCGCGAATATGGAGAATCCTGGTGAGCTCCAATATCCAGATGAGCCGCGAGTAATGGCCGCCGGGTCGGTAATGGGGCCGTAGCTTTGGGTCGTTGCCAAGCCATTCTCCAAGCTGGAGTAGGCATTGATATCGGTATGATCCCCGAATGTCGGCCCGTAGCCTACCGCGTTAACCGTCTGGTAGGAACCGGCGACATCGCCAAGGCGTTGGCGTTGGATTACATCATAGGTCAGGTTAAATATAAACGCCTTACGGTCGATATCATTGGGCGTTGTGAAGATTCCGTCGGAGGAGGTCCAGCTTCGTGGATTGAATCCGCCGATTATTTGATCGGGCAGAATGAAAGAGTCTCCGCTGTAATGATTGCTCACCCTGTACAGAACGAAGGTCGCTCCGCGGTTGTCCACGGCGGCATGAAAATCGGCACCGGTCTTTCCGTCCCCAGCGATCTTGGTGAAGACCTTGGTGAACGCTAGGTTTCCGGCTCCGAACCAGTCCTCGATCTTTGCCTCGGCGTCGGCGGTCAATAGCTCGGCGCGGCTGGGGAGCGCGGCGCCCGCCAGGAGGAATGCCAGTCCGGCCAGGCGGATGGCGCCGAGTGCTGCAGATCTCGTGTTCATTTGGTGTGTGCTTTCTCTTTGAGTTCAGGAAGGGCGCCTTCGACGACCACGGCCGCAGGTGCCGATGCGAGATTACCAAACCTCCAGCTGCGCCCGCATCCTCCGCCGTGACGTATTCTCGGAGTCGGGGAATCCACGATGCCCCCGGCTGCGCGGCAGCGGGGATCGTCTCTCCGTCGTGTTCGGTTGCCGTGCGCTGCGGGGCTTCCGCCGGCGCTGTTGGGGCGGGTGCGGTTTCGGGTGTCGCCATGCCCGGCTGTGGACGCATCTCCTCGTGGCGGGATTCCCCATGAGCCGTTCCCCGAGAGAGACAAAACCCGGCTGGTTGTCGCGCGCGGCGCTTGCCGTCTGGTCGGCGGCGGCGTTGTTCGTCGTGCCCGGTTGCGTCAGCCAGCGATTGAGCAAGGCGGTGGTCGAGGCGCCGAATCAGCGCGATGTGCTGTGGGTGTTGCGGCCCGAGAATGCCGCGGTGCTCGCCCACAACGACCGGCTCTACCGCCCGGCGTGGCGGGTGCCGGTCGGTCCGCCCGCGGCGGAGCTGGCGGTCGCGGTGATCGAGCCGGGCGACTACCAACTCGCGGTCTCGATCAAGACCGGCAAATCGAAGAACGGGAAGGCGCACGTGTGGCCGCAGTCCGACTGGAAGCTGCCGGACAGCCCGGGATCGATGGCGGTTCAGCCAAAGGGCACCGTGTTGGTGCTGCACGGTTACGGCGACTCCCGGGAGAACATGGTCCATTGGGCGCTTCACCTCGCCCAGCAGGGCTATCGCGCGGTGTTGGTCGATCTGCGCGGGCATGGGCGCTCCACGGGCAACTGGATCGGCTACGGCGCGTTCGAGGCGGCCGATCTGCGGCAGGTGATCGACGACCTGGAGCGGCGGAACCTGCTCGCTGGTCGGCTTGGGGTGGTCGGGCTCTCGTACGGGGCGAGTGTCGGCCTGCAGTTTGCCGGCGCGGATGAGCGCGTGGCGGCGGTCGTGGCGCTGGAGCCGTTCAGCGATCCGCGCACCGCGATCGTCGAGTTTGCGCGCGCGACCGTGCCGCGGTTGGTCGGCGGCTGGAAGCAGGCGGATTTCGACCGGACGATCGATGCGGCCGGCCGCCTCGGGGACGTCGATTGGGCGGCGGCCGACATCCTCGGTGCGGTGGAGCGGATGCGGGCGCCGGTGCTCTACGTCGTTGCGAGCGACGACCGCCTGATTTCCCCGGAGCACACCCGGCGGCTAGCGGAACGAACCCGCAGCCCGCATGCGGTCATGGAGGTGAAGTTCAACGACGCCGGCGACATCCCGCCCCACGTGCTGCTCGCTTGGCTGCTCGACCCCGCAGCGCCGTTGGCGTTGCGGTGGCTCGACGAGGCGTTGTTGCGTCCGGGCTCCGACCTCGGCGAACGGCTGCAGGCGCTGACGGCCGCGCCGGCACCGGAGCCGGCTGCGGCCGTGTCCAACTGATGTTGGTCTATTCGGTCTTGAGCGAGGCCATGTCGATCGAGAAGCGGTACTTCACGTCGCCCTTGAGCATGCGCTCGTAGGCTTCGTTGATCTTCTGGATCGGGATGACTTCGACGTCGGAGGTGATTCCGTGCTGGCCGCAGAAATCGAGCATCTCCTGTGTCTCGCGGATGCTGCCGATGAGCGAGCCGGAGAGGCTCTTGCGGCCGAGGATCAGCGAGAACGAGGAGATTGGCAGCGGCTTGGCGGGCGCGCCGACGAGCGTGAGGTTGCCGTCGGGGCGGAGGAGGTGGAGGTAGGCGTTGAGGTCGTGCTCGGCGGCGACGGCATCGAGGATGAAGTGGAAACTGCCGGCGTGCTTGGCCATCTCGGTCGGGTCGCGGGAGAGGACGACCTCGTGCGCGCCGAGGCGGAGCGCATCGTCCTTCTTCGACGGCGAGGTCGTGAAGACGACGACGTGGGCGCCGAAGGCACGGGCGAACTTCACGCCCATGTGGCCGAGGCCGCCGAGACCGACGACACCGACCTTCTGGCCCGGGCCGACCTTCCAGTGGCGAAGTGGCGAATACGTGGTGATGCCGGCGCAGAGCAGCGGGGCGACCCCGGCGAGCGGGAGGTTGGTCGGCACCTTGAGGACGAAGTGCTCGGTGACGACGATGCTATCGGAGTAGCCGCCGTAGGTGGGCAGGTTGAGGTACTTGTCGTGCGAGCCGTAGGTCATGACCTGCGTGGGCGAGAACTGCTCGTTGCCGGCGCGGCAGTGCGGGCAGGAGGCGTCGGCATCGACGAGACAACCGACACCGACGATGTCGCCGGGGCGGACCTTGGTGACGGCGGGCCCGACACTCTTCACTCGGCCGACGATCTCGTGGCCCGGCACGCACGGGTAGACGGTGGGCAGGAATTCGCTCCACTCGTTGCGCGCGTAGTGGAGGTCGGAGTGGCAGACGCCGCAGAAGAGGATCTCGATCTGGACGTCGAGTTCGGTCGGCTGGCGGCGCGGGATGGCGTGGTGGGCGAGCGTGGCGGTGGCGCTAGCGGCGGCGTAGGCCTTGGCGGTGTAGGACTTGTACTGTGTCATGGAGAGGGAGGTTTTCGGGTGGAGGCGGGTTTGGGGCAGCGCCGGTTCAGGCGCGGTATTGGTCGTCGGTCACGTGCTCGAGCCAGTCGACGGCTTTGCCCTCGAGCTGCTCTTGGATGGCGATGTGGGTCAGGGCGGTGGTGGGCGTGGCGCCGTGCCAATGCTTTTCGCCCGGTGGAAACCAGACCACATCGCCGGGACGAATCTCTTCGATCGGACCGCCCCAGCGCTGCACGCGGCCGTAGCCGGCGGTGACGATCAGCGTCTGACCGAGCGGATGTGTGTGCCACGCGGTGCGGGCGCCGGGTTCGAAGGTGACGCTGTTGCCCGCCGCGCGCGCCGGCGTGGTGGCTGGAAAGAGCGGGTCGATGCGGACGGTGCCGGTGAACCAATCGGCTGGTCCTTTGGCGGATGGCTGGGAACCACTGCGTTTGATTTCCATGGTGAGTGCGGATGGCCGGGTTGAGTGAGGTCGGTGGTAGGCGGAACGTGCAGAACGACGACAATGCGGTGCAAGGGAGCGAGGAACGGAGGCAAGTCTACTCCGACTGGCGGTCGGTGTCGCACCGGCGTTTGCTCGGCCTGTTGGGATCTTGCGCAATAGTGCGGGTGGCCGCGCAGTGCGTGGTGCCGGCGTGGCTCGGCGCCGGGCGGGGCTTGCGGTCTCCCGCCGTCGCCGCTCATCGTCGGCGCGCGGTGGCCGCGTTCGCTCATGCCTCCATTCTCCCTGCCTTCCGACAACCCCCGTATCAAACGGGTGCAGAGCTTCCAGGAACTGGTGACGACGCCGTTCGCGGGTGGCGTCAACGCGCTCTGCTGGGAGCGTGCGTTGCCTGGTGATTTCGGCGAGATCGTGGCGCGGTTGGCGGCCACCGAGGCGATCACGGCGCTCGACGAGGACGTTTTGGCGACGCTGCCGGTGAGCGCAGCGGGCAGGGTTGCCGTCGAAATCCTCGTGGAGGACCTGCGACTGCTCCGGGACCACGGTCTCCAGCCCTCGCTCGACCTGATCCGCGGCTACGCCCGGGACGAGGACACCGCGGTGGTGCGCACCGATGTCTATTCGTTCCATGCCGACAGCGCCCCGGAGCCGGCCGACACCTACCTCTGCACCTATTTCGGACCGACGAGCGAGGGTGTGCGCAACGAAGAGGTACAGCGGCGGGTGGATCTCCCTGCGATCCGCGCCGAGCTCCTGAAACTCTACGGCGGTCCGGACGACGACGGCTTCCGCGCATTCCTGGCAGAGCATTGCTACGATCTCCATTACGCGCCGCTCCCCCACGCGCGCGTGTTCTCCTTCGGCCTCGGCAATCTCTGGCGCATTGCCATCGAGACGCCCAACGCGCCCGTGCCACCCTGCATCCACCGCGCCCCGGAGACGGCGCCCGGGCAGACACGACTGCTGTTGATCAGCTGAACGCGTGACAACGAGAGGCCGGAAGTTGCCGCTGAAGTTGTCACGTGCCACAGCGCGGCTTTGCTGGGGTTGTTCCGCCCATGCCTGTTCCCGACACCACCTCCGCCGAAGCCATCGATCTCTACCCGGTGGGTACGAAGATCGCCGGTAGTCACGGGCCGGCGTGGCGCGATGTGAAGGCCACGGTGCTCGCATTGCCGGCGGTGTCGGGCGTGTTCACGATGCCGGCCACGGCCGAGCCGTTGATCGTGCTGGTGACGAGCGGCGAGGCCGAGGCGCAGGAGCGGGAGAATGGCGGCCCGTGGCTCAAGAGCCGGCTGCGCGCGGGATCGCTGTACATCACCGCCGCGGGCGCGCCCTACGATTTCCAGTGGCGGACGCTCAGCGCGCAGCCGTTCGAGGTGATGCTGGTGCTGCTCAGCCTGCCGCTCTTCGGCGAGGCGCTGGCCGACGTGTTCGGCGCCAACGCCGAGTTCGCCCGCCTACGCGACGTCTCCGGCTGCGAGGATCCGGCACTCGTGGCGCTGCTGCAGCGCCTGCGCGAGGAGCTGGCACGGCCGGCCGCGAGCGCGCTCTACGTGCGCGGGATCGGGCAGGCGCTCGCCGTGCACCTGGCGCGCAACTACACGGCGTTGACCGAGGGTGCGCGCGGCGAGAGCGCGGCGCTGCCGGGCTTCAAACTCAAGCGTGTGACCGACTGGATGGCGGAGAATCTCGCCGAGGAGTTCAGCCTCGCCCGGCTCGCCGAGCTGGCGGGCATGAGCGAGTTCCACTTCAACCGACTCTTCAAGCGCGCCACCGGCGTGCCGCCGTCGCAGTACCAGATCCGGCTCCGGCTCGACGCCGCGCGCCGGCTCCTGCGCGAGACCGACCGCAGCGTGATCACGATCGCCAACGACGTGGGCTACTCGAATCCGAGCCATTTCGCGCGGCTCTTCCGCAAGGAGACCGGCCTTTCGCCGACGGTTTACCGCAAGCAGCGCTAGACCCGGGGACCGCGGTGTCGGCGGGGGAAGCACGCTGGTGCGAGGGAGTGACGGGACGATTTCACGGACTGAACTGTCGTCCGCGCGCGATAAACGGCAGTTCTATCACGGGCCGGGCCGTGTATCGCATGGCGACGGTCAGGCTTCCGCCAACGTTTCGACGCGTCTTTCCGCGGTTCGGTGAGCCGCTCGTTCGCAGACCCGTAAACCCAGCACAACCCGCCATGTCATCGTCCACGACCGCTTCTCTCGACAGCATCCCGAGCAAGTCTCCCTCGCGCACCAATCCCGCGCGCTATCTCCACACGGCGTTCGCCGTCCTGCTCTTCGTCCTCGCCTTCATCGGCTTCCAGTTCTTCTACCTACAGGGGAAGGCCTATCCGGGCCGTGAGCTCATGCCTCAGACCAAGACGCTCGTCGTGCTCCACGGCGTCCTGATGTCGGCGTGGATGGTGGTGTACCTCGGGCAGCCGCTGCTGATCGCCATCGGTAACCGGAAACTGCACATGGCAATCGGGAAGATCGGAGCCTTGCTCGCCGCCGGCATGGTGATCGTGGGGCCGATGGTGGCGGTTGCCGTGGTCCGGTACGGGCCGGAGTTCCCCCTCTGGGGACTGAATCGGCGCCAGTTCATGGCGATCTCGATTCTCTCCATCGTGACCTTCGGTGTGTTCGTGGCCATCGGCGTGTGGCAGCGCCGCCGGCCGGCCATCCACCGGGCGATGATGCTGCTGGGGACACTGGCGGCGATGGCGGCCGCGACCGATCGCATCGGAGTGGTGCACGGTCTGTATGCGGAGAGCGTCTGGGGGCGCGTGTTCGGGCCGTTCTTCCCGGTGCTGGTGATTGGCGCGGCCTTCCTCGGTATCAAGGCGCTGCTGACGCGCTCGTTCGACCGCCACTTCGCGGTGGGCTATGCCGCCTTGGTGATTGTCTCTGCGCTGATTGTGCAGATCGCGACCACCGACGTGTGGTTCCGCTTCGCCTCGTTCCTGGTCGGCTGAGGCGCGATGCCACGGCGCCGGCGGCTTCAGCCGCCGGTATTCTCTGCGACCTGCACCACCTCGCCGGTG
The DNA here is from genome assembly GCA_023446735.1 of Verrucomicrobiota bacterium. GTDB lineage: Bacteria > Verrucomicrobiota > Verrucomicrobiia > Opitutales > Opitutaceae > CAJCBL01. Next base: position 30,064 of record JAEXPQ010000285.1, read on the forward strand.
GCGTAGAAGTGGCCGCCGGCGATGTAGTGGAGGCTGCGCCAGCCGGCGTCGGCGTGCTCGAACTGCCAGTGGCCGTCGCGGAAGGCGCGGTCGTCGGCCCAGGCGGCCGTGACCTCGGCGGCGAACAGGTCGTAGCCGTCACGCAGGTGCGCATCCGGAAGCAGGCGACACGTGAGCCAGGCTGAGCAGCCGGCGACGAGCGGCGCGGGCACGCCGTCGACCCGGAACAGCTCCACGCCGCAGCGCTGCAGCTTCTCGGGGTCGTCGCGCAGACTGCTGTTGCCGACGGCGTGAACCAGCTTCGCCTGCCGCGCGGTGGGAACCTGGACGACGAGGTGGCCGCACTTCTCGGCGAGCTCGCGTGTCTTGGAGTCGCTGCTCAACACCAGCGTCACCTTGGGCGGGGCGAAGTCGAGACCGCACACCCACGACGCGGCCATCACGCCGTCGGTGCCGCCGTGGCGGGCGGAGACGAGCACGGTGGAGCCGTGGTTGATCAGGCGGTTGGCCTTCTCGAGCGGAACGGGACGGATGTGACTGTCCATGATTGGGCGATGCTGGCGGTGGTGTGCGGCGCGGGGCAAGGCGCCGGCTCAGCGGCCGGTGAGTTGCTCGAGCTTTTCCGGGTAGCGCGCGCCTCGGATGGTGATTTGCGCGGCGGCGGTGTCGATCTCGCCGAGCTCGGCGGAGGTGAGTTCGATGCTGTCGGCACCGATGTTCTCTTCCAGGCGCGCGAGCTTCGTGGTGCCGGGGATCGGCACGATGAACGACTTTTGCGCGAGCAGCCAGGCGAGCGCGATCTGGGCGGGTGTGGCGTGTTTGCGCGCGGCGACGGCGCCGAGCAGATCGACGAGGGCCTGGTTTGCGGTGCGCGCTTCGGCGGTGAAACGCGGCAGTGTGCTGCGGAAGTCGGTGACGGCGAAGGTCGTGGATGCGTCGATCTTGCCGGTGAGGAAGCCGCGACCAAGCGGGCTGTAGGGCACGAAGCCGATGCCGAGTTCCTCAAGCGTGGGCAGCACCTCCGTCTCCGGGCTGCGGGTCCAGAGCGAGTATTCGCTCTGCACGGCCGTGACGGGCTGGACGGCGTGCGCACGACGGATGGTTTGTGCCGAAGCCTCCGAGAGCCCGAAGTGCCGCACCTTGCCGGCAGCGATCAACTCCTTCACGGCGCCGGCGACTTCCTCGATCGGCACGGCGGGGTCGACGCGGTGCTGGTAGAACAGGTCGAGCGTGTCGACGCGCAGCCGCCGGAGCGAGGCGTCGGCGACCTGCCGGATGTTCGCGGGCCGGCTGTTCAGGCCGGGCAGTCCGGTCATGGCGCGCGGGTCGCGGTTGGGACTCAGGTCGAAACCGAACTTGGTCGCGATCACGACCCGGCCGCGGAACGGCGCGAGCGCCTCGCCGACGAGTTCTTCGTTGGTGTAGGGGCCGTAGACCTCGGCAGTGTCGAAGAACGTGACACCGCGCTCCACGGCTGCGCGCAGCAGCGCGATCATCTCCCCTTTGTCCTTCGGTGGGCCGTAGGAGAAACTCATGCCCATGCAGCCGAGGCCGAGGGCGGAGACTTCAAGTTTTCCGCTGCCGAGTGTGCGTGTCTTCATCGTGGCCCGACCCTACCGCATCGCGGCGGGTTCGTCGCATGCGGGCTTGCTTGACCTGTGGCGATCTTGCGCAAAAGCGCGGTTCGGGTTCGCCGGGCGCGCGGCGCTTGCGGTAAACCGATGGCCTTCCCCATGAGTCCACGCCATCCCTTCGTTCGTTCCCTCACGGTTCTGCTGGTCGCGCTGGCGACGCCGTTGCTCGCCGTCGCCGCGCTGAAGGTCGCTTGCGTGGGCGATAGCATCACGGCGGGCTATGCACTCAAGGATCCGGCGCGCGACGCCTATCCGTCGCAGCTGCAGCGGTTGCTGGGCGAGGGCTACGAGGTGCGCAACTTCGGCGTGAGCGCGGCCACGCTCATGGACGCCGGCAACTACACCTATCGCACGCGCCCGGCGCACGACGAGGCGCTGGCGTGGCGGGCCGACGTGGTCGTGATCGCGCTCGGCACCAACGACACCAAGGTCGACAACATCGCCAAGCACCCCGACGACTTCATTCCGAGCTACCGCGGGCTGATCGGGCGGTTTCGCGCGGCGAACCCCGCGGCCAAGATCGTGCTCTGCCTGCCGCCGCCGGCGTTTCCCGAGGCGATGGGTATCGCTGAGCGCGTGCTGGTGGCCGAGATTCTGCCGCGCATCCGCCAAGTGGCGACCGAGGAGAGGCTCCCGTTGCTCGATCTCCACACGCCGCTGGCCGACGCCGCGGCGTTGTTCCCCGACAAGATCCACCCGAACGTCGAGGGCGCGGGCCGCATCGCGCGGCTGGTGTACGGCGAGGTGATGGCCGCGACCACGCCGCCGGCGCAGTCGCTCGACGCGGCGGCGAACACCGCGGTCGTGCCCGTGCCGCGGCTCGAGGACGACTGCTACAACTGGTGGACGCGCCATGCCGAGGTGCTCGCGGCCCGCGCGACCGCCGGCCCGGAGGTGGTGCTCATCGGCGATTCGATCACGCATTTCTGGGCGGGCGAGCCACGGGCGGACCGCGTGAACGGCCCGCAAGCGTGGGCGGCGACGTTCGGCGCGCGGCGGGTGCTCAACCTCGGCTTCGGCTGGGACCGTACGCAGAACGTGCTCTGGCGGCTCGAGCACGGGCAGTTCGACGGGCTCAAGCCGAAGCTCGTGATCCTGAACATTGGCACGAACAACTTTGCCGCCACACCGCACTCCCGCGCGAATACGCCCGTGGAGGTTGCCGCCGGCATCCGCGCGATCCGCGCGAAGCTCCGCGCGCTCAGCCCGGAGACGCACGTGCTGGTGATGGGCGTGCTGCCGCGCGGGCACCAACCCGGCGACTTCTTCCGCGCGCCGATCGCGGCGCTCAATGCTATCCTCGCGCGCGACCTGGCTGGCGAGCCGCAGACGACCTTCCTCGACATCGGTGCCCGATTCTTGGACGCGCAGGGCCGGATGGCGCCGGAGCTGATGCCCGACGGCACGCATCCGTCGGAGTCCGGCTATGGAATCTGGGGACGGGCGGTTGCGGAGAGCGGGCTGCTGCCGGAGTGAGTCGCGCCGGAGATGCGCGAGCGCACTGATCGGGCGCTCGGTGCGTGAGGGGCCAGCGAGCCGAGCGCGTCGCTTGCGACCGGTCCTGCTTTACCGGCCAGCCCCCCGGAGGTCCGGTCTCCAACTGGACGTCCGGGGCAGGGTTCGGCCTGCCGCCGTCTCAGTGCGCGAAGCGCACGCGGTAGAACTGGCGGGTGGACGAGTCGCCGAAGCCGGTGGCGGAGCCGGTCGTGGTGGTGGGCAGGGTCGCGGTCGCGGGAAGCGCGGTCCAGGTCCGGAGATCGGTGGAGCGTTCGAGGTAGTAGAGCTCGTAGGGGCGAGCTGCCCAGGTCAGCGCATTGAGGGAGACGCTTGTGACGGACAGGCGGGATCCGGAGGTGGTCGGGTCGGTCCCGAGCTGGTACTCCTGGTGGTTGGTGAGGCCGTCGCCATCGGGGTCGTCTTCCGGTCCGCGCCCGGGGCCCACCGTCGGGTCCGGGCTGCCGAAAAACGTCGTCATCCACGAGTCGGACAATCCGTCTCCACCAGGTGGATAGGTGTCGGGCGCGAAGGCGAGCACGCGAACCTGGGCCCACGGGGAGGCGTGGGTGCCGTCCGAGGCGCGCACATAGATCAGGTCGAAATAGGAGCCGAGCGACGGATCGATGCTGCCGTCGCCGTAGTAGGTGGCCGGGGTGAAGGTCAGGGCGCTGCCGGCGAGGGTGAATTTGCCGGGGGTGGGGGTCGACTCCCCCGTGCTCGTCCAGGAGAGCGCGCTCGCGGCTGTCTCGTGGTCGAAGGCGACGAGCGGAAGCGTGTTGGCGCCGGCGAAGGTGGGCGCGGTCGGGCTGGTGAGCACCCGCAGCACGCGGTCGCAGGTCCAGGGCGGGAGATTGTCCTGGGGATACGCGGTGCGCACGACCGGCGTGTCGTAGGCGCCGAGCTTGGCGCCGCGTCCGTCGGCATGCGCGAAGGCGAACATGATCGCCTGGCGCTTGGTCGGGTCGGCCTCGTCCGGGTTCTCGCTCGAATGGGCGAGACCGAGCGCGTGTCCGATCTCGTGGCAGAGCACCTCCTCGAGCGTGGAGAGCGTCCGCAACGACTCCTCCGTGTGCGAGATCACGACGTAGCTGCGGACGCTGCGCCGGAATTCGCGCTGCCCGACGCGCCCGCCCTCGCCGCCGGTGGCGCCGAAGGTCGGGTTCGTCACCCAGGCCATGCCGCCGATGCCGAGCGTGCCGTCGCCGCCGATGCTGCCGTAGGTGTCGTGCAATTGGATGCGCAGGCGCCCGTCGGAGGCGACGACGGCATCGGCGCCCCGCTTGAAGCTGGCGGGGCCCTCGTAGGTGAACCGCAGCGTGGTGGCGGCGCTCCAGGCGGCCAAGGCGCGTTCGATGGCGCCGAGCGCCTCGGCCGCGGAGAGGCCGGTGGGCAGTTTGTCAAAATCGACCAGATACGGGATGGGCACGCCGCGATCGCTGTCGGGGTTGCGCGCGGGGATGCCGTTGGCGTCGGTGATCAGGCCGCTGGCGGTGACCGCTTGGGCGACGACCGGGGCTTCGCCGGTGGCGGCGGGCAGCGTGGCGGCGGTGGTGGCGAGGCCGGTGCGCAGATCGGCGCCGGCCAGCGGACGCTTCCCGCGCAGGCGGGCGAGGCGTTCGGCGGCGGGGCGCGGGCGTATCCCGGCGGCGGTGCGCAAGGTGCCGGTGTCGGCGGGCGAGGGATGGGCGAAGAGCGACCCGTCGGCGCGCCGGCCGAGGAGCACGAGGTGTTCCTCGCCTACCTGGAAGACGGTGCCGAGCGCGGCGGACTCCCCGCCGTCGGCGAGCGAGCCGCCGGGGTGGCGCAACTGCACGATGGCGGGCAGCCGGCCTTTGAAGGTCTCGTCGGTGCGCAGCCAGACCTCGGTCCAGATGCGACCGGTGGCGGGGTCGCGGGACGCGCGGGTGGCGAGCACGGTGC
>JAEXPQ010000290.1 GCA_023446735.1 Verrucomicrobiota bacterium
CCGCCTTCACCGCTCCGCTTCACGCCGACACCATCATCGCTATGCCCACGCTCCCTTCCCGTCTCCTCCGCCCCTCGTTTCTGGCGCTCGCCCTCGGCGGCGCGCTCGTCATCACCGGCTGTTCGTACTGGCCCGGTCAGCGCGCCCACCGCGCGAGCAGCGTCGTCTCGTTCCTCTATCCCAACGAAAACCAGCCGCTCGTTACGCCCTCCACGCCCGAGCTCGCGCTGCCGTTGCGCGTCGGGATCGCCTTCGTGCCCGGCACGGAGCGGCGGGCCGACAGCTTCACGGCGATGCAGAAACAGGCCCTGTTGCAGACGGTCGCCGCGGATTTCCGCGCGCTGCCCTTCGTGCAGTCGATCGAGGTCGTGCCCGAGAGCTACCTACGGCCGGCCGGCGGCTTCGCCAACCTCGACCAGCTCCGCGGCCTGCTCGGCATCGATGTGGTCGTGCTCGTCGGCTACGACCAGGCGCAGTTCACCGAGGACAACGGCTTCGCCTTCGCCTACTGGACGATCGTCGGCGCGTACTTCGTGCGCGGGAACCGCAACGACACGCACACGCTCATGGAGGCGTCGGTGTACGACATCCGCAGCCGCGCGCTGCTCTTCCGCGCGCCGGGCAGCAACCAGACCAAGGCCTCGGTCGAGCTCATCAACGTGGACCGCAAGCTGCGCGACGACAGCGGCCGCAGCTTCGCGGCCGCGACGGCTGACCTCACCGCCAACCTCCACACCGAACTCGAGGCGTTCAAGCAGCGGGTGAAGGAGGGCAAGGCCGACGCGAAGATCGTGCATCGGCCGGGCTATGCCGGCGGCGGTGCGTTCTCGCTCACCGGTGCCGGCGTGCTGCTTGCGCTCCTCGCCGTGGCGCTCGGCGTGGGGCGGTTCAGCTGCAACTCGGTTCGAACGCAGGGCCGGACGTGATGAGCGACACGTGCACAAAGGCGCGGCGCTCGGCGGTTGGGTTGCGGGTGGACGCGCTTGCCCCCAAGCGCGGCGCCGACCTGGTCCGCGGCGGGGCGGAGTGTGCTCCCGGGCGATTGCTGTCCGATCCGGCTCACGCACGCGACGACGTTGGGGGCAACGCCGTCCACCTCCGGGCGCGTTCCGCTCGCGGCCGACTCCCCCTGCTCGCGTTCGCGCTTTCGCTCGTCGCCCTCGCGGCGTGGGCGATCCCCGGTGCCGCGGCGGTGCTGCAGTTCGACCGCGGCGCCCTCGCCGCCGGAGAGCTCTGGCGATCCGTCACCGGGCACTGGGCACACTGGGGCGGCGACCATCTCGCCTGGGATCTGGTCGTCTTCGCGGTGTTCGGCGCGTTGCTGGAGCGGCGTTCGCGTCGCGGGTTCGCGGCGGTTGTCGCCGGCTCGGCGGTGGCGATCTCGGTGGCGGTGTGGGTAGCGGCGCCGGAGATCTGGTTCTACCGCGGACTTTCCGGCATCGATTCGGCGCTCTTCGCCGCGTTCTTCGCGCAGCTGCTCCGCGACGCTTGGCGCGAGCGCTCGTTGCTGCAGGCGTTCGTGCCGGTGCTCGCGCTTATGGGATTTGTCGGCAAGTCCGCCCTCGAACTCGCCACCGGCTCGACGCTCTTTGTTGAAACCTCCGCGGTCTTCGTCGCCGTGCCACTCGCGCACCTCGTCGGCGCGGCGGCAGGCGTGGGGATGGTTGGTGGAACGGTCCGGACGCGAGGTCCGACCCTACCGCAGGCGATGTGCGACGTCTGCCGTGATTGAATTACGCTTGCGGTAGGGTCGGCGCTCGCCGCCGGACCGCTCCGCATCGCCTACTCCAGCCCGCGCCGGGCCACCTCGTCCTCGTCCCAACCGAGGTAGTGGCCAAGTTCGTGGAGGTAGGTGATGCGGACCTCCTCGCGGTAGCGCGCGAGGTCGCCGTCGGCCTCGTCCCAGAGGTTCTCGAGGAAGAGCAGGATCTGCGGCGGCAGGCCCGGCTCGGCGCCGAGGCTCTGGCCGTGGGGTGGGCCGACGAAGAGCCCGAGGATGTCGGGCTCGACGTTTTCGTCCTCGAGCATCGGGCCCTCGGGGAACGGTTCGAGTGAGACGGGCACCGTTTCCGCGAGCGTGCGGATCTCGGCGGGCAGCTTGGCGCGCGTGCGGTCGACGGTTTCCTGCGCGAGACGGCAAAGCTCCTTCCAGTTCATCGCTGTCGGATGTGGAGCCATCCGGCGGCTGGCGCAACCGCGGAGGCGGGCCCGAGGCCCGTGCCGGCAGCCTTGCGCTCCAGTGCTATTCTCAGCGCCGGGCCTCGTTGCTTCTCTGGCACGCCCTTGCGGTTGGTGGTGCCGGCAAGAGGAACGGTCCGCCTCTCGAGGGATTTGTGTATTCGTGAAATTGGGCTCACGCGGCGACGGACGGCGGTGAACTGCGCCGCGCAAGTTTCACGATCAGCATGATCACACCGACGACGAGCAGCACGGGCAGGGCGATCGGCAGCGCGATCGCGATGACGACGCAGCCCAACGCCAGCAACAGCGCCAGCCCCACCACCAGGGCTGTCCCGCCGCCGATGATGGCCAGTCCCAAAAACAGGACGCCGGCGACGAGAAGGGCGGCGAGCGCCGCCATGCCACCGAGGAATCCACCGCAGAGGTGGCTGGCGATCGCGGGCAACGCGAGGAGCAGAACCACCATCAGCCCAAGGAGAAGCGAGACCTTCAGGAAAGTTTTCATGTCTCCAACACCCACGAGCTGCGAAAAAGTTGCAGGGAAATCACGGGTTGGCGCGTTCTCTGCAATGAAGGTTGGCGATGCTCAAAACCAACTCTGCGTAGCTGTCCCGACCGGGGCGGCCGCGCGCCAACCGATGATACCATGAAGACACATCCGAACCGCCACTCCGACCACTGCCCTGAAACGGCCCTTCTCGACGCGCTCCTGTTGATCGTCGCCGGCGCCGCTCTCGAGGCTCAGACCCGCGGCGAAGTGAAGCCGTTCGGCAAGCAGCGGCTGACACTGCGTACGCTTGGCGCCCGCTTGGCGGGTGCGAACTGACCCCGGGTCTGCTTGTGGAGGTGTCGCGCGCGACGCCTCCACGGCCGCTCGCTCCGCGATCCCGGCGGCCCGTGGCACCGCCCCGGGGGATCCCGTCGCGGTCTGTGCTGCGCCGGGCTTGTCTGCACCGCGAATACGGCCAACGTGGGGGTAGGCGCCGCGCTTGTTCGCGCCGCTCGTCCCATGCCCCCCGCTGAGTTTCATTCCGAACTGCGCTTCGCGCTCGCGCTGGCGCTCGGGTTCCTGATCGGCCTAGAACGCGAGCGCTCCGGCGCCGCGAAGCAGGGCCGCGTGTTCGCCGGTGTGCGCACGTTCACGCTGGTGAGCCTCTTCGGCTTCGCGTGCGCGTGGCTGCACAATCTTGGTCTCACGACGGCGGTGCCGGTGGGCCTGGTCGCCATCGCGGGGCTGGCGGCGTTCGAGTATTTCGCGAAGCTGCGCGAGAACCGCATCGGCTGGACGACTGAGGCGGCGGTGTTACTCACGTACGCGATCGGCGTGCTGGCGCTGCTCGCACCGGCGTGGGTGCCGCTGGCGCTGGGTATCATCGGCACGCTTCTGCTCTCCGAGAAGGCCCGCATCGAGGGGCTGGTCGAGAAGCTGGACAACGCGGAGTTCCTCGCGGTGCTGAAGTTCCTGATCGTGACGGCGCTGGTGCTGCCGGTGGTGCCGGACCGGGCGTTCACGACCTTCGCGATCAATCCGCGCAAGCTGTGGCTGATCGTGGTGATGGTGTCCTCGGTCGGGTTTGCCGGCTATTTCCTGATCAAGAAGCTCGGGGCGAAGTTCGGCTGGTGGCTCTCGGGCTTGGCGGGCGGGATCGTGTCGAGCACGGCGGTGAGCGTGGCGGCGGGGCGGGTCGCGCAGCAGCAGCCAGGGCAGGCGCACCATGCGCTGCAGGCGGCGTTGCTCGCGAGCAGCGTGATGTACCTGCGTATCCTGGCGTTGGTGGCGTTTTTGAACGGCGCCTTCGTGCCGGCGCTGGGCTGGAAACTCGCGCTGCTCTCCGCGGTCGGCCTCGCGCTCGCATGGCTGGTGCGGCCGGCGGAGGAACCGGCGACGCGCGGGCCGGTGAGTTCGTTGCAGAACCCGTTCGAGATTCTGCCGGCGCTCGGGTTCGCGCTGCTTTTCGTGGTGTTGATGGTCGTCACCAAGCTCGTGCAGGCGCATTTCGGCGCCTCGGCGTTGCTGGCGCTGGCGGCGGTGGTGGGCGTGGCCGACATCGACCCGTTCATCCTCTCGCTGGTGCAGAGCAACCCGGTGCCGGAGCGACTCCTGGTCTCCGCGATCCTGGTCGCGATGATGATGAACACGCTGGCGAAGGGCCTCTACTTCTCGTCGCTGGCGGGCAGCGTGCGGCGGGTGGCGCTGGTGCGTTTTGCGTTCTGGGCGGCGCTGCACCTGCCGCTGGCGTTCGTGTTGTGAGCCCGCTTCGAGCTGGCGCCGGGGCGGGGCGGCGATTGGAGTCGCGAACATGCCGGCCGACCCGATCCGACGTCACCTCGCCAAACTCAGCGCGTGCACCGCATGCTCGCGGATGCACAAGCCGGTGGTGGTGGGGCGGCCGGTGCGCAGTAAGGTGTTGTTGGTGGGACAGGCGCCGGGCGACAAGGAGCCGGTGCTCGGCCGGCCCTTCGCGTGGACGGCCGGCAAGACGCTCTTCAAATGGTTCCACGCCGCGCTCGGCTGGACCGAGGACGAGACGCGCGATCGCGTGTACTTCGCCGCGGTGTGCCGCTGTTTTCCCGGCAAGAAGCCCGAGGGCGGCGATCGGGTGCCGGACGACTCCGAGATCGCGAACTGCTCCCGCTGGCTGGAGGCCGAGGTGCAGCTGCTGGAACCGCGGCTCGTCGTGGCGGTGGGCAAGTTGGCGATGAACCAGTTTCTGGCGCCCGCGTTGCTGACGGAGCGGATCGGCCACCTCTTCCCGACCGAGTGGCGCGGGCACAAGTTCGACGTGCTGCCGTTGCCGCACCCCTCGGGTGCGTCGCCGTGGCACCGCATGGAGCCAGGCAAGACGCTCCTGGCCGGCGCGCTCAAACGCTTGGCCGAGCATCCGGCCGTGCGGTAGCCCCGGGGCCTCAGGGCTTGGGGGCGGGTTGCTCGACGGGCGGCGGGGCCTCGCTCGACGCGGGCGACGCCTGCGGCAGCTGCGCGGAGATATCGATGTATTCGACGACCGTCGATTCGCCGATCTCGACCCAGGCCTCGCGGGTGCGGGCGGCGTTGCGCACGACCGGTTCCTCGGTCTCCCGGCCTACGGCACGCTTCGCCGAGACGACGATGCTTGGAAGCGCCTTCGCGAGGCTGCCGCTGGTCGAGGAGCAGGCGATGCGGGTTTCCCAAAGCTGTTCGGCCTTGCCGGCCAGCGTGGACTCGAGGTCGTAGGCGCGCAGCACCACCGCGTAGAGCCGGTCGTGCGCCATCTGCGAGAGGGTCTCCGCCTTGCCGCTGCGCAGGTTTCGCCGGGCGACATCCATCGCGGTCGGTCCGAGCAGGGGGTCCGGCTCCTCCAGAAACCCGAGCTTGGCCGCGCCGAGGAACTCGAGGCCGGTGCCCGGGCCGATGAGGTTGTGGCCGCCGGAGCCGATGATACCCCAGGAGCAGGCGATGAGCTGCGTGGCGGGGTTTCGGGCGTCGGCGGGGAGGAATCCTTGTTCGGCGAGGACCCGGGTGATCACGCCCAGCATCGTCTTCTGGTCGGGAGGCGGGTCACCCGCGGTCTCGGCGCCGGCGTAGACGCGGTAACCAACATTGAGCCCCGTGTAGTAGACAGGCTGCGACGGCGAGGGGATGGGCCGCTGGCGTCCGGCCTCGGTCAGGTCCGTGACGGCGACGGTGAGGGCGTCCAGCGGGTCGATTCGGGCCGTGGGCGACGCGGCGGGCGCGATCCCGGGCAGGAGCAGGGCGGCGAGGAGGGGACGGATCATGGGCTGGAGTCGGGTCCGGCAAGAACAAAGGCGTCGGCCGAGCCGGCGCCAAGTGGACGTTGGTCGTAGCGGGCGTGTATCGTGGCCGTTGGGTCCGGCGGCGGGCTTGCGCTCCGCGGCGGTCGCCTTCCCGAACTCGGCCGGCTTCGCCCGGTTGTCTGCGCAGTTCTCGATACAGTTGACGCGGTCGCCGATGTGGGTGCGGCTCTACTTCCGGGTCTCGGCGGGCGGGGCATCTTCCAAACGGCCCAAGGCGGAGATGTCGATGAACTCGATGACCTTCGACTCGCCGATCTCGACCCAGGCGTCGGGCGTGCGGGCGGCGTTGCGTACGACGGGCAGGGGTGTTTCGCGGCCGATCACGCGTTGGCCGGCGACGACGAGACCGGGCAACGCCTTCTCCAGCGCGGTACCGGACGTGGGGCAGGCGAGCCGGGTCTCCCAGAGCAGGACGATGTCCCCCTTTAGCGCCTTCTCCAGGTCGTAGGAACGCAGGAGCACCGCGTAGAGAGGGTTCAACGACATCCCCATCACGGTCTCGGCCTCGCCGCTGCGGAAACGGCGTTGGAAGACATCGCCGGAGATGTGTCCGGGGATCGTGCCCTCCTCGACCAGGTTCAGTTTCTTGCCGCCAAGAAACTCGAGCCCGCCGCCGCCGAGCACACCCCACGAGCAGACGATCATCTGGGTAGCGGGATGTTCGGCGTCCGCCGCCAGGAAATGCTGTTTGGCCAGCACCTCGGTGATGACGGGGAGCATCGCCTTGTCCAGCGGTGGCACGTCATTGGCGAAGGGGGCGCCGGCGTAGACGCGGAAGCCGGCGTTGAGACCGGTGAAATAGACCGGGATTCGCGCGGTAGGCACGGGCAACGCGCGGCCGGCCTCGGTGAAGTCGGTGACGGCGACCGCGGTGCGGTCGAGGGCCTGGATCTTCTCCCGGGTCCCGGCCGCTGCCGCGTGGGCGAGGAGCGCGAAGGCGAGCAGCGCGAAGGCGCGTGCCAAGCGACCGAAGTTCCGGGGCTGGATGGGTCGTATCATAGGGACGGAGGTTAATGGGTTGGGTATGATGATACGGGGGCGAACAGTTTTTGCATGCCGCGTGCCAACGCCCCGCCCGCCTTGCGGCCGTGGGTGTGGGCGGGTGACGGCGGAGTCCGTCCGGTTCCAACCAAACCCCGAATAGGGCCGGATCGTTGGGCTGCCACCGTCGTCCGGCGGTGGCGCGGGGCGCGGCTGTTCGGATGTGCGCGGTCCAACACGAGCCGCACCCGAGACCCTCCGCGGCGCCCGGGTGCGACTGTTCTCCTTCGGGACGGAACTCAGTGACCGCCGTGCTCGGCGGCGTGCTGGCGCTTGCGTTCCTCGACGACCACCTTCTCGAACTCGGCGGGCATCTCCTGGTAGTAGGCGAACGCCTCGGTGTGGTTGGCCCGGCCGCCGGTTAGGGCGCGCAGCACGGTCGAGTACTTCGCGAGCTCCTTCTGCGGGATCGTGGCCTTCACGACCTGGAAGGCGCCGTCGCTGTCGACGCCGAGGATCTTGCCGCGGCGGCTGGAGATGTCGCCCATGACGGCGCCGATGAACGCCTCGGGCACCTGCACCTCGACGGTGAAGATCGGCTCGAGCAGGCAGGGGCGCGCATTCGCGAACGCCTCTTTGAACGCCCAGTAGCCGGCGACCTGGAACGACACGTCGTTGGAGTCCACGGGGTGCATCTTGCCGTCGTAGAACTCGATCTTCACGTCGGTCACGTGGAAATGCGCGAGGATGCCCTCGTTGCAGGCGGTCTTCACGCCCTTCTCGACGGAGGGGACGAAGACACGGTCGACGTTTTGGCCGACGAGCGACTCGGTGAACTCGACGCCGCCGTCGCGCTCCTTCGGCTCGATGCGCATCCAGACCTCGGCGAACTGGCCGGAGCCGCCGGTCTGCTTCTTGTGGCGGTACTTCGACTCGGCCTTGCCGCGGATCGTCTCGCGGTAAGGGATACGCGGTTCGGCGAGGTCGATGCCGACGTTGAAGCGACGCTTGAGGCGTTCGGCGATGACCTGGAGGTGCATGTCGCCCTGACCGGAGAGGATGTGCTGCTTGATCTCCCCGTCGTAGCGGTGGGTGAAGGTGGGATCCTCCTCGTGCAGGATGTTGAGGCCGGTGGCGAGTTTGTCCTCCTCGCCGCGGACCTTGAGCATGATGGCGGCGTGGACTTTCGGCTTGGGGTAGTCGACCTTGGCCAACTGCACGGCCAAACCAGGGGAGCAGAGCGTGTTGCCGGTGTGGGTATCCTTGAGCTTGAGCACGCAGCCGATGTCGCCGGGGCCGAGCTTGGGCACGGGCGTGCGGGTCTTGCCGTTGGCGACGAGGAGCTGGCCGAGGCGCTCGGAGACCTTCCGCGAGGCGTTGTAGAGCTCCATGTTGCCGGTGACGGTGCCGGAGTAGACGCGGAAGAACGACAGTTCGCCCACATGCTGCTCGGCGAGGGTCTTGAAGACGTGGACCACGGTCTCGGGGCGGTCGAGCAGGACCTCGACCTCGGCGCCGGCGGCGTCGTGCGCGGCGACCTTGGCGCGGTCGACCGGGGAGGAACCGTACTTGGCGATGATGTCGAGCAGGCGGGCGATGCCGATGTCCTTCTCGGCGGAGGCGGCGAAGAGCGGAACGAGGTTGCCCGATTGGATGGCGGCGTGGATACCGGCGCGGAGCTCGTCCTCGGTGAGGGTGCCGCCCTCGTCGAAGAACTTCGACATGAGGGAATCGTCGCTCTCGGCGATGAGCTCGATGAGCTGCTTGTGGAGCTCGCGGACCTTGTCGGCGAGCGGGCCCGAGACGGATTCCTCCTTGAACTTGCCGGAGCCGTCGGTCGCGTAGGTGACGACCTCGCTGCGCATGACGTCGAGCAGGCGGTTGAAGTACGGGCCGGCGTTGAGCGGGAGGCTGAGCGGGAAGACCTTCGGCCCGAAGTGGGCGCGGGCCTCTTCGACGATTTCGTCGAACTTGGTGTTCTCGCGGTCGAGCGCGTTGACGACGATCATCTTGGGCAGGCCGGCCTTGGTGGCGTAGTCCCACGCCTGGTCGGTGCCGACCTGGATGCCGTGGGCGCCGTGGATGACGAGCAGGGCGAAGTCGCCTACACGGAGGGCGCCGAGACCGTCGGCGGCGAAGTCGGCGAAGCCGGGACAGTCGAGCAGGTTGAGTTTCTTGCCGAGCCACTCGGTGTGCATGCAGGTCGTGTGCATGGACATCTGATGCTCCTGCTCGCTGACGTGATAGTCGGATACAGTGGACTTGGCGGCGACGCTGCCGATCTTCGGGATGGCGCCGCTGCAGGCCAGCATGGCCTCGCACAACATTGTTTTGCCGGCCCCGGAGTGGCCGACGATCGCGAAGTTCCGGATCTCGTGCGCTGCGTATTCCTTCATGGGATGCTCCTTCTTTTTAGGGGTGGAAGGTTGGGGTTGAACTGACCGGAAAATCCCTCGTGGTGCCGCGCACGCCGCCCGCGCGGGCTATGCCGCCAACCGGGCGATCGCCCGGGCTCCTCCTTCATCGCGGCACCCGCGGGGCCGCGCGGTCGATGGTGGGGGGCGCCCGCCCGGGCCCCACCTCCACCGCGGCACCAGCGGGGCCGCGCGGTCGATGGGGGGGGGCGCACGCCTGCCCGGACGGTGGTTCCGTTGGGCTCCAAGGGGGTGTGCATGGAAGGCAAACTGCGCCGCGGGCATCCTGCCCCCGGCGCAGCGACGACAGGCAATCCCGAACGCCCTGCTCCCGCAAGGACATTATCCCGCGGAAGGCCGGCCCGGTGTCGATGGGAAGTGGATATGCAGGGCGCGGCGCCGCGGAGCCGCTTTTTCCGGGGGGATTCCCCCGGGGGCCCTGAGGGGCGCGAGGGGCGGACAGGCCACGGGGTGGAGCCGTTCCGGTCGGCCCGGCGGAGGGAGCCGGCGGCCCCGTCCCTCGACGGGGCCCGGCGGCGGGCGGCGCGTTTCCCGGGAACAACTGGGGCGCCCCGGCAGTCGATGTCGGGTAGTTTTTCCGCGGGCAGTTTGCTTTAGTTTTTACGTCTCCCGCGCGATGTTGGGCCCATGTCCTCGCTCCTGCTTTGTCCCGCCGATTTGGAGGCCTACCTGCGCGATCTGCCGGTAGCGGCCGCCGTCTTGCCGCGGCTGCAGATGCTGTTGCTGAGCGACGAGACCTATGTTGACGAGGTGGTGGAGCTGGTGCGCTTCGACCCGTCGTTGGCGACGCGAGTGATGCACGCGGCCGGCAGCGCGTACTACGGGCGGGCGCGCGATGTCTCGAGCCTCGGGGAGGCGATCGCGTTGCTGGGGATGCGGGAGTCGTACCGGGTGACCGCGGCGTTTGCGATGAGCCGGTTCCTGAACACGCCGCTGCGCATCTACGGGATGGGTCCGGCGGAGTACTGGCGCCGCTCGCTCGCGTGCGCCCTGGTGATGGAGCAGCAGGCGCCGTCGCGCGGCGAGGACGAGTGCGTGGCGTACACCGCCGGATTGCTGCACGCGCTCGGCATGGTATTGATCGACCGCCATCTGCGGACGGTCGGGGACCCCGGGATGCTGCTGCGGGAGCTGCCGGCCTCGCCATTGCCACGGCAGGAGCAGCGGCTCATCGGGATGTCGCACGCCCAAGTCGCCGGACTGGTCCTGCGCAAATGGAATTTCGGCGCCGATGTCGTCGTTCCCATCGAATTCCAGTATGAGCCGGGCCGGGCGCCGCGGCCCCAGGCGGCGATGACGACGCTGCTTGTGGAGGCGCGGTCCCTGGCGCAGGAGGTGGTGCGCGCTCTGCCGCCGCCGGGACAGTCGCGCGCGGCGGCGCTGGAGGCCGGGTTCGAGCCCGGCAGCTTGGGGGCGCGAATCCTTGCGCTCGAGGCGTGGCTGCGGTGATGCCGGGCGGTGTCGCCCCCACGCTCGTGGCGGGATAATCGCACCGGCGGCCATTTTCGTTTGGCCAAGGATTCGGCGGGCGGCTACACCCGGCCCACCTTATGGCAAACTGGGAATACAAGGTGATCTCCAGCGGCAAGCATGGCATGGCCACGATGGCTGCGCTGGAGCAGCACCTGAACGACTTGGGGCAGCAGCAGTGGGAAATCATCAACTGGCATACGGCGCCGGACAACCCGTTGCTTTTCACCGGACTGGCGCGGCGGCCGATCCTGCGGGATTGGAAGCCCGACGAGATGCCCGCCGCGCAGGAAGCGGCCCGCGCCGAGAAGGCCGCGGAGGAGGTCGCCAAGGAGCGCGACGCCTGGCGCGAGACGATCAAGGAGGAGCTCGAGTTCATCGCCGACAAAGACGAGGACGAGGGAGATCCGGAGGCTGATCGCGAGGAATTGCTCGATCTGCTGCGCGCCCAGATGAAGCGCAGCCAGCGTGGTCCGGGCTTCGTGGGCTCGCTCAGTTTCCTCGCCCGCCGGCTTGAGCAGGATGACAACGACCTGCTCGGTGCGCTGGCCGAGATCGGGTTGCCGCTCGCCGAAGACCCGCAGGCCACGCCGGTTTCGGTCGAGCACGAAGACGAGTTTTTCTGGCTGAACAAGAACGCTCGCGGCGAGATCTGGCTCAACTGCGGCCCGAAGGCGCCCGCGGCGAAACCGCCGGCGCGCCAACCCGAACCCCGTGCTGAACGCCCGGTGGCCTCGCGGCATCGTGCGGAGCTGCGCGACGAAGGCGTCCACGAGGGCGAGAGCGCCGAAACCGCGCCCGTCGAATCGCCCGAGGCGCCCGCCGCGGGGGCTCCGGTTGAGGACGTGCGCGAACGCCGCGAACCCGAGGTCGAGCGCGCACCGCGGCGCGAACGAGAGCGCGAGCAACCGCAGCGCCAACCGCAACCGCCGCGCGAGCCCGGCCAGGGCCGCCAGCCGGAGCCGCGTGAAGCGGCGCCGCTGCTCGAAGGCGAGCCGTTGCTGGCGAAACTGCGTCCGATGATGCGCCGCAACCGCCGGGGTCGCGGTTGGTCGGGCAGCACGAGCTACCTGTCCCGGGCGCTGCGTCACCAGGAGTCGGAGTTGATGGAGGCGTTTGCGAAGCTCGGACTCCGGCTCACCGAGGATCCGCAGGCGAAGCCCGTCTTCCTCGAGCTCAACGGCTTTCTCTACTGGCTCAATCGCGGCCAGGGTGGGCAGATCTGGATCAATGCCCGCGAGCAACGCGCCGGCGAGGCGCACACCACGGACGATGAGGGCCCGGAGTCGGGTGAGTTCGCGCCGCACGCGCCGGGGGCGACGGTCGCCGCTTCCACGGCGGCCGAGCCGGTCGCGCCGGAGCCGTCTCTTTCGGCTCCGGTGGTGGAATCCGTTCCGGTCGCGGAATCGGCTCCGGGGGCCGCGGTCGCGTCGGAAACACAGCCGGTCGTGGAGGCCAATGGACCGGATGCTGTTCCCGAAAACTCTGTTCCGGAAACCGGAGACGATTCGATCTTCGCCCGCATCCGCCCGCACTTCGTGAAGAACAAACGCAGCGCCGCCCTGAGCGCGGCGCCAGGAGTCCTCGCCGAGGCGCTCGGGGTCGCCCAAGCCGATCTGGTCGACGCGCTGGTGAAGGCCGGACTGAGCGTGCCGGAGAGCGAAGAGGCCAAGCCGGTGTTCGCCGAGCACGCGGGGGAGATCTTCTGGTTCAATCGCAATGCCAAGGACGAGCTTTGGCTCAACGCCAAGGCCAAGCCGGCGCGGAAGACGGGCGCGAGCCGCTCGGCGAGCCGCCCCGCGGGCGCGGTCCGAACGAGCAGCCGACGCCCCCGCAAGACGGCGGAGTGACCGATCTTCGACAAAAGCCCCGGGTGTTGCCCGGGGCTTTTTTTCACCGTTCCGCGGCCGGCCTGTCCCGCGCGCGAGTGTCAGCAAGACGTTCGCACAGACGCCGGTGGCGTGGCTCGGACAACCAGACGAGAAGCGCGCGGGCGGTGGCGGGACCGAGGGCCCGGGACAGCTCGTCCTCGTCCATTTGCGACAGGGCGCCGAGGTGGGTGCATTGCGCCGCGAGGGTGCGGGCCCCGGTGGTGCCGAGCCGAGGGATGCCGAGCCCGCGGAGCAGGCGCCAGAGCGGTGCGCGTCGGCTGCGGTCGATGGCGGCGAGCAGGGCGCTGGCGGATTTCTCCCCGAACCGTGGAAGACCGAGCACCTGCTCGCGACGCAGGTCGTAAAGATCGGCGGCGTCGCGTACGAGCCCGTGCTCGACGAGCGTGGCGATGGAGGCCGGGCCGAGGCCCTTGATCTCGACGCTCGCGGCGAAATGCTCGAGTCGGGCCCGGACTTGGGCGGCGCAGCTCTCGTTCGGGCAACGGGTCTCCGAATCGGACGGCGTTCCCTCGTTCTCGTCCGG
This sequence comes from Verrucomicrobiota bacterium, assembly GCA_023446735.1. GTDB lineage: Bacteria > Verrucomicrobiota > Verrucomicrobiia > Opitutales > Opitutaceae > CAJCBL01. The sequence continues at coordinate 13,278 of JAEXPQ010000290.1, forward strand.
ACCGAGCGAGGATCCCTTCCGGGAAACCGGTGTGCGGCAGGCCGGACACCGCTCCGGAAACCGGTAGGGTGTGCTGCCGGGCGCGCGCTGTACGAGGTCCACACCGACAACCTGCGGCACGATCTCGCCAGCCTTCTCGACAATCACGTGGTCGCCGATCCGCAGGTCGAGCCGAGCGATGGCGTCCGCGTTGTGCAAGGAGGCACGGGCGATGTTGGCCCCGGCGAGCCGCACCGGTTCGAGCTCCGCCACGGGGGTGAGCCGTCCGCTGCGGCCCACCTGGACGGTGATCGCCCGCAGTCGCGTGGTGGCGCGCTCGACGGCGAACTTGTACGCCGTGGCCCACCGCGGCGCACCCGGCTCCTCGCCGAGCCGCGCGCGGAGGGGCCCGGCGTCGATCTTTGCGACTGCTCCATCAGTCGGATACGGCAGGCGGTGCCGTTCGCGCTCGAGGGTCCGCACCGCCAGCCACAGCGGCCCGGCGCCGACGGCGGTGGTGTGCGGCGCGAGCACGGGCAGCCCCCACAGGCGGGCCCGGGTATGGAAATCGCCTTGCGAGGTCGGGACGAGCGCGACCGGTTCGCAGGCGCCCCATCCGAAGAACGTGATGGCCAGAGCCCGGACTTCCGACTCCTCGGGTGCAAGCTGCTTGAGGATCCCGGCGGCGAGGTTGCGGGGGTGGGCGGATGGCGCTTCGCCGGCGGATTCGCGCGCCCGGTTGAGTCGGGCGAACTCGGCCGGCGGAACATGGATTTCGCCGCGCAGCTCGATCAACTCCGGCAGGGGAGTCTTCGCGCCGTGAGCCTCGGAGACCGACAAGCGGGCCGGCAGGGTCGGGATCCGGCGCGCGGTGGCGGTGATATCGTCGCCCGCGGCGCCGTCGCCGCGCGTGAGCACGCGCACGAGGACGCCGTGTTCGTAGGTGGCGCTGCAGGCGACGCCGTCGATCTTCGGCTCGAGCACGATCGGGAAGTCGGACCGGCCGAGGCGGGCGGCGAGGGCGGTGTGCCAGGCGCGCAGCTCCGCTTCGGTGTGGGTCTTGGCGAGCCCGCGCATCGGTGCGCGATGCGGGACGCGGCTGAAGCCCTCGGTATGGTCGTCGCCCAGCGCGGGCAGCGGCGCGAGGTCGGCCGCGGCGCCAGGGTGGGTGCGTTCGAGGGCGTCGAGTTCGCGTTTGAGCGCGTCGTAGGCGGCGTCGGTGATCTCCGGGTGCGCACGGCGGAAGTAGAGTTCGTCGTGGCGGGCGATCTCGCTGCGCAGCGCTGCGATGCGGTCGCGGGCGTTTTCGGTCGTCAGCGTTTCCGCACACAGCGCGGACGCGAGCAGGAGCAGAAGGGCCAGCACGGCGGTGTGGGGCCACGCGGGCCGGCCGCCAGGGGCGTGGCAGCCGTTCATGCGCGGCAGACTGGTCACGGGGAACCGGCGACGCCAGCGCGGAAATGGGCGGAGGCCGGCGGTAGGGCGGTTTCTCCGAAACCGCCGCGGCCGTGGTTGTGCGGTCTGCGCTGCGCCTGCTGGCAGCGCGGACGGACGTTTCGGAGAAACCTCCCTACCCCGGTCCACCGGACCATCCCCGCGCTTGACCTGACCGGCCCGGGCGCGGTTTGGTTCACCTCCTGCTACCGGCAGCCATCCTATGAGCCTCGAGCAAAAACGCGCCGACCTGGTCGAAACGATCGGACTCCTCCCCGACGGGGAGGAACGTCTCGCCTACCTGCTCTCGCGTGGGCGCAAGGCGCCGCCGCTCGACGCCGTCTACAAGACGCCCGACCGCCTGCTGCCCGGCTGCGTCTCCCAGCTTTGGATCTACCCGGAGTTCCGCGACGGGCTCTGCTACTTCGGCATGGATGCCGACGCGCTCATCACCAAGGGCATCGCGGCGGTGGTGTGCGGTTTCTACAGCGGTGAGAAACCGGCCGACATCGTGGCGATGGAGCCCGATTTCCTCGCCGAGGTCGGCATCTCGCAGGTGCTTTCGCCCAACCGCGCCAACGGGCTCGCGAGCCTGCGCCAGCGCATCAAGGCCTTCGCGCAGCACTGCCTCGCGCAGGGTTGAAGGGGGCCGGTGCGGAGCGACCACCCGCCGCCATGGTCGAGACCTTCTACGAGGAGACTCCGCCGCATCCGGCGTTGCGGCCGCACGTGCGCTGCTTGTGGCGCGCGGTGTTGCCGCCGTGCGGGGCGGACTTGCCGCCGTGGGCGCGGGTGTTGCCCGACGGCTGCACCGACATCGTGGTCGACTACCGGCTGGACCGGAGCGATGGGGACCGGCTGAGCGGCGCGCCTTCGCTCCAGTTGGTGGGGACGATGACCCGTCCGGTGCCGTTCGAGGCCGCGGCGACCACCGAAGTGCTCGGGCTGCGGTTCGAGCCGGGCGGTGCGGCGGCCTTCTTCCCGCTGCCGGCAAGGGAGCTGACCGATGCGATGGTGCCGCTGGCCGAGCTGTGGGGCGGGGAGAGCGGGTTGCTGACGGAACGGCTGGCCGAGTGCGGCTCGGCGACGCAGCGGCTGCGCCTGCTCGAGGAGACGTTGCTGTGCCGGCCGCGGCGCGAGAGTGCGCGGGCCCGCTGCGCACGCGAGGTGGCGCGGCTGGTGGTGTCGGCCGCGGGCCAACTGCGGGTCGAGGAGCTGGCCGGGCGGAGCGGGTACTCGCGGCAGTATCTGGCCCGCCTGTTCGATGAGCATGTCGGCGTGTCGCCGAAACTGCTGGCGCGGATCGAGCGGTTCTCCGGCATCGTGGTGAGGGCGCGGTCGGGGCTGCGAGGAGGCTGGGCGGCGGCCGCGGCGGAGCACGGCTACTTCGACCAGGCGCATTTCATCCACGAGTTCACCGAGTTTGCCGGAGTGGCGCCGTCGGCGTATTTCGGCCGCGGTTGAGTTTCCATTTTTCCAATCGGCGTGCCGGGGGATCTGCTAGGGTGTGGGCATGACTTCCGAACCTATTCCCGGCTTCGAGCCGCGCCTCACCATCATCACCCTCGGCGTCGCCGACCTTGCCCGGGCCGTGCGGTTCTACCGCGACGGACTCGGCTTTCCGACCGAGTTCAAGGATGGCGACGGGATCGCCTTCTTCGCGCTGGGCGGGGTGCGGCTCGCGCTCTATCCGCGGCGGGCGTTGGCGGAGGACATCGGGCCGGAGGTCGATCCCGGTCAGCCGGGCTTCGGGGGCATCACGCTCGCGCACAACGTGCGGACCCGCGAGGCGGTGGCGCCGCTGCTGGCTCTGGCGGCCGCGGCCGGGGCGACGGTGGTGAAGCCGGCGCAGGATGTGTTCTGGGGTGGGCACAGCGGCTACTTCCGCGATCCCGACGGTCACCATTGGGAGATCGCCTGGGCGCCGGGCGGGGCGGTGTGATCCGGCGAAGGGCGGAAAATTGGTTTCCGTCGCGGTGCGGAGTGCCCCACGGTGGGCGTTTCGCCGCATGCAGCCGCAGTCTCCAAGTTCCTCGCCGCCACCGGTCGCCTTGCCGCGGACGCTCCAGGCCTGCGATACGGACTGCGCCTACTTCGAGCGGCTGGAGGCGTTGCCGGACTGGGGCTGGTGCCGCGACCCGAGCTGCCCCTTCCGCCAAGGGCTGGTGCGGCCGGGTTTCGAGTGTCCGCGATTTGCCGTGCGACTGGACCGCGCGGGGCGGTGAGCGGCGTGGGCCGCTTCAGTGCTTCGGGTCCGCGGCGGGCGGCTTGTGCCGTTTCGGCAGTGGCAGATCCTTCCACGTGCCGTGGATCGCAAGATAGCCGAGGGCGCCGATCAGCATGCCGAGGACCACGGCACCGAGGTAGAGGGAGAACAGTGCGTCGCCGGTGAATGCGTGCCGCGGTGCTGTCGTGATCTCGTGCCACGCCGCGCCAATCGCCCGGCCGCGCACGACCTCGCCGACGAAGTAGCACGCTGGGAGCTGCACCGGCGCCGTCAGCGGCGAGGAGAGGAACTGGAGGGCGATCGCGAGCAGCAGGTTGGCGCGGAAGAAGAGCGCGATGGTGGCGGCGATGAGCGATTGGAAGGGCAGGAACGGCACCATCGTGACCGGGAAACCGATCAGCCACGCGCGGGCGATCGACTCTCGCGTGGGCTTCCAGAGCGCCTTGTCCAGCAGCCGGTCGCCCAAGCGGCGGTGCAGGAAGCCGCCATGCAGGCGTTTCCGGGAGAGCTGCCGGCGGTGGAACCAACGAAAAGCGCGAAGAGAGAGGCGCATCGTTCAGGCGGTGGGAGGCGCGGGCTGGGCCGGAGCGGGTGCTGTGCGGGTGAGGATGACTTTGTCCACGCGGTGGCGGTCCATGTCGGCCACCTCGAACTTCCACCCTTGGCAGAGGAACGATTCGCCGGCGCGAGGGATGTGGGCGAGACGGTCGGCGATGAAGCCGCCAAGCGTCTCGAAATCCTCGTCTTCTTCGCCCGGCAGCGCGGCGATACCGAATCGGCGGTGCAGTTCGGGGAGCGGCATGATCCCGTCCACCAGCCAGGAGCCGTCGTCGCGTTGCACAGCGTCGGGCGCGTGACGGTCGCCGGGTTCGGGCAGGTCGCCGACGATGGCTTCCATGACGTCGATCAGGGTCACCAGCCCTTGGACGCTGCCGAACTCGTCGGTGACGAGGGCAAGGTGTTTGCCGGATTTCTTGAATGTCTCGAGCAGCTGCACGGCGGTGATTGAGGCGGGCACCAGCAGCGGGGTGGTGAGATGGTGACGGATGTTGTTGGGCAGGCCGATGGCGGAGTTGGCCCAGAGGGCCTTAACGCTGACCATGCCGATCACGTTGTCGCGCGTGCCCTCGTAGACCGGGAAGTGGGAGTGGCCACTGGTGACGATCTTGCGCCAGTTGACCTCATCGGAGTCGCCCACGTTGAGCCACACGATGCGGGTGCGGCGGGTCATGAGCGTGGTCACCGGGCGCTCGTCGAGGCGGAGCACGCCCTCGACCATCGCGCGCTCGGCCTTGTGGAAAACGCCGGCGGTGGTGCCTTGTTCGATGAGATGGGAAATCTCCTCCTCCGAGGGCGGCGCCTCGACGGTGCGGCCGAGCCCGAGGACCTTCAGCACGAGATTCGAGGAGACGGTGAGCAGCCACACGAACGGCGCGGCCAGCCGGGTGAGCCCGGTCATCGGGAGCGCGATCGCCATTGCGCGTCCCTCGGGGTTGCTCAGCGCGATGCGCTTGGGGACGAGTTCGCCGATGATCAACGAAAAGTAGGTCAGCAGCGCCACCACCGCGAAGAAGGCGATGCGGTCGGCGTACGGCGCGAGCACCGGAACACCGGCGATGAAGCCGGCGAGCTTGGTGGTGAGCGTCGTGCCGGCGAACGCCGCGGAGAGCACGCCCACCAGTGTGATGCCGATCTGCACGGCGGAAAGGAATCGGTCCGGCTGTTCCGCCAGCGCGAGCGCCGCGCGGGCCTTGGCCGAACCGCGCGCCGCCTCGGCCTTCAGGCGCGCCTTCCGGGCCGACACCACCGCGATCTCCGCCAGGGCGAAGACGCCGTTGGCGAGGAGAAGGAGGAAGATGATGAGGAGCTCGACGAGGATCGGCATGGAGGAGGCGCGCAGGGAAGGGGGCCAGTAACGCAGGCGTGGATCGGATGTCAAACGATGCGCCGGGCGGGAAAAACACGCTTGCTATTTCGCGAAAGTGCGAAACAGTGCCCGGCCATCATGACCTCCGTCACCGCCAAACAGCGCAAGGAGCGCGCCGCGATCTTCAAGGCTCTCGGCCATCCGGCGCGGCTGCGCATCGTCGAGGAGTTGTTCGGCGGCGAGCGCTGCGTGTGCGAGCTGGTCGACGTCTCCGAAGGCGGCTGGTCGACGGTCTCGCGCCACCTCTCGGTGCTGAAGTCGGCCGGGGTGGTGGAGGACGAGAAGCGCGGCTTGCAGGTCTACTACCGGCTGGCGCTGCCCTGCGTGGGCACATTCCTCGACTGCCTTGCCGGCGGAGACGGCGCGGACGCAAAGGCTGCCTCGAAGGGCTCGGCCAAGGGCTGCGGCTGCAAGTGATCCTTTTGCCCATTATTTCGCCAGTCCGCCAAACAACGGACCAAATCCGATGAACTCCTCCTCCGAATCCCAATCTTCGTCCTCCGCCGAGGGCTCGTCCTGCTGCGGCGGCCAGTCTGGCGCGGCCTGCGGTTGCAACGGCGGGCGCTCCGCCGGCGGCGCGTTCTCGCCGCTTCGGGTCGTGCTCGCGCTGGCGGGGCTGGTCGCCTGGTGGCTGATCTATCGGCAGCTCGCCGCTGTTGCGGCCTGGCTGACCTATTCGTTGTTCGGCATCGCCCGCGGTTCGCACCTCGGAGCGTCGGTCGAGTTCTTCCTCTACGACACCCCGAAGGTTCTGATGCTGCTCGTGTTGGTCGTGTTCGGCGTGGGCGTGATCCGCACCTTCTTCACCCCGGAGCGCACGCGCCGGTTGCTGGCCGGGCGGCGCGAGTCGATCGGCAACGTCCTCGCGGCGCTGCTGGGCATCGTCACGCCGTTCTGCTCGTGTTCGGCGGTGCCGCTGTTCATCGGCTTCGTGACCGCCGGCGTGCCGCTGGGGGTGACGTTTTCCTTCCTGATCTCCGCGCCGATGGTCAACGAGGTCGCGCTGGTGATGCTCTTCGGCATGTTCGGCTGGAAGGTCGCTGCGCTCTACCTCGGCCTGGGCCTGGTGATTGCGATCATCTCCGGCTGGGTGCTGGGGCGGCTCAAGCTCGAGAAGCACGTCGAGCCCTGGGTCTATGAGAACCTCTCGGGCGGCACGGCCGGTTCCGGCGCGGGCGACGATGGCACGGCGATGAACTGGGCGGACCGCGTGCGTGCCGGTGTCACGGCCGTACGCGAGATCGTCGGCAAGGTCTGGCTCTACGTGCTGCTCGGCATCGCGGTCGGCGCTGGTATCCACGGTTACGTGCCCGAGAACCTCATGGCCTCGATCATGGGCCGCGACGCGTGGTGGTCGGTGCCGCTGGCGGTGCTGATCGGCGTGCCGATGTACACCAACGCCGCCGGCGTCATCCCGGTCGTGCAGGCGCTGCTCGGCAAGGGAGCCGCGCTGGGCACGGTGCTGGCGTTCATGATGGCGGTCATCGCGCTCTCGCTGCCCGAGGCGATTATCCTGCGGCAGGTGCTGCGGCCGCGCCTCATCGCGACGTTCTTCGGCATCGTCGCCACCGGCATCCTCATCGTCGGTTACCTCTTCAACTGGCTGCTCTGAGCAGCGCTACTCCCCGGCTTCATTTCCAACAACTCACCCTCCGTTCTCCCATGAAAAAGATTCAGATCCTCGGTTCCGGTTGCGCCAAGTGCGCGAACCTCGCCGCCGTGGCCGACCAGGCCGCCAAGGCCCTCGGTGCCCCCTACGAGCTCACGAAGGTCACCGACATGAAGCAGATCATGAGCTTCCGCGTCATGAGCACGCCGGCGCTGGTCGTCGACGGCGTCGTGAAGCTCTCCGGCCGTGTGCCCTCGCTCGACGAGGCCAAGCAGTTGATCGGCTGAGCAATCACCAACCGCTCCGACCATGAGCACTCCCAGTATCGGTTTTATCGGTGGCGGGCGCATCGCCCGCATTTTTCTCGCGGGCTGGATCCGCGCCCAGAAACTTCCGGCGCGCATCGTCGTCGCCGATCCGAGCGCCGAGGCGCTCGTGAAACTCAAGGCGCAGTTCCCCGGCATCGAGACGACCTCCGACCTCGCCGCCGCTGCGGCGCAGGACGTCGTCTTCCTCGCGACGCACCCGCCGGTGTTGACCGAGGCCGCGGGCAAGGCCGCCGCGGCGCTGAAGCCCTCCGCGATCCTCGTCTCGCTCGCGCCGAAGTTCACCATCGCGAAGCTCACCGCGTTGCTCGGCGGCTTCGCGCGTATCGCGCGCTCGAATCCCAACGCCCCGTCGGTCGTCGGCGCCGGCATGAACCCGGTCGTCTTCGGCGAGGCGCTCACCGCCGCCGACCGCGACGTCGTGCGCGCGCTCTTCGCGCCGCTGGGCGAAAGCCCCGAGGTCGACGAGGCGAAGATCGAGACCTACGCGGTGTTCACCGCGATGGGGCCGACCTACCTCTGGTTCCAGCTGCAGGCGCTGCGCGAGCTCGCCGTTTCGTTCGGCCTGAGTGAGGCCGAGGCGAACGCCGGCCTGAAGCGCATGGTCTGCGGCGCCGCACGCACGCTCGTCGACTCCGGTCTCCCGCCCGCCGAGGTGATGGACCTCGTGCCCGTGAAGCCGCTCGCCGAGATGGAGCCGCAGGTGCTCGAACTCTACCGCACCCGCCTCCCGGCGCTCTTCCAGAAGATCAAACCATGAGAACTCTCTTCCTCCTCTTGGCCTTCGGCCTCCCCGGTCTTGTCCGCGCCGCGGATGCGCCGGCCCTGCCGCGGCTGGTCGATCTCGGCGCCGGGAAATGCATCCCGTGCAAACAGATGAAACCCATCCTCGCCGAACTCACGCGCGACTATGCCGACCAGTTCACGGTCGTCTTCATCGACGTGTGGGAAAACAAGGCCGCCGGCGAGCCCTATGG
>JAEXPQ010000293.1 GCA_023446735.1 Verrucomicrobiota bacterium
GTCGGGGCTGGCGAAGGGGGCGGGATGGCGCAATCGTTTGGCCCTGTTGCATGGCTTCCTCTCGCCGACTCGCCGCGTGGTACTTCCAGCTCGCGCAGATGCTCGAGGCGGGACTGCCATTGATCGAGACGCTGGAGGCGCCGGGCGGGCCGTGCCCGCGTGAACGGGCGGCGGTGGGCGCGCGGTTGCGCAACGGTGCGGCGGTCGTCGACGAGTTGGCGGCGGCCGTGTGGTTGCCGGCATCCGATGCGCACTTGCTGGTCGCCGGGGCGACGGCCGGGCAGTTGCCGGCGATGTGCCGGCGCCTCGCCGCGTACCGCGAGGGCGTGGCTCGGCTCACGGGGCGCGCGGTGCTGGCGACGCTCTATCCGCTTGCGGTGGTGCATCTGGGCGCGGTGTTGCTGCCGTTGCAGCACCTGGTGCTCGGTTCTCCGCTGGAGTACGGGCGGCAGGTGGGCGCGGTGTTGGTGCCGCTCTGGGTGGTCCTGGCGGCGGCGTGGGTGGCGTTGCGGCAATGGGGCGGCGTGCGGCGCCGGGTGTTCGCACTGCTGCCGTGGGTGGGCGGATTTCAGCGGGCGCGCGATCTCGCGGTCCTGGCGTCGGTGCTTGAGGGCTATGTCGGTTGCGGCCTGTCCCCTGTGACGGCGTGGACGATGGCCGGCCGTGCCACCGGTGCACCCGCGCTGGAGGCGCTCGGGCGACGCATGGCGGCCGAGGCGGAGGCGGGGAGGCAACCGGGTCCGGCGCTGATGCGCGAGCGGGCGTTGCCGACGGAGTTCGCGCAGGCCTACCGGACGGGCGAGCAGAGCGGGCGGCTCGACGAGCAGCTCGGGTGGTTGGCGCGGCGCTACCAGGAGGAGGCGGAGCGCAAGCTCATGCATGTGAGCCTCTGGTACCCGCAGGCGGCGCTGCTCGGCGTGGCCGCTTGGGTCGCCGTGAATATTGTGCGCGTCTACGCCGGCTACCTCGATGGTATCCTGAAAATCATGGACGAGTGATCCAGCGTGTCCCGGCGGACGAGAGCCGAGTGGCGAGGGACGAGGGCCAGACCAGCAGTGAGCACGCTGATGGTGCCGCCGGCCGGCCTCCGCGGAACGATGCAATCGCTGCGTCGGTCAGCGTGCTTGCACGCGCCCAAGGACCTACCGGTTCACCGTTGGTGCGGGCCAAACCGCTCGTAGGTTGGCGGCAACTGCATCGTTGGCTCAGCGCCCGAGCAGCACGTGCAGCACCGGCGGGATCAAGCCCGGAAACGCCCCGAGGCGGGAGTCCGCGTTGCCGGCCGTCGCGTGGCCCGCGCCCAGCGCCACCCAGACCGAGCCGGCGACGAAGACCAGCAGCACTCCCGCGAGCAGGAGATGCTCGAGCGTGAGGCGTGGGCGGTGCCGGCGGGTGGTTCGCATATGGTGAGCGGGTGTGGTCCGAGGTTATGGCGCGGTGTCGCGGGGGCGCCCAGACAAAAACCGTTACACGTTCGTGGCGGGATTCTCGCTCGCGTCGCGCGGGCGGCGGCGGGCAACATCGCACGATGTCCCCGGCCTCGTCCTCCCAACGCTCCCGCGCCATCTTCTGGCTGATCGCGGCCACTCTCGTGTGGGGGCTGAGCTTTCCGCTCATCAAGAGCCTCGGGCAACTCCAGCAGGCGCTGGTGCCGGGCAGCGGCAGCTGGTTCGTGACGGTGTGCACCGTCGCGCCGCGGTTCCTGCTCGCCGGCGTGGTGTTGGCGGCGGTGGCGTGGCGGCAGGGGCGACCCACGCGCCTGGAGCTGCGGCAGGGGGCCGGGCTGGCGCTGTTCCTCGGGCTGGGGCTGCTCCTGCAGGTCGACGGGCTGCAATACACGGACGCCTCGGTGTCGGCGTTTCTCACGCAGCTCTACGCCGTGTTGATCCCGCTGTGGGTCGCGCTGCGCACGCGGCGGCTGCCGCGATGGACAGTGGGGGCGGCGTGTGCGCTGGTCGTGGCGGGCGTGGGCGTGCTCGGGCGGGTGGATGTGACGGCGTTCCGGCTCGGTCGCGGAGAGGTGGAGACGATCCTGGGCTCGCTCTTCTTCATGGGGCAGATCCTCTGGCTGGAGCGGCGCGAGTTCGCGCCCAACCGCGCGTTGCCCGTCACGGCGGCGATGTTTCTCCTCGTGGGCGCGGGGTTCGGCGCGGCGGCGTGGTTGATGGCGCCGGAGCCGGCGGCCCTGGTGGCGTTGGTGCGCGCGCCCGCGTGGCAGGGGCTTACGCTCACACTCACGGCGGCGTGCACGGTCTTCTGTTTTCTGGTGATGAACACCTGCCAGCCGCGCATCACGGCGACCGAGGCCGGGCTGATCTACACGTTGGAGCCGGTCTCGGCGTCGGCGTTGGCGTTGTTTCTGCCGGCGCTGCTCTCCGCGTGGACCGGCATCGCGTATGCGAACGAGACGCTCACCTGGCACCTCGTGGTCGGCGGCGTGCTGCTGACCGCGGCCAACGTGCTCGTGCAGTTGCCGGTGGGGCGGGCGGAGCACGCGGCCCAGGGCTGACCGTGACCAGACAGCCCAGGGCCGAGACGACGAGCGTCGAGAGCCGGAGGGGCGAGCGAGGCCTCGCGTTTGCTTGCGCGGGTTCGGCTCGCCGACGATTCGACACTCGTCTCTTGTCCCTCGGCCCTCGTCTGGACTCGGGCGGGCTGAGCGGGCGCGGAGGACCGGCATGCCGCGACGGTTGCCGCCCCCGGAATTGACAGTGTAACCACGGTGTGCGGTCGTAGGATCATGAAGGCGTTCCTGGTATTTGTGGCCTTGGTGGTGGTCGGAGCGATCGTCTGGACCGGCCGGGTCAAGGCGCGGGCGGACGCCCCCTACGACAGCCCCGAGGAGGTCGTCGCCGCCGCGAGCGCGGCGATCCCGGGGCTGTTGGGCAAGTATTTCGCGGCGGCCTACAAGTTCGAGCGAGCGGAGGTGGTGCACGAGGCGGGCGACACCTACGCGTACACGGTCGAGTATGTCCTCCGGGAACCCCTCTATGTCGCGATCGGTGGCGATGCCCAGTATCGGGAGAGTCCATTTTCCGGGCATGGTACCCTGCGCGACCTGCAGGAACTGACGAAGCAGAGCTTCCCGCTGCTCGTCGCGGCCCCGGTCGGAGCCAAAGGGCGGATGGTCGGGAAGCTCGCCGCGCCGAAACGGCGCCGGGATCCCATCGAGATCGGGACGCCCACGCCCCTCGAGTTCCCCAACGCGAGTCCGCGCAGCGGCTTCGCGGGGACGGCCTATTACGTGGTGGAGGATGTGCCGGCGCTGCTCGCCAGATTGGATTCGCATCTCGGCCTGAAACGAAAGGAGGTCGACCGGCTTTTTCGGGAGGTATTGGTTCCGGCTCTCCACGCCTATCGACGGGACATGGGCACTTATCCCGCGTCCGGACAACTGGACGCGGGCCTGCGCTCGCCGCCGCCGGGCCCGCAGGGCGCGCGCTGGAAGGGGCCGTACCTGAAGTCGGAGGTCCGGCTGATCGATCCCTGGGGGACGCTTTACCAGTATCGATTCCCCGGCGCCCGGAATCCCGCCGCCTTCGAACTGTGGAGCGTGGGGCCGGATCGCCTTTCGGACGCGGACGACATCCGGAACTGAGCGGGCGTCGCCTTCGGCGCACGAGGTGGTCGGGGCCCAGGGAGGCGACCCCGTGCGGAGGGGCCGCGGCTCTCGCGGGAGCGGCACGGGGGCTGCTCATGGGCGGCCATCATGAGCCTACGCCCACTTGGCCTCGCGACGGAGATCATCGACGACCTCAAACTCGAGGTGACCTACGCCTACGAGGATCTCGTCTTCGTTGAGCATAACACCTTCATCCTGCAGTTCGACGACGCGCAGAAGTCGAACTTCCGGATCTACTTCAACACCGAGTGCGAGGCGCGCACGGCGGCGCGGCTGGAGCAGGCGCTGTCCGCCGCCGCGAAGGCCCGCGAGTGTTCGATCGAGAACCGCGGCGCGTTCGAGCTCGTCGTGCCCGAGGGCGGAAGCGAGTTCCAGGTGCGGTTTTTGGGGTGAGGAGAAGGTGGAGCCGATCCACCCTTCGCCTCATGGGGAGTTCGTGTCAGATGCGTGGTGCGACTGGGCTCTTTCCTGCAATTCGCGCCGCAGGTCCTCGGACTTCCAGATCTCCTTGGCTGGTTTGTCGAATGCAGGAACAGCCATCGCGGCCAACAGGCGTCCGGCCGGATTGCGCAATTGCGACTCGTCGCCCCAATCCGGAAGCCATGCGTCCAGCGCGGCGTTGTTTCGGGTCTCCGCAGCGGCACACATCTGCGCATAGACCGACAGCATCCGGCGCTCGGTTCGGTTGGGATGAAAGAGGAGGGGGCCTCCGATGCAAAGCGCCTGCGCAAGGCGTTGGTTTTGTGCTTCGGAGAGGGAGAGCGAATCGTCGTAGTCCCCACGCCGAAGCCGTGCGAAGGCGAGGCGCAGGAAGTCGGATTCGCCAAGGAAGGCATTGCGGAAGACCTGCCGCACCGGAGGTGCCGCTTCCAACGTCTGGACGAGCTCACGAGAGGTGGCGGCCTCCAATGGTCCGAGGCGGATCGTTTCCTCGATCACGGCATAGCCCTGCTTCAGGACGACCGTAGCGATCATCACGTGGACCAGATTGGCGCTGGTACGCCGGAGATTGTGCATGGCCCGGACCACGAGCAGCGCCTCGCGCACGGCTTGGTCGCGTTGGCCGGCGAGCGCCCGCGAGTAGGCGAGGGCGAGCAGGGGCTCCGTGGTGTTTCGGATGGCTGGGTAGGAAAGAACGTAATCGAGATCGTCCACCGGACAGATGCCGGCAGGAGGGCGTTCGGCCAACCGTGCAATCCACTCCAGTCCGAGGGTGTTCTCCTTCGCCGTCTGTTCGAAGTCGGCCTGCTTCTCGGCGAGATATGCTGCCCAGTCGGCGGGGACCTTCGGGAGTCGAGGAAGGTTCAGTTCCAGGGGAGGCGCGCCGGTTTCGCGCAGGCGCGAGTACGGAGATTTCTCCGACAGCCACATCAGGCATTGGTAGCCGGGATCCGCGACCCCGACGCGGGGGCCGAGGTCGGGCAGCCCGGGTGGGGCGCTGTCGTCGTGGGAGAGAAAGGCGAAGGCCGCGACGATCGGCAGCGCAGCGAGTCCGAGCCAACGCCACCGGACTCGTCGGGCGATCGCATACCAACAGGCGGCTACGACCGTGGGTGCGAACGCGATCGGTCCGCCGATCCAGCCGGAGGGAAGCGCCCGCTCGCCGGGAACGAATTGTGCGATCGCCAAAGAGACCGAGCCGATGCCGATGGCGAGCAGGCCGGCGGCGCCGAGCGCCACGACTGCCAGCCCGTGGGTCAGTTGATGAGTACGGGGCATGCGGATGTCGGGTTGGGCCTGGGGCCGGAAGCGGCGCGCAAGGAATCGGAACAGTTGCGCCGCCGCTTTCTCACCGCGCGAAGCGGCCGGTGCGGAGGAATGCGACGGCCTGCTCGGCGGTGCGTTTCCGAAAGAGGATCAGCGTGTGGTTCGAGGGCAGTGTGACGTGGTCGCGCAGGCCGGCGAGGCGGGTGCTGCGCTCCGCCACGGTGCCGTCGTGCGGGCGCTCGAGGAAGAGCCAGCCGAGCGGGTTCAGGGCGGAGCTGCCGGCGATCACGCCGAGCTCGAAGTCCGCCTGTTGTGGGAGTGTGCGCCAATAGGCGTCGGGCCCGGTGCCGAGCGCGCCGAGGTTGCGGCCGATGATCCGCCAGATGATCGGCAGGCGGCGCAGCTTGTCGGAGACGGCGCTGCCGTGGTGTGGCGGAACAATGGTGACGACGCGCCCGAGGTTGGCCGGCCGGTGGGCGGTGAGGTAGCCGCGCACGATCAGCCCGCCCATCGAATGGGTCACGAAGTGCAGCTTCGCGGCGCGGTCGGCGCCGAGCTCGGCGAGCTTCGCGGCGAGCCAGCGCGGACCGAGTTCGGCGAGCGGCACGGTCTTCGACGGGTAGTCGAGGTTGTGCACGGCATAGCCTGCGGCGGCGACGAATCGGGCCAGCCGGGCGGTGAGCCGGCTGCTGATCGCCACGCCATGGAGGATGACGACGACTTCGCGGGCGGGGGTGGCGGGCGGGGCGGGGGTCATGCGGCTGCGTTGTCCGGAGATTGGCGACGGGCGAGAATCAACGCGCGGGTGGTCACCGCGCCGAGCACGACCGCGCCGCCGATGAGCGCCCAGCGGCCGGGAAACTCGCCGAGCACGAGGGCGGCCCAGATGGGGTTGAGCAGCGGCTCGAGCATCAGGATCAGGATCGAGCCGAGCGCGGTCACGTGCTTGATCGCGCGGGCGTAGAGGAAATACGAGAGGCCGAGCTGGAGCGTGCCGAGCGCGAGGAGCGCGGCCCAGCCGGTGGGCGAGGGCAGCGGACCGGCGGCGAAGAAGGGCAGGCCGATCGCGGCGCCGATGAGGTTGCCGAGCACGATTGAATCGGCCGGTTCGGCGTCCTTCTGCTTGCGCAGCAGCACGGTCATGAACGCGAACGCCACGCCGCTCACCACCGCGAGGATGCTGCCGAGCAGGCCGTCGGCGCTGAGCTGGTCGGCGAAGAACAACGCCATGCCGCCGAAGACGACCGCGATGGTGAGCCAGTCGAGCCGCGTGACACGCTCGCCGAGCAGCCAGCGGCCGAGCCAGGCCACGTAGATCGGCGCGGTGTACTGGAGCAGGATGGCGTTGGCCGCGGTGGTGAGCTGGTTGGCGGCGGCGAACAGCGCGGTGGTGCCCGTGTAGGCGAGCGCCGCGCCGATCATGAGCGGCGAGAACTGGAGCCGCCAGCGGCGCAGGCAGGCCATGAGGAAGAGCGCCGCGATCAGGCCGCGCCCGCCCGCGACGGCCAGCGGGTGGATGTGCACGGACTTGAGCAGCACCCCGCCCATGCTCCAGAGCAGCGCGGCGGCGAGGAGGCCGAGGACGGCCCGCGGGTGGTGTTGTTGGTTTTCCGGCACCGGCCGTCAGCCAACCGGGCCGCGTGGCGGCGGGCGACGAAATTTCGCGAGGCGCGGTGCCGAAGCCCGGCGCAGCCGGTGTCGTTGTCTTCCGCGCGCTGCGGCTGGTGGGAGAATGGAATCCGGCATCGTTCCTCGCGCCAAACTCCGCGGCCGGAAGGCGCGCCACGGCGCGGGCCTCTGATTCGCCCGGCTAATGTTTTAACGTGCTCGCGGTTTGTGCGCGGCGCCTTCCCGCCCACACTCGCCGCGATGAAACACCGCACTTTCGGCCCCACCGGGCGCAACGTGAGCGAGATCGGCCTGGGCTGCTGGCAACTGGGCGGCAACTGGGGCGACGTCTCCGAAACCGAGGCGCAGGCCACGCTCTTCAGCGCCTACGAACAGGGTGTGAACTTCTTCGACACGGCCGACGTCTATGGCGACGGCCGCAGCGAGCGGCTGGTGGGCGAGTTCCTGCGCGAGGCGAAGGCCCGGTCGAAGGTGTTCGTGGCGACGAAGCTGGGGCGGCGCGGCGATCCGGGCTGGCCGGCGAACTTCACCCGCGAGGCCATGCGTCGCCACACCGAGGATTCGCTCGGGCGTCTGGGCGTCGACGCGCTCGACCTCACGCAGCTGCATTGCGTGCCCTTCGAGGTGCTGCGCCGCGGCGAGGTGTTCGAGACGCTGCGCGAACTCCAGCGCGAGGGGAAGATCAAGGCGTTCGGCGCGAGCGTGGAGACCGTCGAGGAGGCGTTGCTCTGTCTCGAGGTCCCCGGCCTGGCATCGCTCCAGTTCATCTTCAATCTGTTCCGCCAGAAGGCGGTCGATGCGCTCCTGCCGCAGGTGAAGGCGAAGAACGTGGCGTTCATCGTGCGGCTGCCGCTGGCGAGCGGCCTCCTCGTGGGCAAGTACACGGCGACGACGACCTTCGCGGAGAGCGACCACCGCAACTTCAACCGCGATGGCCAGGCGTTCAACGTGGGCGAGACCTTCGCGGGGCTGCCGTTCGCCACGGGCGTGGAGCTGGCGGAGGCGCTGCGGCCGTTCGTGCCCGCGGGCATGACCATGGCGGACTTCGCGCTGCGCTGGTGCCTGGATTTCTCGGCGGTGACCACGATCATCCCCGGTGCGCGCAACCCGGCGCAGGTGCGCGGCAACGTCCGCGCCGGCGGCCTCGCCCCGCTGCCGGAGGCGTTGCATGCGCAGCTGCGCCGTTTCTACGCCGAGCGCGTGGCTGCGCATATCCGCGGGCCGTACTGAGCGGAACCGCGGGGCCGATCACACTGCCACGATGAGCGATGCGCCGTCGATCCGTCGCGCCTTCACGCTGCCGCCGCCGGCGCTGCGGCCGTTCGTGGAGCGGCTCTGGTCGTGGGAGAGCGATGCTCCGGTGCTCTTGCCGGTGCTGCTGCCCGGCACCGGCGCGGATCTGCTGCTGCACTACCGTCGGCCGTTTCTGGCGCTGGGCAGCGACGGCTCGCGGCATCGCGTGGCGGCGGCGCAGATCTCCTGCCTGCGGACCTTCTCGTGCCGGTTGCTCGCGCAGGGCCCGGTCGGGTTTGTCGCGGTGCGGTTCCGCGGAGCCACGATCCGGCACTTCGGGCGGCGGCCGCTCGCGGAGTTGACCGACCGTTTCGCCGCGGCGCAGGAACACTTTGGGCCGGAGGCCGCGGAGCTGCCGGGCCAGTTGGCGGAGCGGGGAAGTTTCGCGGCGCGTGCTGCGCTGGTGATCGACTTCCTCCAGCGACTGCTGGAGCGGGCCGGGCCCGCGCTCAGCCCGGCCGACCGGGCGCTCGACGCGCTCTACTACGGCGACGCGGAGGCGTCGGTGGCGGCGTTGGCCGACGATCTCGGTTACAGCACGCGCCAGTTGGAGCGGCTGGTGGGCGCGGCGGCGGGGCTCTCGCCGAAGCGGTTCCGGCGCGTGGCGCGGCTGCATCACACGATGCGGCACCTGCTGCTCGCCGAGCAGTCCGACTACCTCGATGCGGCGCTGGCGCGCGGCTACTACGACCAGGCGCATTTCATCCACGAGCTCGGCGCGCTCACGGGACACACGCCGCGCGAGCTCCTGTCGCGGGAGTCGTTCGTGTCGCATTTCTACAATCCGCGGCTGCCGCCGTGAGGTAGAGTGCGGGCGAACCGATTCGCCTGTATGAAGAACATCATTGCCACCTTCCACGCCAAGCCCGGCCAGGGCGCGGCCCTCGAGAAGATCCTGCGTGAGCAGGTCCGACTCACCGCTGCCGAACCCGGCGCCATGGTCTACGAGTTCCTCCGCGACGACACGCAACCGGACACACTGGTCGTCTACGAACGCTACCGCGACGCGGCGGCGAAGGCCGCGCATCTTGCGACGCCGTACCTCGCCGAAACCCTCCGTCTCGCGACGCCGCTGCTCGCCGGTGCGCCCACGTTGCAGCACCTGAGCACGCTCGCCGCGATCCGCCACGAGCAGACCACGGTCGACGGCAAAGCGGTCGAACTCGTCGCGCTGCCGATCGGACCGGTGAACTTGGTCTATGCCCGCACCGCCCGCGGCCTCCTCGCCTGCGGCGCCATCGATCCGGCGGCGGTGGAGAAGTTCGGGATCGCCGCTGCACGGGTGAGACCGACGCGCGGCAGCTCGATCGGCAGCCTCGACGACCTGCTGGCCGGCGAGGTGCGAGAGGCGAATCCTGCGGCGCAAGCACTCGGCATCCAACCCGGCATGACCGGCCGCGCGGCACTGGCGAATCTGTGAGGCGGAGGCGCGCCGCGGTTGCCCGGAACGGCCGCGGCGTCGACGCTTCCCTTCCGTACCGTTTTTCGCATCTTGGCCGGCCGACGCCATGAACGACCGCCCTGTTCCCTCTTTGCCGCTCGGTTGCTGTGCCACGCGGAGTGGCGCGGCGGAGGACGATGTGTTTGTCGGCCGCTTCGAGCTGGTGGACACCAGATGCGCGCGCCTCGCGAACGCCCATCGGCACGATCATTTCGAGCTGTTCTGGGTACGCGGGCCGGGAGTGCACCTCAACGACTCGCGCCGGTACGAGCTGCCGGCGGACCGGTGGTCGCTCGTGCTGGTGGGTCCGGGACAAGTGCACGGCTGGGAGCGCCGCGACCGGCTGTGCGGGACGGTCGTGTCGTTCACGAGCGTATTTTTCGACGGGCGGGAGCCGCCGCCGAGCACGCTGTACGACTATGGTTTCACCTACCGGGCCGAGTTGCCGCCGGTGCTGACGGCGGGGCCGGAGCTCGAGGCGGAAGTGGCGCCGCTCGTGGCGCGGTGCGAACGGGAGTACGCGGAGCGCGCGGCTCGCTGGGATGGGGCGCTCCGGGCGGCGCTGCGGCTCATTCTGGCCAGCGCGCTGCGTTTCCACCACCGCCACGAGCCGCCCTCCTCGCTGCCAGGCTTGGGCCATGAGCTGGTGCGCCGCCTGCAGGCGCTGGTGGAGGAAAAGTTTCGTCACCAGTCTTCCGTGGCGGCGTTTGCCCGCGATCTCGGGGTGACGGCCGGGCACCTCAACGCGGTGGTGCGCGGGCAGCTCGGGACCACCGCCAGCGAGTTGATCCGCTCGCGCCTCCTGCTCGAGGCGCGCCGGCTGCTGATCCACACCGAGCTCACGGTCGCGGAGATCGCCTACCACCTCGGATACGGGGATCCTTCGAACTTCGCCAAAACCTTCCGCCGGGCCAGCGGGCGCTCTCCGGGCGAGTTTCGCGCCTCGATCCGCGAAGGCCACCGTACGATCCGCGAATAGTACCGGAGGGCGCGGTTGAGCGGCGGGGCGGCGACGCGAAGTGTCGGTCACGCATGAAAGCTGTCGCTCTCACCCGTTATCTTCCGATCAACGATCCGGCGTCGCTCGTGGACGTGGATCTGCCACAGCCGACCGCCACCGGGCAGGATCTCCTGATTCGCGTCGAGGCCGTCTCGGTGAACCCGGTGGACACGAAGATCCGCCGCTCGTGTCCCGGCGTCGTCGAATCTTCGCCACGTGTGCTGGGCTGGGACGCCGCGGGCGTGGTCGAGGCGGTCGGGCCGGAGGTGTCGTTATTCAAGCCCGGCGAAGAAGTCTTCTATGCCGGCTCGATCATGCGCCCGGGCACGAACGCCCAGTTCCATCTCGTCGACCAGCGCATCGTCGGTCGCAAGCCGCGCTCCCTCTCGTTTGCCGAGGCGGCGGCACTGCCGCTCACGGCGTTGACGGCTTGGGAGGCGTTCTTCGACCGATTGGGCATCGATCCGCGCGGGGCGCAGGCCGGCCGGGCACTGCTGATCATCGGCGGTGCCGGCGGGGTGGGCTCGATCGCCATCCAGCTGGCGCGCCTCGCCGGGCTGACGGTTTTCGCCACGGCGTCGCGGACGGAGTCGCGGGCGTGGGTGGAGAAGATGGGCGCACACCATGTGCTTGATCATACCAAGCCGTTGCGGCCGCAGCTCGAGGCGGCGGGCGCCAAGCACGTCGACTACATCGCGAACTTCGCCGACACCGACAGGTACTGGGACGCGATGGTCGACCTGATCCGTCCGCAGGGCCGGATCGTGACGATCGTCGAACCACGAGGCCCGGTGGCTCTGGGGGCGTTGATGGGAAAGAGCGCCAGCGTGGCCTGGGAGCTGATGTTCACGCGGTCGATGTTCGGCACGGACGACATGATTGCGCAGCATCGCCTGCTCGACGAGGTCGCCGCGCTGGTCGATTCCGGGCGGTTGCGTACCACACATTCCGAGACACTGGGTCCGATCAACGCGACCAATCTGCGCGGCGCCCACGCGCAACTCGAGGCCGGGCACACCATCGGGAAACTTGTGCTCGCCGGCTGGTGAGCGAGAACTGTAGCGAAACCTCTGACACCAGAATACCATGAGCTGCATCATCGCCACGTTGCGCGCCAAGCCGGGACAGGCTGCGGCGCTCGAAAAAGTCCTGCGCGAGCAGGTCGCCAACACCGCCCGAGAGGACGGCACTCTCGTCTACGAGCTGGTCCGCCCGGTGGACGAGCCTGACACGCTGATCGTCTACGAGCGGTACCGCGACGAGGCGGCGAAGGCCGACCACCTCGCGACTCCCTATCTCGCCGAGGCGTTCAAGGCGGTGGCCCCGCTGGTGGCCGAACCCGTCTCGCTCCAGCATCTGACACTTCTGGACCGGATCGAGCGCTGACAAGCAACCGCAGCCGCCCGGGCGGCCGCGGTTCGTCGCTCACGCCGCCGGGGTCTGCTTGTGCCACGTCACCTGCTCGCCGCCGGCGGTGATGCCGACGATCTGCTGCGCGTCGAAGAACGTGACCTGCACGAGCGCGTAGTAGGGCATCACCTGGAAGCCGGCGGCCTGGCGGCCCTGCAAGGTGATCTGCGCGGCCGCCGGGTCGGCCTGCCATTGGCCCTCGATGAGGCTCGGGCCCACCGGCGTGATCAGCTCGCCGCGGAACGAATGCTGCGGGGTGAGCACGACCTGGAGGTTGCCGACGGCGAACGGTGTCTGGATACGCACCTGCCAGGCCCCCGGTAGCACCGCCTCGAGCGAAAGCGGCTGGTGGCTCGGGGGCGGGAGCGCCGGCCGTTGCGCGCTGGGCAGAAGCACCGGGATGACCGCGGGTTTGTCCTTCACGGCCAGCGTGAGCGAGGCGCGCATCTCCTCGTCCTCCCACGGGCCCACACCGTCGCTGCCGACGACCACCGCCACGCTGCGCGAGGCGTGGATGCCCTCCTTGAGGAGCTGCTGCCACGGGATGCCGGGGGGGAGCTCGTCCTCGTCGTACCAGACGGAGAGACCGCGCAGGGCGAGCTGGTCGCGCAGCTCGCGCACCGCCGGCTTGTCCTTGTTGCTATGCGACAGTTCGACATCGAAGTCGAACGCGGCGGGTTGCGAGGTCATGGGCGGCGGCAGGGTGCAACAGACGAGCACGGGCGCGCCTGATGTGGGCAAGCTGCAGACCGGGAAACGCCGGAGAGGATGCATGGCCGGCCGGCGGCGTCGAGCGGGAGCGGCGCCGGCCCGCGCTGCGGGCGTTACTGCCGCGCCTTGAGCATCTCGGCCAGGGCCGCCTCGTCGACGGTGCCTTTCACCGTGTTGAGGAGGCCGAGAACCTTCAAGCGCTCGTCGGGGCCGCAGGTCGAAATCTCGACCATCCAGTCCTCGGTCTTGGGCGCGGAGACGATGATCTCGTCCGACCACGCGATGACTTCGGCCGCCTCGATGAAGCCGCCGGTGATGCCGCGAATGAAGAATTCCGCCTTGGTGCGATAGTCCATCGGGCAGACGAAGCCGGACGGCGGGATCGAGCGCAAGCCTGCGAGTGCGTGCTGTGAGGCGAAGCCCGTTTGGACCATGCCGCAAGAAGGGGCGGACCCGTTGTCCGACCGACCGCCTGCTGCGGTGCGTTGCGGCGGCGAATTGACAACAAACGCCGCCGCACTCACATGCACGGCCGTGCTTCGCCGCGTGTTCATCGCCTTCGCGTGGTTGCTGGCCGCCCTTTGGCTGCCGGCCACGCTGCATTGCGCGGCGGAGACCTCGGGTTGGTTCGATGTCGTCGACTGCTGCGGCGGCGACGATGCGCCGGCCTCCGCCGCCAGCGGTCATGAGGAACTGGACCATTGCGCGACGCTCGGACTGGGTGTGCCGCGCGAGGACCTGGGCGTGGCTGTGTTGAGCGTGCCGGTCGTGGCGCTGCTTCAGATTCTGCCCCCCTCGCTCGCGGCGGAAACCGCCGCGCCCAACGGCGTCACCCCGCGGTTGGCTGCTCCGCCAGAGATCGGCGGCTTGTGGCGCGCGACGCGTCGAGTCGTCGCGGCCGCGCAGGCGCCCTGAGACGCAGTTGAAACGGAGCGGGCTCGAACGAGTCCGCTGAAATCGTGTGCGCCGGGCCCGCGGGGCTGGGCGCGACTGTGCGCCGGAAACACCGGCCAACCTCCCGTTCAGCTGCCATGTTCTCACGTCTCCTTTTCCTCTCCCTGATTCCGCTTTCGGTCGCAGTGGCGACCCCGGAGCCCACTCCAACTTCGATCGAGGCGCTCGTCGCCGAGATCGCCGCCGGCCATCCCGAGCTGCGCTACTTCGAGGCCGAAGTCGCCGCGGTGCGCGCCGAGGGCCGAGCCGCCACGGCGCTCGCTACGCCTGAGCTTTCGGTCGAACTCGGCCGCAAACGTGTGCGCGCCGCCTCCGGCGAACTCGTAGGGGAGGGCGCCGCGTGGTCGGTCTCGCTCGCGCAGACCTTCGAATGGCCGGGCCGGCTCACGCTGCGCAAGGCCGTCGCCCAGCGCGACGTCGCCCTCGCCGAGGCGGGCTTGGCGCGCTTCCGCGCCGAACTTGCCGCCCGCGCCCGCGGGCTCGCGCAGGGGCTGCACGCCGCCGGCGTGAAGGCCGCCACCGTGCGTGAGGTGGCCGACCGCTACGCTGCACTCAAGGAAACGCTGCTCGCCCGCGAGCCCGGCGGGCTAACGCCCGAGCTGGAGACGCGTGCGATCGAGGCGCAGGAGCTGGTGCTGCAACGCCGCGCCACCGCCGCCGAGCTGGAGCTGCAGGCCGCGCTGCTCGAGCTCAACCAGCTGCGCGGGCTCGCGCCCGATGCGCCGCTGGTCGTCGCGCCACCGGCTCCGGTCTTTGGCGACGCGCCCGAACTTGCCTCGCTGCTCGACGCCGCGCGCGAGAACAACTTCGAGTTCCGCTCCCGCCGGTTGGAGCTGGATCGGCAGGGCTTCGCGCTGCGATTGGCGCGGCACGAGCGCTATCCGGCGGTGACCGTGAGCCCGTTCTACTCGCGCGAAGGCGGCGACGGGCGCGAGACGACGGTCGGCGTGGGCTTGAGCCTGCCGCTGCCGGTCACGCGCGCGCCCCGGGCCGGCGTCGATGCTGCCGCGGCGCGGCGGATCCAGGCCGAGGCCGCGGTGCGTGC
>JAEXPQ010000347.1 GCA_023446735.1 Verrucomicrobiota bacterium
GTGTTCCGGGGGCGCGGCTGGGGTGCGCGGCGTCCGAGCTTTCATCGGTCCGGGTTGCTCGCCATGCGCCGGGCCATGATGTTCCTACTTCGGCTCGCCCTGTTGACCGGCATCCTGGCTCCGTTCGTCGCGCGCGCCGCGGCCGAGGACATCGTGAAGGTCGGCGACGTCGCGCCGACCTTCGTCGCCGCGGCGGGCGACGGCGGGAGCGTCGATCTCGCGGCGCTCAAGGGGCAGGTCGTGCTGCTCAACTTCTTCGCCACGTGGTGTCCGCCCTGCAAGGCCGAGATGCCCGCGCTCGAATCCGAAGTGTGGGGGACGTTTCGTGACAAAGGTCTGGTGGTGCTCGCGGTCGGGCGGGAGCACACGGTGGAGCAGGTGGCGGCGTTCAAGGCGCAGCACAAGCTGAGCTTCCGCTTCCTCGCCGACCCGGATCGCGCGATCTTCGCGAAGTACGCCACCGGCTACATCCCGCGTTGCTACCTGATCGGCAAGGACGGCGCCGTGAAGGCGGCCACCGTTGGCTACGAGCCGGCGGAGTTTGCCCAACTGGTTGCCGCAATCCGCGCCGAACTCGCGCAGTGAGCGGGCGCGGAGCGGGCGGAGGGAGGACCGTTACCGGCCCCGCGCTGCGGGCTGCCAACCGGTCAGCAACCACACGGCGCCCAGGCCGAGGTAGAGCGCGATCGTGCCCGCGGTTTCGTGGAGGGCGTGGTAGTGCCCGGGGAAGCGGGGAGCGAGGAGCACGATGGAGGCGATGCGCAGGAGGTTGGTCGTGAAGGCCAGCAGGAGGCACAGCGCGAGCAGGCCGGGGAACTTCCACCAGCGAGCGTGCCGGTAGAGCAGGCAGATCGTCCCAAGCAGGAGGGACGAGGTGATGAGCCCGAAACCGTTGCACTCCGGCGCCACGATGAAGGTGCCGTGGGCGTTCACCAACCAGAGCTGCACGTCCGGGTTGGCGACGATCTTGAGCTGCGAAACCAGCCCGAAGGACTGAAGCAGCCGCACCGATTCGACCCCGGCCATGCGGCGTAGCGGCCAGTCGAGCACAGGCAGCAGCAGGACGAAAAGGATGAGCAACGCGAACGCCGCCAGCAGCGGGGTCGTGCGACGCAGCGCACGTTCGCCGAAGACGACCTGCACGGCGCCCGCGACGGCCGCGACCAAACCCGCCAGGACCAGCAGCGGCGCCCGCAGGAGATAGGCTCCGGCGGCGCAGCCGAACGCGACGGCAAGGCAGAGCAGACCGGCGGTGTCGACCTGCAGGCGCAGGCGGAGCGATTGGCGGCGTTCCCACGCGATCCAGAGTCCCGCGAGCACGAGGATGAAGAACGACTGCTTGAGTTGCTCGTGCGCGAAGGTCTGCGCGGTCAACCACGAGGCGACCGGCCAGAACGCCAAGGCGGTGAGTCCCAGCAACCCGGCCGCGAGCCAGCGTTCGCGCGGAGGAGCCGCGGGCGGGGGCGCGGAGGTGGTGTGGGCTGGGTTGTCCGGCATCGGCGGGATGAGACCGTGGATCGGGCGTGAGGTTCGCCGGGGCGGCGTGCGATCGCGAGGCTCAGACCCCGCGCTTGTTGCCGAACCAATCGATGTGGAGCCGCGGGGCGAAGCGGTAGCCGCGGTCGCGGCAGAGCGCGACGAGCCACGGGGTGCGGGCGGCGAGCGTCTCGCGCGTCGTGCCCTCGGGCATGAGCAGCACCTGGTGGCGTGGCGGCGGCGAGGGCAGTTGCGCAAGGAGCGACTCGACTTCGGCGACGTCGGCCTCGCTCGCGACGACGAACTTCAGCTGGAACTCGTAGGCGGAGAGCCAGGCGGCGACGACCGCCGGTTGCCAGCGCGCGGCTTCGTGGCGTTCGCTCCAACCCGCGCCGAACTGCGCGGGCGGCGGCGTGGAGTTGCGCAGCTTCGGGCTGAGCGAGGCGAGATCGCAGGCGATGCCGGCGGGCGCGACGGTGGCGGCGGTCTCGATGGTGATGTGCAGGCCGGCGGCGCGGAGCGCGGCGGCGAGGGCGGGCAACTCTGCCGCGATCAGCGGCTCGCCGCCGGTGAGCACGACGTGGCGTGCCGGGTGGCGTGAGACTGCGGCGACGATCTCGGCCACGGACATTTGTTTCCCTTCCGGCGCCCATGACGCGTAGGGCGTGTCGCACCAGGTGCAACGGAGGTTGCAGCCGGCGGTGCGGACGAAGACCGATGGCATGCCCGCGAGCGAACCCTCGCCCTGCAACGAGTGGAAGATTTCGGAGATCAGCATGGGGCGGAGGAGCGCAGCGGTTTCAATCCATGGAAGCGCTGCCGCTGGCTTGTGCGGGCGATGTCATCTCGCGCGGTCTGTCTTCGAGCGTGAACGTGGCGGGAGTGACGGGTGTCTCTTGGTACTTCCCTGTTTCGTCCGCGAGCCGTGTTGATCCTTGGAGGTGATAAATGCCCGCCAGCCGAAGTTCGCCGACGAGCGGTCGGCGATAACGGAGGGTGACCGAAGCGCCGGGAGCCAGCACAAGGCTGCGCGAACAAAAGTGATCCGCCATGCTCACCCATAGCGGGGATACCTTCGTTCCTATTCCGTAGCGAAGATCGAATGCGATCGTACCGGCCCAGATCGGTTGGTTCTCGGAACCATAGACTCGATAGGTGAGCGGCCTCTCGCCGCGGTTTGTGAGCTCGATCTCGGGGCGAAGCGTTGTGGCGCGGGAGAGATCGCTGATGATCTTCTCGGGAAGAACAATCCGTACCTGCGGCTCGAGTGCGATCGCATGGCAGGCAAGCAAGAACAGGAGACCTATCAGAAGCAAAGCGCGCATGGTTTCGGTGATTGGCAAGGATGCGATCACCCTGATCCCGGCTTCGGCGGCAGGGGGCCGTGGTCGGCGTATTCGGTCGGGTCGGGGAGGCCGGCGACGAGGAAGGCCTCGCGGCGTTCGACGCAGGTGCCGCATTTGCCGCAGTGGATCGCGCCGCCGACGTAGCAGGACCAGGTGCGCGCGAAGTCCACGCCGAGCTTCGCGCCCTCGAGCACGATCTGGCCCTTGGTGAGCGCGATGAAGGGTCGGAGTAGTTGCACCTCGGCGTAGGTCCCGAGCCGGAGGGCGTCGCCCATCGCGCGCATGAAGGCCTCGCGGCAGTCCGGGTAGATCGCGTGATCGCCGGAGTGGGCGGCGATGACGAGGCCCTCCGCGCCGAGGCTCTCGGCCAGACCGCCGGCTGCGGCGAGCATGATGCCGTTGCGGAAGGGGACGACGGTCTGCCGCATCGTCCGGTCCTCGTAGTGGCCCTCCGGAACAGCGCCGCCGGATTTCAAGAGATCGGAGGTGAAATGGCGGGCGATGAACTCCAGCGGGATGATCGTGTGCGGCGCGCCGAGGAGCTTGGCGTGTTCGGCCGCGAAGGGCAGCTCGCGGGCGTTGTGCTTCGAGCCGTAGTCGAAGCTCACGACGGCGGCGACGGTGTGGTGGCGCGCGGCCCAATGGAGCGCGGCGACGGAATCCATGCCGCCGCTGCAGAGGACGATCACCTTCATGCGTCGGACCGTAGCGGCGGGCGGCGGAGCGGCCAGAGAAAACCGGGGCGGGCGGGCGGAGAACCGAGCGAACTTCGAACAAGGAACGTTGAGCAGAGAACGTTGAAC
>JAEXPQ010000348.1 GCA_023446735.1 Verrucomicrobiota bacterium
CCCGTGCGCCAGCTGCGGCGCTTCGCCAAGGTCAGCCTCGCGCCCGGCGAGGAGAAGACCGTCGCCTTCGCGCTGGAGCGCCGCGACTTCGCCTACTGGGACGTGCGCATCCACGACTGGGCCGTGCAGTCCGGCACGTTCGACGTGCAGGTCGGCGGTTCCTCGCGCGCTCTCCCGCTTACGTTGGCGCTCGAGGTGCGGGCGCGCCACGTGGTGCACCCGAAGCTCACCCGCGACTCGCTGCTCAAGAACTTCCCGGAGACGCCGAGCGGCCGGATCGTCTTCGACGAGATCCTCAACACCGCGCTCCGCGGTCTCGGCCTTGCAGGCGAACTCACTGGCACGCCCGAGGAGATCGCCGCGAAGGAGAAGTCCCGCGCGATGATGACGGTGTTCATCCAGGAGATGCAGGCGTGGAAGCTGGTGGCGGCGAGCCGCGGCCAGATCACCGAGGAGAAACTCGCGGAGATGCTGGAGCGCGCGAACCAGCAGCCGTAACGCTCCGCCTCATTTGCGCTGCTGCGCGAAACGCGGAACTCCGGCCGGCCCGCCTCCCCCCCGGGGGACAGCCGGCCGGAGCCCGCCCCGCGCCACGCACTGAACCGGGCGGACGGGATTGGAAAGGTGGCCGCAATAAAGCTACCGTTCGCCCACACACCACCTACACTCCGGGCCATGCCGCCCCGGCGCCTCGAGATTCCGATCGAACGCATCGAGCACCAGGAAGGCCTGCCGCTGCGCGCGTTCGTGCACAGCGTGCGCCAATGCGCCAGCCACCACCACGGCGACTGCGAGTTTCTCCTGTGCCTGCGCGGCAGCGTCTTCGTGACCACCGCCACGGGGCAGACCCAACTTGGCCCGGATGACCTCTTCTTTGTCCACCCGCACGAACTCCATCTCACACGCGGCTCAGCGGAGCCGAACCTGATCGCGGCGCTGCAGGCGGATACCGCCGTGGCCGCCCGGCTCGATCCCGATTTCCGCCGCCGTCACTCCGGTTTCAACGACCTCGCGCGGAAACGCCCCGACGATCCCCGTCTGCAGAAGGTGCGGGCGCTGATCGCGGAAGTGCTCTGGGAAATGCGGCTGCGTCGCCCCGGTTATAGGTTCCTGGCCGAGTCGGGTGTCCTGCAACTTCTCGGACTGCTCGTCCGCGAGATCCCCTCGACGTTGGGTGCCCCGCCTCGCGAGTTCGTGGAGGGCGAGTCCGACGAGGCGCTGGGCCGTCGCCTCGAACGGATCGTCGCCCACATCGAGGCGCACAGCGCGGAACCGCTCACCAGCGCAGGCCTGGCCGCGGCGGAGGACGTCTCCGTCAGCTATCTCGCGCGCCTCTTCAAGGAACGGCTGGGCACGACCTTCGGCGGTTATCTCCGGCAGGTGCGCGTGCGGCATTCGCTCCCGCACCTCGCCGCCGGCAAGGTCTCGATTCTCGACCTCGCGCTCGCCTGCGGTTTCCCGAACGTGAAGAGCTACAACGAGGCGTTCCAACGCCAGTTTCGCACCACCCCGACCGAATGGCGGCGCGCCCAAGGCGGCATGTTCGTCGCTGGCCTGGGAGAAAGCGGATACGGCGTGGCCGACTCCGGCCTCGCCTACCACCTGCTCCAGCGCCACCTGCCGGCGTCGAGCCCGCTCCGCAGCACATGAACCTCCGGCACCTGCAACGCGCGCCGTTCCGGCTCGGCGCCGCCGCACTCGCCTGGGTGGAAAGCACCTTCACCCGCCTGAGCGCGCGCGAGCGCCTCGCCCAGTTGCTCGTGCCCCTCGCGGTCGACACCAGCGCCGACAACCTCGAGCGCTTTGCGGCGCTGGGCGTTGGTGGCCTGTTTCGCTCGGCCACGCGTCCGCCAGCGCAGATGCGCGAGGAAGCGCAACGCCTGCGCGCCGCCTGCGCTGTGCCACCGCTGCTCTGCGCTGACCTTGAGTTCGGCGAACTCGGCGCGATCGGCGGAACCGAAGGCACCGCATTTCCCAATCCGCTGGCCACCTCCGCCGCCGGCCTCGACGCCGTCGCGCAGATGGCGACCGTCGCGGCCGACGAGGGTCGCGCGGCCGGCTGCAACTGGTCGCTCTCGCCGGTGGCCGACCTCGATTTCGATCGCAACAACCCCGTGGTCAGCACCCGCGCCTTCGGCGACGATCCGCGCCATGTCGCACGCTGCGTGCGCTGCTACATCGAGACGCTTCAGCGCCGGGGCATGGCCGCCTGCGCGAAGCATTGGCCGGGCGACGGCGCGGGCGACCTCGACCAGCACAACACCACCGCGATCAATCCATTGCCGCCGGCCATGTGGGAGCGCACCTATGGACACGTCTTCCGCGCGGCGATCCGCGCGGGCGTTCTGTCCATAATGAGCGGACACATCGCGCTGCCCGGCCGCAGAAACGCGGGGCGCACGCCCGCCACTCTTTCCCGTCAGCTCAATCTCCGCCTGCTGCGCGAGGAGCTCGGTTTCAACGGCGTGATCCTCTCCGACGCGAGTTCGATGGCAGGACTCACCACGCAGGCCCCGCGCGAGGAGCTGGTACCCCAGGTGATCGCCAACGGGTGCGACCTGCTGCTGTTCCCGGTCGATCCCGAAGTCGACCTCGACTATCTCGTGCGCGCCGTCGCCGCGAAACGGTTGCCGGACGATCGGATCGCTGAAGCGGTGTTGCGCGTCCTCGCCCTAAAGGCCGCCCTGGGCCTGCCGCGCCAGAACGGCGTGCCACGACCGCTCTCACGGTCCGGCCGCGACCGGCATCGCCGGTGGGCCGAGGAGACGGCGCGAGCCGCAATCACGCTCGTGCGCGACGACGCAGCCCTCCTCCCGCTGGATCCGCGCCGCCACCACCGGTTGCTTCTCATCGAACAACAACAGCGTACCGGTTTGGCCGGCGCCCTGCCGCCGTTGCAGATCGAGGCGGGCCTCCGCGCAGCGGGCTTCACCGTCGAGCGCTACGCCGAACCCGCCGACATCACTCGCGAACGCTTCGATGCCGCAATCTGGGTCACGGCGGACGAGGCCGGCGCCGGGAAACAATCGCTCCGCGTACCGTGGTCCGAGCTGCTCGGGCCGTTTCCGCTGAGCATGGTACGCACGTGGCCGGAACTTCCCACGGTGTTCATCTCGATGGGACATCCTTGGCAGGTCCGAGAGATGGACGGCTGCCCCGTCGTGATCAACGCCTACTCGCCGGTCCCTGCCGTGCAGCGGGCCGTGGTACAGGCGTTGCTCGGCCGCGCCCAGTTCCGCGGCATCAGTCCGGTGCGATTGCGCACGTGACCCAGCCTTGTGCCGCAAAAGCGTCGGTCTCGCGGACGGGCCCTAACAGACTCCTGCACCCCGCCCGTCTCCGCTGCGAAACTCCGAGGGCGGCACGCCGCTCCAGCGTTTGAATGCGGCGGAGAACGCGTAGATCCCGGAGAAGCCGACCTGCTGGGCGACCTCCTCGATCTTCACCGCGCTCGAGCGCAGCAGCATGCACGCCCGCTGCATCCGCAGATGCGTGAGATGCGCCATCGGGCTGCGTCGGTAGTGCTTTCGGCAGAGACGGCGGAGGTGCTCCTCGCTCGTCGCAGCGGTGCACGCCAGAGTCCGGTTGTCCCACGCCGCGCCGAGGTCGCCTTGGACACGTTCCCAGAGCCGCCAGAGCCGCGGGTCGACCGCGGGCGAACCGGCCAGGCGCCGCGCATACGTCTCCACCGCCGTGACCAACGACTGCATCAGCGC
Source organism: Verrucomicrobiota bacterium (assembly GCA_023446735.1). Classification (GTDB taxonomy): domain Bacteria; phylum Verrucomicrobiota; class Verrucomicrobiia; order Opitutales; family Opitutaceae; genus CAJCBL01. The sequence goes on from JAEXPQ010000348.1 coordinate 3,717, forward strand.
CGGCTCGCGCGCCCCCGCGGCCTCGCGGGTAAGCATCTGCAACGCGTCGACGAAGTCCGCCGCCTCGGCCTCGATCAACCGCGCCCGCTCGCCCTCGATCACCGGCGGCCCCGTGCGGTCGTCGAAGAAGACCCACGCGATCTTCCACGGCCCGCGCCCGGCGACCTCGAAGGCATGGGGGCGTCGCACCGGAGCGAGCAGCACCTGGCCCGGCCGCCAGTCCACCTCCACGCCGTCCACGAGGACACGCCCCCGGCCCCCGAAGCACGCGACGACATGGCTGTACGGCGTATACGGCCGAACCATCCGGTACGGCGGGCGCAGCTCGCCGTGGCCCACCCAGACCAACCGGGCCGAGCGCAACTGCGGCACATGATCCCGGTCGAGCACCCATTCGCGGCAGCGCGGGCCGATGAGGTGGGTTTCACGTAAATGCGCGGGGGCGGGCAGCATTGGCAGAAGAGCGGTCCGGTGGTTTACTGGGTTCCGTCCATCCCGGGCAACTCTTCGTTCCCCTCCCGCCCCATGAAAAGCATTCCCTTGGCTCTCGTCCTCGGCCTGGCCGCGCCGGCCTTCGCCGCTCCGGCGCCTGCTCCCGTCGTGCACCTCGATCCCGCCGCCACCGCCGCCCCGATCAATCCGTTCATTTACGGCCAGTTCATCGAACACCTCGGCCGCTGCATCTACGGCGGCCTCTGGGCCGAGATGCTCGAGGACCGGAAGTTCTACTTCCCCGTCACCGCCGAGTACGCCCCCTACCGCGGCCTCGCGCCCACGGCCGGCACCTCCGACTTCAATGTCGGCGATCTGCAACAGTCGGCCTTCCCCGCGCTCGTGTCGTCGCCCTGGGAGATCGTCGGCACCCCCGCCGGGGTGGAGATGATCAAGGAGAACGCCTTCGTCGGTGACCACTCGCCGCGCATCCGGGCCGGGCACGGCCTCCGGCACCGCCGGCTCGGCGTCGTCGGCGGCCTGGACTACGTCGGCTACGTCTGGGCCCGCCCCACCGGCGACCGCCCCGCCACGATCGAGGTCGCCCTCGTCTGGGGCGAAGGTCCCGCCGACCGCGCGACCCGGCGCCTCGTGTTCGCTCCCGGCGAATACAGCCGGCAGCCGTTCACCCTGCGCTCCCTCGGCCGCACCGACGACGCCCGCCTCGAGCTGAGCGTGCACGAGGCCGACACCCTCGTCGGCACCGTCTCGCTCATGCCGGGCGACAATGTCCGCGGTCTGCGCCGCGACACCCTCGCGCTGCTCAAGCAGCTCAACAGCCCGATCTACCGCTGGCCCGGCGGCAACTTCGTGAGCGGCTACGACTGGCGCGACGGCATCGGCGACCGCGACCGCCGCCCGCCGCGCGGAAACCCCGCCTGGACCGGCATCGAGCACAACGATTTCGGCACCGACGAGTTTCTCGATTTCTGCCGCGAGCTCGGCACCACGCCGATGATCGCCGCCAACACCGGTTTCGGCGACGCCTACTCGGCGGCCCAGTGGGTCGAGTATTGCAACGGCTCCGCCGCCACGCTCGCCGGCGGCTGGCGCGCCAAGAACGGCCACCCCGCCGCCTACGGTGTGAAGCACTGGTGCGTGGGCAACGAGATGTTCGGCCCCTGGCAGCTGGGCTTCATGCCGCTCAAGCAGTACACGCTGAAGCACAACCTCGTCGCCCAGGCCATGCACGCCGCCGATCCGTCGCTGGTGCTGGTCGGCGTCGGCTCCATCGGAAGGATCAACAAGGACAACGACCCCGAACAGGTGAAGAGCGGCCTCGGCTGGTCGGAGGGCATGCTGCTCGCCTGCGCCGACAAGATGGACCTCATCTCCGAGCACGTCTACGCCGGCCGCCTGCCCTGGGAGGCCGACACCGGCCGCACCCCGCTCGAGACGCACGTCGGCCTGCTGCGCGCCGCGATCCGCCAGGTCGCCGACCAGCACCGCGCCTTCCAGGTCGGCCGGCCCGAGCTGAAGGGCCGCATCGTCCCGATCGCGATGGACGAGTGGAACTACTGGCACCGCGAATACACCTACGGCGAGCTCGGCTGCCGCTACGACCTGGCCGACGCGCTCGGCGTGGCGGTGGGCCTCCACGAGTTCTTCCGCCAGAGCGACATCATCCAGATGGCGCACTATGCGCAGACGGTGAACGTGATCGGCGCGATCAAGACCAGCCGCACCGCCGCCGAGATGGAGACCACCGGTCTCGTGCTCCAACTGTACCGCGCCCATTTCGGCAACGTGCCGCTCAAGCTCGCGGGCGACTTCGGGCCGCTCGATGTCGCCGCCGCGCTCACCGCCAACGCCCGGTCCATCACCATCGCCGTCGTGAATCCGACCGCTTCGGCGCAGGCCCTGCCGCTGACCTTGGCGAAACACCGCGCCGCCGGCCCCGCCTCGGCCTTGACGCTCACCGGCCGCGACGAGCACGCCTTCAACGCCCCGGGACAATCCCGCGCCGTGGACATCGTCCGCACCGAAGGCATCGACCCCTCCCGCCCGCTCGAAGTGCCCGCGCTGAGCTGCGCGATCTTCGTCATCCCGCTCCATTAACCCTCCCGCATCCCCATGCAATTCCACCACCTCCTCCTCCCCCTCGCCCTCCTCGCCATGAGCGCCCCAACCGCATCCGCGGATCCCGTACCCTCCCCGCGGAACCCCGCCGGCTTCGCCATCCAGCGCGGCACCAACATAAGCCACTGGCTCTCCCAGGACTTCGGCTGGGCGCCGCGCGAAAAGTGGTTCACCGAGAAGGATGTCCGCTTCATCGCCAAGCAGGGCTTCGATCACATCCGCCTGCCCGTCGACGAGAAGGAGCTGTGGACCAAGGAAGGCCGGCCGATCGAGGGCGAGTTCCAGCGCCTCGTCACCGCCATCGAGTGGTGCCGGAAGGCCGGCCTCCGCGTGATCGTCGACCTGCACACGCTCAACTCCCACCACTTCAACGCCGCCAACGAAGGCCTCAAGATCACCCTCTGGACCGACGCCAAGGAACAAGAGCACCTGCTCTCGCTCTGGCGCGATCTCTCCGCGCGCCTGCGCCATTTCCCGGTCGACCTCGTCGCCTACGAGATCCTCAACGAGCCCGTCGCCGACGACCCCGAGGACTGGAACAAGCTCGTCGCGAAGTGCTACGCGCTGCTGCGCACCCTCGAGCCCAACCGCGTCCTCGTCTTCGGCGCCAACCGCTGGCAGATGCCCGAAAACGTGCCCTTCCTGAAGGTGCCCGCGGGCGACAAGAACATCATCCTCAGCTTCCACACCTACGCCCCGCTGCTGTTCACCCACTACAAGGCCGACTGGGTGCCCACCAAGGTCTACACCGGACCGGTGAACTACCCCGGTCCGATCGTCGACGCCGCCACGTTCGCGCAGTTGACAGCCAACTACGACGAGAGCCTCAAGAACCAGATCGGCAACGCCGCCGCCGACTGGGGCCCCGCCCGCCTCCGCCAGGAGTGCGAGCCCGCCATCCGCCGCGCCAAGGAGCTCGGCCTCCAGCTCTACTGCGGCGAGTTCGGCTGCCTGCCCACCGTGCCGCGCGCCGCCCGCCTCGCCTACTACCGCGACCTGGTCGGCCTCTTCCGGGCCGAGGGCGTCGCCTACGCCAACTGGGAGTACAAGGGCGACTTCGGCATCTACGAGTGGCTCGGTCTCCCCGCCCTCTGCGGCAAACCCGACAAGGAGTTGATCAAGATCCTCGCGCCGAAGCAGTGACGCCCGGCCTCCGGGGTGGACGCGCTTGCCCCCAAGCGCGTCATGGGCACCGCCCACAGCCGGACCGATTATCGCGGCCGAATCTCCGCCAAACTCACGCCATTCGCTCCGGCTCGCATCCACGACGGCGTTGAGGGCAACGCCGTCCACCCACAGACGACGATCGCCCGGCGCTTCTGCCCCATTCGCAAATCGACAATCCCAAGTCGAAAACTCCCTGTCCCTCCATGTCCGCTCCCCATTCCGCCAGTACCAGCCGCCGCGGCTTCCTCGCCCAGGGTCTCGGCCTCACCGCCGCCGCCCTCGCCGCACCCGCGACCACGCTCCTGGCCCGGGACGAACCCGCCACCGGCGCCGCGCCACGCCCCGCCAACGCCTTCCCGTCCGACTTCGAATGGGGCGTCGCGACCGCCGCGATCCAAGTCGAGGGCGCGGCCCGGGCAGACGGCCGCGGCGACAGCATCTGGGACACCTTCTGCCGCCAGCCCGGCCGCATCGCCGACGGCGGCACCGTCGAGGTCTCGTGCGACCACTACCACCGTTTCGCCGCTGACATCGCGCTCATGGCCGAGCTCGGCGTGAAGCACTACCGTTTCAGCATCGCCTGGCCACGCATCGTCCCCGAGGGCCGCGGCGCCGTGAACGAGAAGGGCGTGGACTTCTACCGCCGTCTCGTCGACTGCCTGCGCGAGCACGGAATCACCCCTCACGCCACGCTCTACCACTGGGACCTGCCGCAGGCCTTGCAGGACCGCTACGCCGGCTGGCAGAGCCGCGAGGTCGCCAAGGACTTCGCCGACTACGTCACCGCCGTCGTGTCCCGCCTCGGCGACCGGATCGACCGCTGGATCCCGCTCAACGAGATCGCCACCTTCGCCTACTACAGCGGCTACGCGCTCGGGCGCACCCCGCCGCACGCACCCGGCGTCGCCCTCGCCACGCCGCGCGAACAGTCGCAGATCATCCACCACGCCCTGCTCGCCCACGGGCTCGGCTGCCAGGCCATCCGCGCCGCCAGCCCGCGGCCCTGCCGGATCGCCGCCGCCGAGAACTTCGAGAGCTGCGTGCCGGTCGTCGAGACGCCGGAGCACATCGCCGCCACGCGCCGGGCGTTCGCCGGCTCGTTCGTCAACGGCGCGATCCTCCACCCGCTCCTGCACGGCCGCTGGGATCCCGCGTGGGCGGAGCTGCACCGCGAACGTTTGCCCGAGGTCGCCGAGGACGACTGGAAGACCATCGCCCAGCCGCTCGATGAGCTCGGCTTCAACTGCTACACCGGCAGCTACTTCAAGGCCGCCGCCAATCCCCGCGGGTATGCCGGAGTCTCGCTCCCCGCCGGCTACCCCAAGGGCGGCCTGCCCTGGCTCAACATCATCCCCGAGGCCGCCTACTGGGGCATCCGGCTGGTGTCCGAACAACTCGGCGACAGGCGCCTGCCCGTCTTCCTCAGCGAGAACGGTCTCTCCGACAGCGCCCCGGCCGACGCCGCCGGCCACGTCGACGACGTGGACCGCATCGCCTACTGCCGCGCCTACCTCCGCCAGATCCAGCGCGCCCACGCGGAAGGGTACCCGGCCAGCGGTTACTATCTCTGGAGCTTCCTCGACAACTTCGAGTGGGCGGAGGGCTACCGCAGCCGTTTCGGGCTCGTGCATGTCGACTACGCCACCCAGCGCCGCACGCCGAAGCTCGGCTATGACTGGTACCGCGAGACGATCCGCGCCGGGCACGTGCGGTAAACCGCGAGCGATCAGTCACGCCTTTCCCGACCGGGGACCGGCCAGCCGGCCGAAGGGGCCGCGCCGGCAGCTCGCCGCGAACGCGCCCGCCGTCCTACTCGCGGGCGGTGTCGAGTCCGTGGCGGCGGATGAACTGCGCCGGGCTCAGGCCATGGATACGCTTGAACACCCGCGAAAAATGGAACGGGTCCATCCCGAGCCGCTCGGCCGCCTCCCGCACGAGCAGATGGCCCGAGTCGAGCAGCTCGGCCGCGTGCACCATGCGCTTGCGCGTGAGGTGTTCGTAGGGCGAACCGTGGCCGAACCGCTGGAACAGCCGCGAGAGATAGCTCGGCGACACATGGCAGGCGGCCGCCACCTCCTCCGCCGTCGAGAGCGCCACGAAGTGCCGATCGATGTGGTCGAGGCACCGCTGCAAGGACTGCTGCGCCCGGCGGTCGTCGTCGACCGAGGTGCCCGGTCCGGCGCCCAGCTTCAAGAGTAGGAGCCGCAACTGCAGGGCCACGATCGCCGGCGTGTTCGGCCGGTGCCGCCGGCCGTCCGCCACCAGGAGCCGCAGGATCGCCTCCAGCTCCGCCGCATCCTCGACCACCCGGAGGCATCCCGGCGCCAGCTGCACCGCCGAAAGCAAGTTGCTCGCCTCGCGTCCGGCGAAATCGACGAAGTACTTGGAAAGCAGATTCGAGGGATGCGACCGGATCGTGTGCGCGATCCCCGGTCCGTAGGCGAAGCAGCAGCCGCGGTGCAGCTCGTGCCGTTGCGCCCCGATGGTGAGCTCCCCGCGCCCGCCCACCACGAACTCCACCGCCAACCACGGAAACGTCTCCCGCCGAATGCAGTAGTCGGGCGTCACCCGCTCCCACCCGCCGCAGGTCACGCACAGGCCGTCGTTCGGGCCGACGGGCGCGCCCAGGTAGAAACGCTCCGCCGCCACCACCTGCCGCGAGAGGTAGGCGGGCTCCTCGGGGGCGGGACGAGGCGGAGGACGCGGGGCCATGACCCCAAGATCAAGGATCGGCATGCAGTGGCAAGGAAACGCCATGGCCAAGCCCCGCGCCCGCCGGCACACTGGCGCCACTCCCGGAGCCCGTCCCGCCGCCCCGAGTGCCCCGGGCGGCGGCCCCCCGCACCGGCGGCACCACGCCCTCGATCCACCCGACCTCGACCAGCGCCCGACCATGCACCACCCCCACCCCGCCATCGTCCTTCTCGGCCTCCCGTTCCTCGCCGCCACCGGTGCGCTCGTGGCCGAGCCCGTGTCCTCGCAACTCACGCCCACCACCCTGGTCGCCACCACCACCGAGCCCGTCGCCCCCGGCCCGTTCGCACCCACGTGGGACTCGCTCGCCCGGTACGAGGTGCCCGAGTGGTTCCGCGACGCGAAGTTCGGCATCTGGGCGCACTGGGGGCCCCAGTGCCAGCCCGAGGCGGGCGACTGGTACGCACGGCACCTGTATTCGCAGGACCACCGCCAACAGAGCCATCACCTCGCGCACTACGGTCATCCGTCCACGTTCGGCTTCAAGGACGTGATCCATCGCTGGAAAGCCGAGCCCTGGGAGCCGGAGAAGCTCGTCGCCTTCTACAAACGCGTCGGCGCGCGCTACTTTTTCGCGATGGCCAACCATCACGACAACCTCGACCTCTGGGCCAGCCGGCACCACGCGTGGAACTCCACGCGCGTGGGCCCGCAACGGGATCTCATCGCCGGCTGGGCCGCCGCCGCCCGCGCGCAGGGCCTGCCGTTCGGCGTGAGCGTGCACGCCGCCCATGCGTGGAGCTGGTACGAGGTCGCGCAGGGCGCCGACCGCGACGGGCCGCGGGCCGGCTTGCCCTACGACGGCACACTCAAGAAGGAGGACGGCAAGGGCACCTGGTGGGAGGGCCTCGATCCGCAGGAGCTCTACGCCCAGGCCCACCCGCCCAGCCCGGACTTCCAGCGCCTCGATGCGATCCATTCCCGTTGGCACTGGGACAACGGCGTCACGCCACCCGACGCCGCCTACTGCCAACGTTTCTACGACCGCACCGTCGACCTGATCAACCAGGCGCAGCCCGATCTGCTCTACTTCGACGACACCGCGCTGCCCCTCTGGCCCGTCTCGGACGCCGGCCTCAAGATCGCCGCGCACTTCTACAACCGCCACGTCGCTCGCGCCGGCGCCGCCGACCCCGGTGTGCTCTTCGGCAAGATTCTCGACGCCCAGCAGCGCCGCTGCCTCACCTGGGACATCGAGCGCGGCGTGCCCGCCACAATCCTGACGTTCGCCTGGCAGACCGACACCTGCCTGGGCGACTGGCACTACGACCGGGCGCTGTACGAAAGGTCCGGCTACAAGAGCGCGCGGACCGTGATTCACCTGCTCGCCGACATCGTGAGCAAGAACGGCAACCTGCTGCTCAACGTGCCCGTGCGCGGCGACGGCTCGATCGACGAGAAGGAGGTCGCGATCCTTGAGGAGATCGCCGCCTGGATGGCGGTGAACCACGAGGCCATCTACGCCACCCGGCCGTGGAAGGTGTTCGGCGAGGGGCCCGCCAGCGAAGGCGTCGAACTCACCGGACAGGGCTTCAACGAGGGCAAGGGCAAGCCGTTCACCGCCGCCGACGTGCGCTACACCGCGAGCAAGGACGGGCGCACGCTCTACATCATCGTGCTCGGCACGCCCACCGAGCCCCTGCGCCTCGCCGCGCTCGGCCGCGGCTCGGCCGGCGCCGCCATCCGATCGCTCACGCTTCTCGGCAGCGGCGCCGCCGCCGACTGGTCGCAGGACGAGACCGCGCTCACCCTCGTCCCGCCCGCGAGTCTCCCCGCCACCGCCGCGCTCGTGTTCAAGGCCGCGCTGTGACCGGCCCCCGGCGTCTTCTCCGCCCCCATCCGGTCGCGCCGAGCCCGAGTGCTCCCCTCCGCAGATACCGGCGGGAGCGCTCGCCAGCGCGAGCCGCGCCCACATCCCGATCCGCCCCGCCAAGCCAAAAGCCTCGGCGCCCTCGCCACGCGGAAATCTGGCGGCCGGGCCGGAGGCCCTGCACGCGTCCCACCGGCGCGTCGACGCACGCTGCCGGCGCGGCCACCATCAAGGACCGGTGACCAGCGTCGCCGTCACATCCGAGCCGAAGGCATTCACCAACGCCGCGCCGAGCGCCTGCGCCGGCGCATCCCGCCCGCAGGAGTCGCGCCCGGCCCCCATCTCGAGCCGGCGGAGCCCGGAAACGGTGACGGCATCGCCGTTGGCCTGGCCGAGGCTGCCACCCGCGATCTTCAGGTCGACGGTGCCGGAAGCTCCGAAGAACAAATACGGTTGCGCCGCCTCGGACGCCTCCACCGTGTGCACCACGGCCAGCCCGCCGACCGCGAGCACGCCGGGCGCATACAGACCGGTGTGCCCGAGCGAGGCGTTGTAGCGGGCGTTCCCCTGGTGGATGCCGCCGAGCTTGCCGTCGCTCGACACGATGCCGGCGGCGGCGACATCGGCCCAGCCGAAGTACGGGGCATCGGGCCGGGTGACGCCGGGATTGGTGGCCGTGCCCACCGAGTAGACCGTGAAATGGGTGGTCTGGTCGGCGCCGGAGAGGATGAGGGTCGCCTTGCCCTGCATATACTCGATGCCGGGCTGGTTGTAGAGCTCCGGGGCCTTCGGGCCGGTGGCGGTGGCGGGATCGAGGACCACGGTGATCGCCCCGGCTCCGGACATCTCCACCTGCACGATACTGCCCCGCGGATCGAGGAACGACATGCGCGCGATCTGGTTCGGGTCGGCTGTGAAGGTGCCCGCCGTGCCGGTGAGCAAAAACTGGTCGTAGATCGCACCATTGGGATGATGGATATCCCTCCACTCCTCGCGCGTGGCGACCGCGCCGGCCGTGCGATTGCCCACCGTCGGCTGCACACCGAGCACGAACGGCCGCGAGAGCGCGTCGCCCGAAGCCGCGGTGACGACACAGTCGTAGAGCCCGGCGTCGGCCGGAGCGACCGCGGCGAGGGACAGCACCGAGGATGTGGCGTCGAGGGGGCGACCGTTCCGATGCCAGCGGTAGCCCGTGGCCCCAGCGGCATCGACGCTCATCTGCGCCGTCCCTCCGGCCACGGCACCGATCGTCAGGGCCGAAGCCGGCGCGACGGCGGGACGAATCTCCACCTCGTACCACAAGGTCGTTCCGCTGCCTCCCAGCGCGAGCGCGGCCCGGCCGCCCCGATCGGTCACGGCGACGGCGGCCGCGCGTTGCCCGCCGCCGTCCAGCGCCCAGGCCGAAACCCGCGCCGCTGCGACCGGCAGAACGATCGTCGCCGGCACAACCTCGACCACCGTCGGTGCCAGTCCCCAGTTGTTGCCGAGCGAGGTGCGGGTGGCATCGGTCCACGTCATGCCCGTGTTGGCACACTCGCCCGTCGCGACGACCAGCGCCCGACCGCCCTCGACCGCCGCGAAGCTCTCCCCGTTCAGAAGGGTAATGCCGACGGTGCACCAATCGTTGCGCGTCGTGCCGGGAGTGATTTCCACCCCGCCCAGATTCCAGCTCCGGCCGGCCGGATGGCCGACCAGGGCTTTCGTGCGCGGAGTGTCGATCGAGACCATGCCACGGTTGGCGAGCGTGTTGTCCCAGCATAGTTCACCCGTGTCGGATCGGATCGCTCCGACGCTCGGCGCCACCGGCGGAGCCGTCAGCCCGGCGGCGTTGGGACCGATGGCGAGCGATAGGCGACCGACCAGCGCCGCCGCGGCGGGCACGCCGAGGTGTTCGCCATCGCCCACGCGCCACGCCGATCCAGTGGAAGCCGCGATCTCAAGTCCTTTTTCTGGCGTGAAGGCCATCGTGTGCTCGCCAAGCGCGCGCGCGGCATCGCCCCGGACGAAGAGCGCGGCCCCGAGGATCGAGTTCGCCAGACGCCCCGGATGCCCGGCATGGTCGAAGAAGCCGGTGATGTGCGCAGTGTCGCGGGTCGCGTAGTCAAACATCCAGATGCCGCTCCAATCCTGCAAGGCGCCGTAGGCGCCGACCAGCAGCGGTCCTTCCGCCGCGAAGAGGTTCGGTGACGCGTGCTGGTACTCGGTCACGTTGTGCGGCCGGCCGCGCACGCGCTGGCGTGCGATCGAGCCGATCGTTCCTCCGTTCGGATCGTCGACCATCGAGCGGTTCACGATCGACCAAACGACGGGGTCCCAATCGCGCCCGGCAGGCCAGGTCGGATGGTCCCAATAGGCGTGGGAATCAGAGGCATCCAGTCCCGCCTGGGTATTCAACGGACTGTTGGCCGCGATCGTGCCCACGATGATGCCGGGGTAACCGATCGTCTCCCGAATATGCCGGCGCATCGTCTCCCAGTAGCGTTCCTCGCGCTCCATGATGAAACGGATCCAGTCCTTGCGCTGCTCCGCAGTCGGGGAAGCGGTTGTCGTGGAATGCGGCACCGCCGGGATGTTCCGAGCTTCGAGCGAACATCCCTCGGGCAGCGCCCCGATCGAACCACCGGGTTGCAGCCGCACATCGGCCAGCCAGACGGTGCCGATCCGGTTGCCGAAGCCGCCGAAGTTGATCCGCACGTTGTTGTCGGCCGCGGCGGGCCGGATCGTGCCGGTGAACTTGCGCCACTCGGTGTCGAGCTGCGGCGTAAGCCCGGGCCCGACTGTTCCGTAATCGCCGTAGGCGCGCTGCACCACGGCGTACAGGGGCGTCGCCCGGTCCGCCTTTGCCCAGAAACTGAAGGTGTACAGTCGGCCCGCCTCGAGAACGAGACCGCTTTGGTTGAACTGGACATGCCAATCGGCGGAGCCGGCGGCCGTCACCGCGATCCGCGCCGACGGGGATCCGGAGTAGTCGCTGGTCACGGTGGTGGTGGAACGGGCTGTCCCATGATTCTCGCTGTACCAGCCCGTGGTGCCCGTCTGGAAATCGCCGTTGGTCAACACGCTGGCCTGTAGGGGCTCGTTGGTCGCCCCCCAAGCCGCGAGCATCGCGGCCGTCGAGGCGTAACGCAGCCCGAGCCACTCGTTCCACACTGTCGCCAACTGCGCCCGGTAGACCGCAGGCATGGTGTCGAGCACGTTCTCGTACCAGCGCTGGAGAAAGCCGTTCTCGTTGAGAATCTCGACGATGGCCACCGCCGGATCGCGGGCCAGGGGCAGGCCCTGCCGGTAGGGATTGGGCGCCGTGAGCAACGCGGTCGCGTACTCCCGCTGGAGCGCCAAAGCGGCCTCGTTGAAGAAGCCGAGCACGTGCTGATCTTTCCATGTCATCTGCGCCACCGCCTCGCCGAGACCGTCGCCCGGGAGAAACTGGCGCGAGACCAGCAGGTTCACGTTCGAGCGGATCCCCTGGGCCGCCAACTGGGCCTGGAAATAGTGCAACCGGTCCAGCCGGCTCGCCGAGATCGCCCGGGAGGTGCCGCCGGAGTAGTCGACCAGCACCCCGTCGGGTTCCCACGGGGCCTCGAGATGGTGGAAACGGACGGCGTTGAAACCGTAGCGTGCCAAGCGCGCGGCGTGCACCTCCGCCTGGCGCGCGGTCGGGAACGCCATCCCGGCCGTGACGTTCACTCCCCAGAAGCGCAGCGGGACGCCGTCGACCCGATAGCACCCGTCGCCGAGGGACCGCACCCAGGCGTCCGTCTCCGTGATCGGAGCGCGCCCCCGCCCGAAGTCGACCACGCCGCCCGCCGCTCCGTCGAGCGGGATGCGGAATCCGGACAAGGCGTCCGCCGCCCACCCCGCTCCCGGGCCGGACAAGGCGAACAGGATCGCCGCCGCGGCGGCGCCGAGCCGGCCGGCCCGGTGGAGCACCGCCGGGCGACGCGGCGTCCGATGCAAAACGAAGAGCGAGAGGAAGGAGGGGATGGGGAACATGGCGGAAAGCGAGGTGGGGCCGTCGAAGCGAACCTCCGCACGGCGTCGGTTCGCGCCAAACAAGAAAGCGCCCGGCGGCCAGAATGGCGTTCCTGATCGCGGACGGGGCTCTCGGTCACGCTCGGATTGAACCACGGAATGGCGCCGCAACCAATGTCTGCGATCCCCCTGTTGTTAACGCAAACCCACATTCCGCCGGCTCGCGGTCCGCCGCCGCACGCCGACGGCGAGCCGGGGGAGCGTTCAAGAATCGCCATGCTTCGGCCAAGAACCGCCATTCCGCGGGAGCCGCCGGGCGCCTATGCTTCCCCCGCCCTTCCGTCCATGCGCATCGACGCCCACCAGCACTTCTGGCACTACTCCGCCGCCGAGTACGCTTGGATCGACGAGCCGATGGCGGCCCTCCGCCGCGACTTCCTCCCGGCCGATCTCGCGCCGCTGCTCGCCGCCGCCGGCGTCGACGGCTCCGTGGCCGTGCAGGCCCGCCAGACCGTCGCCGAGACGGACTGGCTGCTGGAGCTCGCCACCGACCACCCGTCGATCAAGGGCGTTGTCGGGTGGTTGCCGCTCGACCGACTTGGCGCCGAGATCGGCCGGCTGCTGGAGTGGTACGCCGCACATCCGAAGTTCAAGGGCGTGCGCCACGTGCTCCAGGGTGAGCCCGACGCCTACTTCGCGCGCCCCGGCTTCAACGCCGCGCTGCGCGAGGTCGCCGCCCGCGGCCTCGCCTACGACCTCCTCGTCTTCTCCCGTCAACTACCTGCAGCCCTCGCCTGGATCGACCAGCACCCGCAACTGCGCGTCGTCGTCGACCATATCGCCAAACCCGTCGTCCAGGGCCCGCCACCGACCGAGTGGCGCACGCACCTCCGGGAGCTCGCGCGCCGCGAGCGCGTGCACTGCAAGTTCTCCGGCGTCGTCACCGAAGTTCCCGGCTGGCGGTGGACCCCTGAGCAGCTGCGCCCTTACTTCGAAGTCGCGCTCGAGGCCTTCGGCCCGCGGCGCCTGATGTTCGGCTCCGATTGGCCCGTCTGCCTCGTCGCCAGCGAATACGCCCTCTGGGCGGGCTTCGTCGAAGACTGCGTCGCCCCGCTCGGTGGCGACGAACGGGCCGCCGTCCTCGGCGACACCGCCACGGCCTTCTACCAACTCGACTCCTGAGAGCCCACGACTGCCCATGCACTACCGCGCCCTCGGCCAGACCGGCCTCAACGTTTCCGTCCTCAGCCTCGGGGGCTCCTCCCTCGGCGGCGCCTTCCGCCAGACCGACGACGCCGAGAGCATCCGCACGGTCCACACCGCCTTCGACCTCGGCGTGAACTTCGTCGACGTGTCGCCCTACTACGGCGCCACGCGCGCCGAGACCGTCCTCGGCCGCGCGCTCCGCGAGATCCGACGCGACCGTTACTATCTCGCGACCAAAGTCGGCCAATACGGCGACGGTCAATTCGACTTCTCCGCTGCGCGCGTCACCCGCAGCCTCGACGAGAGCTGCGCCCGCCTCGGTGTCGATTACGTCGACCTCCTCCAATGCCACGACATCGAGTTCGCCGACCTCGACCAGATCGTGAACGAGACGCTACCGGCTCTGATGCACTTGAAGCGAGCCGGTCGCATCGGACACATCGGCATCACCGGGCTGCCATTGCGGATTTTCCCCGCCGTGATCGATCGCGTGCCACCGGGCGCCGTCGAGACGATCCTCTCGTTCTGCCGCTACGAGCTCAACGACTCCGCGCTCGCCTCGCTCCTGCCCTACTGCGGCGCGCGCGGCATCGGCGTGATCAACGCCGCCCCCACCGGCATGGGCCTGCTCACGCCCCGCGGCGTGCCCGCGTGGCACCCGGCGCCGCCGGCGATCGTCGCCTGCGCGCGCCGGGCGGTCGACTACTGCCAGTCCGTCGGCGCCGACATCGTGAAGCTCGCGATCCAGTTCTCGGTCGCCGATCCCCGCGTCGCCACGACGCTCATCGGCAGCGCCAACCCCGAGAACATCCGGCGCAACATCGCCTACGCCGCCGAGCCGATCGACTTCGAGCTCATGGCCAAGGTGCTCGAACTCCTGAAACCCGTGCACAACCACAACTTCACCCGCGGCCGCCCCGAGAACCGCGACCCGATCGTCGGTTGACGCCAATCGTGCCGAACGGATCTCCAGTGGGCAGTTCGCCTCCAGCTCGCCCAACCGCAACGGCGCCCCGCTTGCGCGTAGGGTCGGACCTCGCGTCCGGACCGCTCCGTCTTCGCCGAGGCCACCGCCAGAGCCGCACCTCCAGCCGCGCCCAATCGGTCCGCCGGCTAGCGGCGACCCTACCGCAAGCGTAGCTGCCTAACCGACGGGTCACGTTGATCGCACCGTTTTCTGATTTCCGCTCCCTCCGCCCGCCCGATGAAAGCCCTCGTTCTTGAACAGCCCGGCCAGCTCGTCGCCGCCGAAGCCGCCGAACCCGCGGCCCCCGCCGCCGGCGAGGCGCTCGTGCGCACGCACCGTATCGGTATCTGCGGCACCGACATCCACGCCTACGGCGGTCGCCAGCCGTTCTTCACCTACCCGCGCATCCTCGGCCATGAGCTCGGTGTCGAGGTCCTCGCGGTCGGAGCCGGAGTCGACCACCTCCGCCCCGGTGATCGTTGCGCCGTCGAGCCCTACCTCAACTGCGGGCGCTGCATCGCGTGCCGGCGCGGCAAACCGAACTGTTGCAGCGCGATCAGGGTCATGGGCGTGCACGTCGATGGCGGCATGCGCGAGCGGTTCCTCCTTCCCGCCGCCAAGCTCCACCGTTCCACCACGCTCACCTACGAACAGCTCGCGCTGGTCGAGACGCTCGGCATCGGCGCGCACGCCGTGCAACGCGCCGGTCTCGAGGCTGGCGAAACCGTCGCCGTGATCGGCGCCGGCCCGATCGGCCTCACCGTCATCCAGTTCGCGCTCGCCGCCGGCGCCCGCGTGCTCGTCCTCGACGTCAACCCCGTGCGTCTCGCCTTCTGCCGCGACCAACTCGGGGTCGCCGCCATCGACATCATCAACACCCGCGACACCGATCCGCTCGCCCGGCTCCGCGACCTCACCGGCGGCGACCTGCCCACCGCCGTGTTCGACGCCACCGGCAACTCCCAGTCGATGGCCGCCGCCTTCCGGTATCCGGCACACGGTGGCAGGCTGGTCTTCGTCGGCCTTTTTCCCGGCGACGTCACCTTCGACGACCCCGATTTCCACCGCCGCGAGCTCACGTTGCTGGGCAGCCGCAACTCCCGCCCGGAGGACTTCCGCCACATCATCGAGCTCGTCGAGGCCGGCCGCGTCGACACCGCGCCGTGGATCACCCACCGCGCGCGGTTCGACTCCGTGCCCGAAGTATTCCCCAGCTGGACCAAGCCGGAAACGGGCGTGCTCAAGGCGATGATCGAGGTCGTGTGAGGCCCTCCGGCTCCGCCGCCCGCTTGCGAACCAACCCGCTCCTCGCCTGCCAGCCGTAGCGAGAGCCCGCTCGCGTCGTATCCGGAGAGCAGCCTGCGCACGGTCGCATCCACCGTGGCGCCGCGCGCGAGAGCAGCGATCCGGCGCCGTCTCCGCAATTCGGATCTCCGCGCTCGCGGCCCGCGCCATCGTCCAACCTACGCGCTGCACGTACACCGCCTCCTCCCACCGTCCGAGCGCGTTGCGGTTTCGTTTCAGCCGGGCAAGGATCAGCCACGTTCCCTCGCCATGCTGCATCGCTTTCTTGCCCTCCTGGCCGGCGTCCCCCGGCTCCCTGCACGGTTCATTTCCGCCGCCTTCGTCCTCTGTGCGACCTGCGCACTCGCCGCTCC
The DNA here is from genome assembly GCA_023446735.1 of Verrucomicrobiota bacterium. Lineage (GTDB taxonomy): Bacteria > Verrucomicrobiota > Verrucomicrobiia > Opitutales > Opitutaceae > CAJCBL01. Next base: position 19,822 of record JAEXPQ010000348.1, read on the forward strand.
CACCACTCCGCCACCGTTGCCGGCGACCTGCCTCAAAGCCCTCCACGCCGGCCGGCATCAGACGGTCGTCGTCTACGGCACCAGCCTCACCGCCGCCGCCGAGTGGCCGAAGGCGCTCGCGGGCTATTTCGACACCGCGTTTCCCGGACAGGTTACCTTCATCAACGCCGCCCAGTCCGGCCAGCACTCGAACTGGGGCGTCGCCCACCTCGCCGAACGCGTCCTCGCGCAGAAGCCCGACCTCGTGCTCCTCGAGTTCTCCGTCAACGACGCTGCCACCAAGCACCACCTCTCGCCCGAGCAGTCCGCCGCGAACCTCGACCGCATGGTGCGCGCGCTGCGCGAGCAGAACCCGCAGGTCGACATCGTCCTGCAGACGATGAATCCCGCCTGGGACTCGCCCACCGAGCCCAAAGGCAAGAAGTACGGCAGCGACCGCCCCGCCATCGAAACGTACTATGAGGGCTACCGCCGGTACGCCCGCGAACACGGCCTGCCCCTCGTCGACCATTTCCCCGCCTGGCAGAAACTCCAGCGCGACAACCTGCCCGAGTTCCAACGCCTCGTCGCCGATGGCATCCACCCGATCCCCGAGGGCAGCCTCGCCGTCACCTGGCCCGGGATCCGGGCGCTCCTCGAGGAAACGCGCGCCACCACGGCGCCACGCACCGTCGGCCCGCCGCCGGCCGCCTTCTTCGTCCCGGGCGCCATGCCCGCCACCGCGCTCTACCGCGACGGTTGGATCGACCTGAACAAGAACGGCGCACGCGACCCGTACGAAGACCCCTCGCTGCCCGTCGACGCCCGCATCGACGACCTGCTCGCCCGCATGACGCTCGAGGAGAAGACCGCGCAGATGACCACGCTCTACGGTTTCCCACGCGTGCTGAAGGACGAGCTGCCGACCGCCGCGTGGAAGACCGCGTTCTGGAAGGACGGCATCGGCAACATCGACGAGCACATGAACGGCAACGAGGGTTGGAAGCGCAACTTCGCCGACCCCGTCCACGATCTGCCCTGGTCGCTCCACGTGCAGGCGATCAACGAGGTGCAACGCTGGTTCGTCGAGCAGACGCGCCTCGGCATCCCAGTCGACTTCACCAACGAGGGCATCCGCGGCCTGCTGCACTCGAAGGCCACCAGTTTCCCGGCCCAGCTCGCCGTCGGCGCCACGTTCGACGTGCCGCTCGTCGCCGAGATCGGCCGCATCACCGGCCGCGAGGCGCGCGCCCTCGGCTACACCAACGTCTACTCGCCCGTGCTCGACCTCGCCCGCGACCCGCGCTGGGGCCGCACCACCGAGACCTACGGCGAGGACCCGTACCTCGTCACGCAGTACGGCCTCGCGCAGGTGCGCGGCATCCAGGGCGAGCACGTCGTCTCCACCCTCAAGCACTATGCGGTGTACAGCGTGCCGAAGGGCGGACGCGACGGCGAGGCGCGCACCGACCCGCAGGCCACCTGGCGCGAGATCCAGGAGCTGCACCTCGCGCCGTTCCGCGCCGCCGTGCGCGACGCCGGCGCGCTGGGCGTGATGGCTTCGTACAACGACTACGACGGCGTGCCCGTCGAGGGCAGCCGGCTCTTCCTCACCGAGATCCTCCGCGGGGAATACGGGTTCAAGGGCTACGTCGTCTCCGACAGCGCCGCCGTCGAGTTCATCCACACCAAGCACCGCGTCGCCGCCACGCCCGCCGAGGCGATCCGCCAGTCCGTCGACGCCGGTCTCAACATCCGCACGAACTTCACCCCGCCCGAAGCCTACGGCGAACCGCTCCGCCAACTCGTCCGCGACGGCAAACTGCCCATGGCGACGATCGACGCCCGCGTGCGCGACATCCTCCGCGTGAAATACTGGCTCGGCCTCTTCGACCAGCCTTACCGCGACCCGGCCGCCGCCACCGCGCTCTTCGCCGACCCCGCCGCCGCAGCCGCCAGCGCCCGCGCCGCCCGCGAGTCCATCGTTCTCCTCAAGAACGAGGCCAACGCGCTCCCGCTCGACCGCGCCAAGCTCAAGAAGGTCCTCGTCGCCGGTCCGCTCGCCGACGACGCCCGCGGCTGGTGGTCGCGCTACGGCCCGCAGCGCCTCGACTACATCACCCCGCTCGCCGGCCTGCGCGCGAAGTTCGGCCCCGCCGTCGAAGTGAAGTTCGAGAAGGGCTGCGACGTGATCGACGAGGCCTTCCCGGAGAGCGACACCTTCAAAGAGCCGCTCTCCACCGCCGCCCGCGCCCGGATCGACGCCGCCGTCACCGCCGCGGCCGAGGTCGACCTCATCGTCGCCGTGCTCGGCGAGACCGAGGAGATCAGCCAGGAGTCCGCCAGCCGCATCAGCCTCGACCTGCCCGGCCACCAGGAGGAGTTGCTCCGCGCGCTCCACGCCACCGGCAAGCCGCTCGTGCTCGTGCTCAGCAACGGCCGGCCGCTCAGCGTCAACTGGGCGCAGAAGCACGTGCCCGCCATCGTCGATCTGTGGTTCCCCGGCGAGCAGGGCGGCGCGGCGCTGGCCGACGTGCTCTGCGGCGACTTCAATCCCTCGGGACGCCTGCCGATCACGTTCCCGAAGAGCGTGGGCCAGATCCCGTTCAACTTCCCCGCGCGGCCCGGTTCGCAGGAGCGCGACTTCGGCCAGGTCTTCGGCCCGCTCTACCCGTTCGGCCACGGCCTGAGCTACACCACCTTCAAGTACGCGAATCTCCGCCTCACGCCTGAGCGCCAGAACCTGCCGTCCGCCACGGTCACCGTCACCGCCGACATCACCAACACCGGCGCGCGCGCCGGCGACGAGGTCGTGCAACTCTACCTGCGCGACGACTACAGCACCGTCACCACCTACGACAAGGCGCTGCGCGGCTTCGCCCGCGTGAGCCTCGCGCCCGGCGAGACGAAGCCCGTCACGTTCACCCTCGGCCGTGCCGAGCTCGAGCTCTACGACCGCGAGCGGCAGTGGACGGTCGAGCCCGGCCGTTTCACCGCGATGCTCGGCGCGTCGTCGGAGGATATCCGCCTCTACGGCACGTTCACCATCGCCGCGCCCGACGGTTCCGCGCCCGAGGAGGCCCCGATCGACAACAGCAAGTTCGATCCGCGGTAGCAGACCGCACGAATCGTAGCGAAACTCGCCAGAGTTTCGAACTCCGCGTCAGCCTTCAGCCCATCGCCCCACTCGAAGGCCTTGGCGGCCTTCGCTACGGCGACGCGATCTGTCTCTCCCCGTAGCGAAACTCGCCAGAGTTTCGAAGCCGTTCCGCCTTCAGCGCTCGCGCCCTCGAAGGCCACGGCGGCCTTCGCTACGCTTCGGTTCCGCGCGACTGCGCTCCGTCGTAGCGAAACGCGCCGAGCGTTTCGACTCGCCGCGCGAAGACCACCGCGTCACCATCATTCCATCATGGATGGAGCACCCCGCCCGTTCCACGACCGTCTGCCGCGCCTCACCCCAGAGCACTACCGCGGCCGCGCGTTCGTCCACTGGACGATGACCATCGAGGACCGCGCCCAGGGCTGGCT
>JAEXPQ010000007.1 GCA_023446735.1 Verrucomicrobiota bacterium
CGCCCAGGAGGCGCTCGCCGGCACGGATCCGCGCGACGCCGGGAGCCGTTTTGCCGTCTCTCCGCCTCAGACCGACGCCGCCGGAAACCTCGTGCTGCGCTGGCGCGGCGCGTGGGGCAAACGCTACTTGGTCGAGAGCAGCGCGGACCTCACGACTTGGACCGCGTTGCCCGAACTGCATATCGGTCGGGGACAGGAGATCAGCGTCATCGTGCGGCCGGTCGGTGGCGCGGCCGAGCCGCGGCGCTACTGGCGCGTGGCCGTAGTCGATGTCGACCCCGACAAGGACGGCATGACCAACGCCGAGGAGATCGAGTTGGGTAGCGATCCGACGACGGCCGACGCCGCGCTCGGCACGCCGCGCGTGTATGGTGCGGAGTATTTCGTGAGCACAACCGGCAGCGACTCGAACGACGGCACGAAGGCGAAGCCGTTTCTCACGCTGGAGAAAGCGAAGGCCGCGGTGCGGACCAAGGTCGCCGCCGGCGTGCCCGCCGGCGGCATCGCGGTGTGGTTGCGCGGCGGCGTGTACGAACGCACGGCGACGTTCTCGCTCGGCACCCTCGACTCCGGCACGAGCGCCGCCAACTCCGTTGACTGGCGCGGCTACCCGGGAGAGGAAGTGCGACTGGTCGGCGGCAAGCGCCTGCCGGCGAGCGCGTTTTCGCTCGTGACGAGCGCGTCGCCGGTCTGGAACCGGCTCGATGCCACCGCTCGCGGCAAGGTGCTGCAGATCGACCTGAAGGCACTGGGCATCACAGATTATGGCACGCTGAAGGAGCGCGGGTTCGGCAAGGCATTCGTCGCCGCGCTGGAGTTGGCGGTCGACGGCAACCCGTTGCCGCTCGCTCGTTGGCCCGATGTCGACCAGCACACGCTGCCCGATATCTACGGGCAGAGCATCACGGTCCTCTCCGGCACGAGCGTGCCCGCCGTTGGGGGCACCTATCGGCGCGAGGCCACGACGGACGGCGTGCTGCGGTTCAAGCGGGAGGGACTGGTCGGCGGCGAGCAGTTCTACCTCTTTCGCTACGCATGGACAAACGATCTGAAGCAGAACGAGTGCAACTGGTACATCGCGCCGGCGATCACGGCCGGCACGCCGCCCGCGAATGGCTTCCCCTCGGACGAAAAGGTTTCCTGGGTCTGCAAGGATCAGGCGGAGCCCGGGCATTTCTTTCGCACCTACGTGAAATACAATTCCGCCGGGAGTCCGACCGTGTGGTTCCCCGACCGGATCAAGCGCGGCTACGCCTTCACCCGGTCGATCGCCGCTACTTATGAATTCAACTACGGGCGTGGCGTGGGCGATCGCCCCCGGCGCTGGACGGCCGCGCCGGACGCGTGGGTGGCCGGTTACTGGAAGGTCGCCTTTCTCGAGGCTCATCGGCGGATCACTCGGATCGCCGCCCATGACGGGTTCACGGGGATCGAGTTTGCTCCTTCGCCCTACGAGAAGCCATTGGGTAGCGAGGATGTGATGACAATGGGGGCCGACCAACCGTGGTTTGCCTACAACCTGCTCGAGGAGATCACGCGCCCGGGCGAGTGGTACCTCGACCGAGCGAGCGGGCTGCTCTATCTCTGGCCGCCCGCCGGGTTCGGCCCCGGCTCCGATGTCGTCGTCTCGCGGCTGGAGGCGCCGTTGGTGACCCTCACCACGGCGAAGCACATCGGGTTCGCCGATCTCGTGGTCGAGGCGGGCCGCTGGCGCCAGGTGAGCGCGAAGGATTGTGTCGGGCTTTCGCTTGTGCGCACGACCTTTCGCAACGCCGGAGATTCTGCGCTGCATTTGGAGAACGGCTGGCAGACGACCGTGCGCCGCTGCCGCCTGCTTGATTGCGGCGCCGCGGCGATCTGGATGAGCGGCGGCGACCGCAAGACGCTTACGCGCTCGGGCAACGTGATCGAGGACTGCGAGTTCGCCCGCTACGGCCGTTTCCAGACCAGCGGTGTGCAGGCCCTCTATCTCGAAGGCTGTGGCACCGAATTTCGTCACAATCGCGTGTCCGACGTGCCCGACCGCGCGGTTGGCTACGATGGCAACGAGCACCGGATCGAAGCCAACGAGCTCGGCGGCATCTGCCGTCTCAGCGGCGATGCCTCGGCCATCTACTCGGGGAGCTGGGACGTGCGCGGCAACACGGTGCACGGCAACTTCATCCACGATGTGGGCTCCTCGCTCTTCCACAAGGAGACCCACGGCGTCTACATCGACGACGGTGGCGCCGGCGGCGATGTGCGGGACAACTTCTTCTACCGGATCGACGGCGCGGCCTTCTTCTTCAACGGCGGGCGCGACAACGAGGCGGAGCGCAATCTCGTGGTGGACTGCTATGCAGCGCTGCGCACCTCCCAGCGGGCGCTCACCCTGGAATCCGATACGATCCAGAATCTGCTGAACAAGCTGCATGCGGTCGGCTACCGCAGCCTGAAGTGGACTACCGAGTATCCGGAATGTGCGTTGATTCCGGGCACGTTGGCCGCGATCGAGGCCGCGAAGGATACCTGGCTCACGCCTCGAGGCTGCCTCGCGAAGTCGAACTTCGGGTGGCGCAATGGCTGGCATTTCTTCCAGGACCTGCCGACCGCCCAGGCGTATTTTGCCAACGGCGCCTCGATCGTGACGGACAACACGCTCGACTCCGACCCGCTCTTTGTCGACGAGGCGGCGGGCGACCTCGCCCTCCGGCCGGGTTCGCCCGCGACGGCCAAGCTCGGCTGGACGGGCAACCCCTTTGAGCGCGCGGGCATCCGCGAGTAGTTGAACCATGGAACTCCGCCCTCTTCTTCTGATGGCCGCGGCCCTGACAGGGGTGTCGCCGCTCCCTGCCATCATCGATCGCAACAACGACGGGCTGTCCGACGTGTGGGCAGCGCTGTACCGCCTGCCAGCCGGCGCGACGGCCGGCGCGGACTCCGACGGAGACGGCCAGACCAACGCCCAGGAGGCGCTCGCCGGCACGGATCCGCGCGACGCCGGGAGCCGTTTTGCCGTCTCTCCGCCTCAGACCGACGCCGCCGGAAACCTCGTGC